>JABDLC010000043.1 GCA_013001905.1 Gammaproteobacteria bacterium | reverse complement strand
GCATAGCATCGGCACGAAGTTCACTGCGATGAGGTCCGAGTTTTTTGTATGGGGGAGGATCGGAGGACGTTTTTCGCATCAGCGCGCGGAGCTGGCCTTCAGTGATGTAGGTCACGTGACCATCAGGCGCAACGTCTTCGAGATAGGCTATGAAAAGACCGTCAGTGTGCGTCGAACTGACAAACAATTCGATTATGGGGTGGCCCGTGATCTCGGCGTCGACAACGAACGGTTCGCTCGTAAACGTTAGTAACTTTTCGTCGGCCGCTGCACGGTTTCCATAGACAACGTCGCCGCCACCGCCGTTGTTGGTCCACCAGCGATTGTGGCGCCCCGTGGTGGCATCGAAATCAATGCTGTATGTGTCGGAGCCGAGGTCGCTTTGCGGCGCATCTTGCGTCAGCTTGTTGTCGGCGCCGAAATACCATGTCTCCTCCTCGAATCCTTCGGGTGGCCAGACTAACGTATCGCTCCAGCGATCCGCACCCAGCGTGTAATAACGGACGCTCGAATCCAGGCGGGTATCTGAGGCCTCGGAACCAGGCCGGAGATAATGATCGAAAAACGCGATCATCTCCGCAAACTGCTGGTCCGGCCTCGGCGCAACCGGAGTGTCGACAGGATGAAACGGATCGGCATCCCGACGCGCCCCGTGATCCCACGGGCCTATGGTGACAACTTGCGTGTTGTCGATCGTCATGAAGCGCCCCAACGTTCCATTGACGGTTGCGGCGTCTTGCCAGCCCGCCCGAATAAACATGGGCGTGCCGGATGCCTCAATATCGTCCAGGTGTCCCGCGGGGCTGCCGCGGAAACCTGCATCCCGGACGCCGTCCGGCGGCCCCCACGGGTCATCGCGAAATTCATATTTCAGGGCAGCTTCAAACGGATGTACATTGCGAGAGTGCTCGGCTGTGGCCTGCCGCAACAACTCTCCGTCGATGTCATTATCGACACGCTTAACGCCAGTCCATTCCTTTTTTAGCGTCTCACATTCGTCGCCAGGCAGGCCGCGCACGCCACAGATGTCATTCTGATCCATGATGTTGACACGGTTTCCCCAGCGCCCGAGATTTCCGGCTGTGAGGGCGCCGCCCGGAAAGGCGAGATGCGTGAAATTGTCGAAGTCGTTGAAAAGTGGCGCGACGGCCTTGACGGCCGGGTGACGATTGATTAGCAGCAATTCGGCGGTGTTGCCGGCATAGGAGATCCCGTAAGCACCAACGAGCCCGTTGGACCATGACTGGCTGATAATCCAGTCAACCACTTCTCCATAATCCGTGGCTTCAGCGACACTTCTCTCATAGGCGCGCCAGCCGAATGAAGCGCCGCTGCCGCGGGCGTCGACTAAAACGAGTGCATATCCTGCGTTGTTGACCCGCTCCGCTTCGGCGAAGCGATTATCATGCTCGATACCACTCTGCGTGCTTTCCAGCGCACGCCAATAGCGCGTCGCATGCATGAGCGTCGGCAATTTCGTGTCACTCTGAATGTCTGCAGGCAGCCATACGTCAATTGCGATGCGAACGCCGTCGCGCATCGTTATGTGTATCGCCTGGTTTCGGGGCATGTCCGCGAATGCTGCTATCGACGGACAGAGCATTATTAAAATCAGAATCGCGACTCGCTTCATCGCTGCGACCTCCTTGGTTCGAATATGTCCAACCGGCGCAACCATAGCCCGCGCTCATCGGCATAAAGCAGCTTGCCATGATCAGTCTTGTGCGCCAACTGCAACGCGACCTGGGGAGGGGATTCAACGATCCCGAAAATTGGGTTGGAAAAGTTTAGGGGCCTAACCGAATCAGGCGATGCTATAAAATCGGTTCGTCCCCTTAACTCCTGCACTGACGCCAATGGCCATCACGCGCCTATTGTTAGTCACCGACCGGAATCGTCAGCACCGGTCGCAGTGCTTCCCCGTCCCCCGCCTGCAATGCGAACAGCTGCGCGAGCAGCGAAAAGGTCGACTTCGAGGGCAGGTCGTTATCGGCGATGTAAAACCAGTGATCGCGATACCTGACCTTTACCGCCGCGTTATCCGGTGGCTCGCGATCGGCCTCGATCCGCAACAATCCGCTGGTGAGATCGTCCCAATCGAACGGCAGGCCGCCGCTGTCGCGGGTGTCAGTCACCAGGCCGTCCGCCGTATGCAGCGCGGGCACCGCAACGGCGTGTGACAGGTAATGCAGAATGCCGTTCAGCGAACGCGTTTGTATACTGATGGCGTCTGGCCCCATCTGGCGCAGGCCCGGCACAATGTCGTACTGGCTTCGACCGGGCGTGATGCCGAGGATCTCGACAATATTACGGTACGCCGAACTCGCCATCGCGCGGTCCGTGAACACCAGCCTCGCTGTTGCACCTTGCTGAAAGCCGATCGCAATATCATCCGTGAGCTGCAGGTTTCGCAGCAGCACGGCGAGTTCGTGAAAGCGCTCGTAGTCCGGTGCGATGTCAGGCGTCGGTCCCGACGCCGTTACGGCGTTCGGAATAGAGTTGATCCGCTGCACGCACATGCGCAGCAGGCGCTCCACACTCCAGCCTGAGTGGCTCAGCAACACGAGTGCTTCGAGTGATATCGGCGTGAGCAGGCGCCGCGTGAACTCGTCGCCCTGCAGCGGCGCATAGCTGATCGTCGGCCGTTCCTCATAGCCTGCGCCCCCGCTCAGCGTTGCGTCCGGGTCATCTGGAGACGAGCCTATCCCCGCCGTCGCCGAGAGCTGCGGGCTGAAGGCAAACTGGGTGGTCACGGCGGAGACCTCGAGAAAATACGGCCGGTCGCGGTAACGCAGCCGCACAAGGTTCACCAGCAGCTGCTGGTCTGTCGTATCACGCAGTACGGTGTTGTAGTCGGCACGGCCGGCCTCGATGGCCCTGGGGCCCAGGTTTGTACATCCGCCCATCAATGCCAGCGCAATCAGCAGCGCAGGCACGCTTGTCTTATGTATCACCGGGGTCCTTGCCAGCATCCGTTTCCTCTTTATCCTCAAGTACCTTCTTGCCGAGTATGCGGTGGTCGACAAAGATCGACGCCACCATGTCGCCGGCGACGTTGACCGCCGTGCGACTCATGTCGAGCAGGCGATCGACGCCGATAATCAGCGCCACGCCGGCTGGCGGCACGCCGATCGTACCCAATATGCTCGCAAGAATGACAATGCCGACGCCTGGCGTCGCTGGCGAACCAATCGACGCGCCCACTGACATCGCAATAATGAGCACCATGCCGCCGGTCGTCACGTCTACGGAAAAAACCTGTGCCAGGAACATGGCGGCCACCGCCTGGTAAAGCGCGGTACCGTTCATGTTGATTGTTGCACCCAGTGGAATGACAAACTGGGCAACGCTCGAGCGAACGCCGAATTTCTCCACGGCGGTTTTCATTGACAGTGGCATCACCGCCGCCGAGCTCGAGGTGCTGAAAGCGAGCAGCATCAGCTCGCGCGTGTCACGCAGAAAGCGGCGCGGTTGCAGCTTTGCCACCAGTCGCAGAAACACCATATAGAAGGCCAGCATCAGCAGCAGTCCGAGTAATACCGTGCCGACGTAAACGCTTAGACCCAGCAGTGTTTGCCAGCCGGTGCGGCTGGTGAGCTGCGCCATCAGGCCGAACACGGCAAACGGCGCGATGGTCATCGCCCAGCGGACCACCGTCATGCACACTTCCTGCAATGATCCGAGCAGTTCGAGCATGGGTCGCGACGAGTCCGGCGGCAGCGACAGCAACGCAATGCCGATGACGAACGCGAACAGCACAATCTGCAGCATCTGGCCCTCCACCAGTGCGTTCAGCGGGTTCGCGGGCAGCAGATCGATAACAACCTCGGGTAGCTGCGTAAACTTTGGCCCTGCCGGCGCATCGATTTCTGCGCCGGGCGCGGTTGAGAGCTCCGCAATCTGCTCGCCGAGCTCCAGGTAGCTGCCAGGCTCGATCGTCAGTGCAAGCTGGATGCCGATTGTTGCGGCAATGGCGGTTGTGGTTACAAAAAATCCGGTCACCCACAATCCCAACTTTTTCAGGCGTTCGATATCGCCGCCCGCGGCAAGTCCCCGGATGATCGAGGCGAACACCAGTGGCACGACAATCATCTGGATCGTCACGAGAAACAGCCGGCCGGGAAACGCAAGCCAGTTGCCAACAACCTGGCTGGTTTCGGATTCCAGCAGACCGGCCCCGGGGCCGATGGCTATTCCGACAAGCAGCCCCAGCAGCATGCCAATGAGCACCTGCAGCCACAGCTTTCCCTGCACCAATCGGGTCAGGTAACCGCTGAAAGCGGCAAGTGATTTTCCTTCCTGGTTCGCGCGCGACTTTTGATTCATTTTCGGACCTGTCGATTCAGCCTCGATTGTAACCTCTCAGGCAATGTCCGCGATGCTATATAGCGGCACCTTGAGTCATCAGGAAGAACAGGGGCGAACCGATTCAATCGGCACGCAGGAAATCGGTTCGACCGCTTAACTTTTTTAGATTGAGGCTACTAGCAGTGCAGCCCGTTACTGCGTCGAACGTGGCGGCAGCCCCGAGTGCTGCGTCAACAGCTTGCCCCGCTTCACTCTTTTCTCGTGAGCGCTGCGGGTGTTCTTGCGCCGCGCTGACTGATTCGTTTTGTAGCCTTTTGGTTGCGTAGCCGGCACCAGTTTTTCCGGGCCAGAGCCAATCAGGTGTGCGAGCTTCATTTCTTTTAGCGAATCACGAATCAGCGGCCAGTTGTCCGGATCGTGATAGCGCAAGAGTGCCTTATGCAGGCGGCGTTTCACGCGGCTTTTGACAATCTCCACCTCTTCGCTGTTATAGGAGACTTTGCGTAGTGGATTCTTTGACGTGTGATACATGGCCGTCGCCGTTGCCATTGGCGAGGGGTAAAAAGCCTGCACCTGGTCTGCCCTGAAGTTGTACTTCTTCAGCCACAGCGCGAGGTTGACCATGTCGAGGTCGGTCGTTCCCGGGTGCGCAGCGATAAAGTAGGGGATCAGGTACTGCTCCTTGCCAGCCTCCTTGCTGTATTGCTCGAACAGTTCCTTGAATCGATCGTAGCTGCCAATGCCCGGCTTCATCATCTTGTCGAGCGGCCCGCGTTCGGTATGCTCCGGTGCAATCTTCAGGTAGCCGCCAACGTGGTGCGTCACGAGTTCTTTTACATACTCCGGGTCCTTGATCGCCAGGTCGTAGCGCAGGCCCGACGCAATCAGTACTTTTTTGATGCCAGGCAAAGCACGTGTTTTACGATAGAGTTTTGTCAGCGACGAGTGGTCAGTATTCAGGTTACTGCACACATCCGGATACACGCAGCTCGGTAGACGACAGGCTGCTTCGATCTTTTTACTCTTGCAGGCAAGGCGGTACATATTCGCCGTTGGGCCACCGAGATCGGAAATGACGCCCGTGAAGCCCGGCACGGTATCGCGAATCTTCTCGACCTCCTCGAGTATCGATTCTTCCGAACGACTCTGGATGATGCGGCCTTCGTGTTCAGTAATGGAACAGAATGTACAACCACCGAAGCAGCCGCGCATGATGTTGACGGAGAAACGAATCATCTCGTACGCGGGAATTTTCGCGTCGCCGTAGGCCGGGTGCGCCACCCGTGCGTAGGGCAGGCCGAACACGAAGTCCATCTCGGCCGTCGACAGGGGTTGTGCCGGCGGGTTCAGCCACAGCTCCTGGCGCCCGTGCGCCTGCACCAGGGCACGCGCATTCCCGGGGTTTGTTTCCAGATGCAGCACGCGGTTGGCATGCGCATAAAGTGCTTTATCGTTGCGCACTTTCTCATAAGACGGCAGCCGGATAACGGAACGCGAGCGGTTTTTCTTCGCATCGGGTACGAAGCGCAACACATTACCTGCGGCGCCTGGTTCGTTCTCCGCCTGCTTTGTAGCGCAGGCTTCTGTGTCCTGCGTATTGACATAGGGACTGACAATGGCGTCGATGCGCCCGGGCCGGTCGATGCGGGTGGAATCGATTTCCCACCAGCCGTCCGGCGTGTCCTTGCGGAGAAACGCGGTGCCGCGAATATCATTTATCTCACTGAAGGCCTCACCGCGTGCCAGGCGGTGCGCCACTTCGACCACGGCGCGTTCTGCGTTGCCGTAGAGAAGCATGTCTGCATGTGCGTCGACGAAAATAGAGCGTCGTACCTTGTCCTCCCAGTAATCGTAGTGGGCAATGCGCCGCAGCGAGGCCTCGATGCCGCCCAGTATGATCGGCACGTCGCCGTATGCTTCCCTGCAGCGCTGCGAATACACCAGCGAACAGCGGTCCGGCCTGCGGCCGCCAACGCCACCGGGTGTATAGGCATCATCGTTCCTGATCTTTCGATCCGCCGTGTAGCGGTTGATCATCGAGTCCATGTTGCCTGCTGCGACCCCGAAGAACAGGTTCGGCTTGCCGAGCGCCTCGAACGCAATCTTCGATTGCCAGTCCGGCTGGGCGATGATGCCAACGCGAAACCCCTGTGACTCGAGCAGCCGACCGATGATGGCCATGCCGAATGACGGGTGATCAACGTATGCATCACCAGTGACGATGATGATGTCGCAGGAGTCCCACCCCAGCTCGTCCATCTCGGCACGCGACATCGGCAAAAAAGGCGCGGTGCCATAGCATTCCGCCCAGTATTTGTCGTAGTCGTAGAGAGGTCTCGCTGCGTTCATG
>JABDLC010000154.1 GCA_013001905.1 Gammaproteobacteria bacterium | reverse complement strand
CGAGAAGCCCGTCGAATCATCGGGAGCACCGATGCCTGACATGGGTGGAATGGGAGGCATGGGCGGCATGATGTAGGTTGCCTTGCCACGGCGCCTGAGCGTTGTGACATGGGCGGCATGATGTAAGCCAGCCCAACCGCTGTCGAAAGACGACGACCCCGTCCGGGCAACCGGGCGGGGTTTTTTGCTCCTGATGCCGGCTCCTCCTGTCATCGATTAAGACAAGCGCCGCTTTCGCATTTCGCGTCAACCGCTACACTAGTGCTTATGGGCAACACCCTCATCAAACTCCGTATCGGCATTGTGCTGGCGCTCACCGCCGTACTGACCTTTACTGCGATGAGCTACATGGGCATTGCGCCGGTGGGTGTCGACGATGCCAATATCCTGTTTGTCTACAGCAAACACCTCGCGATGGGCGAGGGGCTGGTTTACAACATCGGTGGTGAGCGGGTCGAAGGCTTTTCGTCGATGTCGTGGATGCTGCTGACCGCGATCGGCTACCTGTTCACTGATTTTCCATACCCCCTGTTTCTGCTCGCTAACGTGCTGCTGATCGGCGGCGTACTGGGGTACGTGATTCACCATATTGAGCAGCACTTCGGTGACCCGGCCGGGCGCGGCTGGCTGCCGTTTTCACTCGCCGGGATGTTGTTCCTCGCCTGGATGGTCGCCAACCCGGCGTTTTATCTGTGGACGGTCGCGTCGCTGATGGAGACGGGCTTCTGGGCGTGTCTGCTTCTGGCAATCAGTGTGTTTCTGCTCAAGGTCATCCATCACGGTGAGGTCGGCCCGCGTTCGGTCAGAATTCTGGCGTTTCTGAATGCCCTGCTGGTGCTCACCCGCCCGGAGGGGATTGCCTGGGTGCTGAGCTTCAGCACCTTGTTGGCGCTGATCGTGCGCACGCAGGGGCGCTCGTGGGTTGGCGTCGCACGTACAGCCGGCCTCGTGCTGGCAGCGGCGCTGCTTACGCTGGGCGCTTTGATTGCGTTTCGCCTCGCGTATTTCGGCTATCCGCTGCCGAACACCTACTACGTGAAGGTGACACCCGACAAGTTTTACAACCTGCGCTTCGGCCTGGAGTATCTGTATCAGTTTGCCAAGGCCAGCCCGTTGGTCGTGCCGCTGGTGCTGGCTGCGCTGTTCAGTTTCCTGCGCAATCTGTATCCCGCGCTGCGGGAACTGGTGCTGGGTGAGGGCGATCTGGCGCCGCGTCGTGTGGCTGAGTTTTCACTGGCAGGATTAATCATCGTCGGCATTATTCTGCCGGTGTTGATGGGCGGTGATATTTTCGGCGGCTTTCGTTTTTACCAGCCGATCTGGCCGTTGTTGATCCTGATACTTTTTTACCTGCCGCTGCCGGAACGCTGGTGGCAGATCGGCAACCCGCGAATCACGATTGTCTGCTCAATCGCGTTGATCGGGATACTGACCTGGGCCAATGCGTTTCGCTGGCCCGATATTCAGGAAGACCGGCCGCGGCTGCGGCACCTGTTCGAACTGAGCGAACGCCACATACTGAGCGGCGAGTATCTGCATCGTCTGTATGATGACTACGCGGGCGGACTGCCGGTGATTGCTGTCAGTGCAGCCGGCGGGCACAAGATCGGCTACCGCGGTGATGTTATCGATACCATGGGCCTGAACTTTACGCCGATGGCTCACCATGACGGCGACAAGAAGGGCACACGTGGCCATGCGGCCTTTAACAAAAGAGTGTTCTGGCAGTACCCGCCTGATTTGTTTGAGCCGACGCTGTGTCCGCGTAACCGGCCGCCGGAGAATCGCTACAAGAACCCGGATAACTGGATGTACGAAATTTATCGCGGCATGCTGGCCGAGGACGAATTTAATGCTCGTTATCAGTTTGTCGCGCTGGATGTGCCCGCAACCGATGACCGGATCTGCACCTACGCAAGCAATGAGTGGCTGGCCGGCATCCGCAGCGCCGGCTACGGTGTGCAGCTAGTTGAATAACCAGCGGGGCTCGCAACGGGCGTAATGCGTCAGTTCAGGCGGTACATCCGGTAGCGCTCGACGGTGGTCAACGGTATCGCGTTGTCGCTGAGCCACTGCAGCACTGCAACGTCGGTAGTCTGCAGGTTTACCAGCGCATGCGTAGCGTCATACAGGGCCGCAATCCGGGCGCGATCCTCAGCTGATGTGGCTGGCGCCAGCCAGAGATTAACGGCATCCACTCGTTCAAACTGATCGCGTAACAGCGAATTTTCGTGATTCTCCGGCAGCGCCACGGCTTTACCCCGAAACGTGGACAGTGGCCAGGTCAGCCGGCTGTTGCCGATTACTACTGCGTCCTGCGGCAGTTCCTCCGTCAGTTCGGTGTACAGCCGCGGAGTGTCGTAGCCGGCAGGCAGCGCATGTCGTTTGTCGATCAGTTCCAGCGTGTACTTGAGGTGCTTGCCGTTGTAGTCACCGATGAGCAGTGCGACGTGACCGATGACGGCGAGCGCTACGAGCACTCGCACAGCACCCACAGTGATCGTGACGCCGGGTGTTCGCTTATTCTCGCGACGCTGGATGCGCCAGCGATCAAACAGCTCGAGTATTCCCCAGACTATAGCGAGGTGCATGAAGAACACGGCGTACAGAAGAAAACGATGCGCGAGCGCTACCTGAAAGAAAACATTAAGAATCAGCGGGCCCGTCATCATGAGCAGTCCGAGCGGGATGAACAGTTCACGCCAGCGCAGCAGCAGCCACAATGCCAGAGGAATGCCGAGCAGCGCCGGGCCCAGTGATGTGATGAACTGAGCCGGGTCAAAAAACATGTGCCACCAGGCGCCCGAGCGCGCGCGCTCCAGCATGGCATCGAACCCGCTGAATACCTGCCAGGTGCGGTCGTCGACCTCGGCCGAACTCGCGAGTATGACGTCCCAGACCGGAAAGAAGGGCCACAGCGCTGCCAGTAAAGGGCCGCTGCAGGCGGCAATGATGACCATCACGCGCAGGCTGGGCGGTGCATCCTGCTCAGTGACTGCCAGCAGACAGGTGGCGCCGACCAGAAATACGCCGGTCAGGGCGTGCGATACAAAACCGAGCGCCGACAGCAGCAGTAACAACGCCAGACCGCTGAAAAAACCGGTCATCCCGCGCATAAAACTGAGTGTTAACCAGAAGCTGATCAGGCTGAGGCCGAAGACAAACGTCGACGGGTAGCTGGCCGTCATGAAAAAGCTGCGCAGCTCATACAGGTTCGACCAGATCCAGGG
>JABDLC010000076.1 GCA_013001905.1 Gammaproteobacteria bacterium | reverse complement strand
GTAGCTGCGGTTGCCCGAAACGGTTAGACTACCGGATTGTTTTACCTGTTACAGCCCTGAAAAAATAATAAGGCAGCAAAGGATTTATGGAATATTTCACGACTACAAGCAAAGCATCCAAAAGAGCAGCGGATTGCGTCATCGTTGGCGTCTACGCGCGCAACAAGCTGGGCGCCGGCGCTGCGGACATCGATACGTCGAGCAAGGGACACCTGAGCGCGCTACTCAAGTCCGGCGATATCTCGAGCGCACCAGGGCGGTGCCGGATACTGACGGGCGTACCCGGCGTCAGGGCCCGGCGGGTTGCTGTGGTCGGTCTAGGCAAGTTCAGCAAGATGAATAGCACGATCTACAAGAAGGCCGTGGCTGCTGCGATTACTGCTCTCGACGGGTCCAAGACCAAGAAGATTCTGAACACGCTGACACTGGAACCCGTGGATGGGACGAGCCCGTATTACCTCGCCCGCCACTCGGTCGAGGCGATGGGCGATACGCTCTACCGTTTCACTGAAATGAAGAGCGGCCGCAAGAAGAAGCCGATGCCACTCAGCAGTTACGGGCATTCGATCGCCAAACGCGGTGACGCCGCCAAAGCGGCGCGCGGCGCCCAGCACGGTGATGGTATTGCGAAAGGTGTGAGCCTGGCCAAGGACCTTGGCAATCTGCCTGCCAACGTCTGCACGCCCAGCTACCTCGCGCGCGTTGCCAAGAAACTCGCGGCCGGCAATGGCAAGTTGACGACCAAGGTTCTTAACGAAGCCGAGATGAAGCGGCTCGGCATGGGTTCGCTGTTATCCGTAACCGCCGGCACGGCTGAGCCTGCCAAGCTCATCGTGATGCAGTACAAGGGCGCCGGTAGCGACAAACCGGTCGTACTCGTCGGCAAGGGCGTTACCTTCGACACGGGCGGCATATCACTGAAGCCCGGCCCGGCGATGGACGAAATGAAATTCGATATGTGCGGCGCCGCCGGCGTGATCGGAACCATGGCCGCGGTCGCAACGATGAAACTGCCGATTAATGTAAATGTTGTTGTACCGGCCGTCGAAAACATGCCTAGTAGCACCGCCACCAAGCCAGGCGACATCGTCAAGAGCATGTCGGGCCAGACAATCGAAGTTCTAAACACGGACGCCGAAGGCCGCCTCATCCTGTGCGATGCGCTAACCTATTCGCGGCGCTTCAAGCCGGCGGCTATCATCGATGTGGCCACGCTGACAGGCGCATGCGTCGTAGCGCTGGGTGCGCACCGCACGGCAATAATGAGCAACAACGACGCGTTGCGTGAGGAGATCTTTGCTGCTGGTGATGCGGCGGAGGACCGTGGCTGGCCAATGCCGTTGGGCGATGAATATGCTGCCCAGCTCAAGAGCAACTTCGCTGATATGGCGAATATCGGTGGACCAGGCGGCGGCGCGGTTACGGCCGGCTGTTTCCTTGGAAAATTCACGGATGGCATGGACTGGGCACACCTGGATATCGCTGGAACAGCCTGGAAGTCAGGTGCCCGCAAGGGTGGTTCAGGCCGGCCCGTGCCGATGTTGACCCAGGTGCTGCTCGCACGTTGCGGCGCCCTGCCCTGACCGGAACCCCAATGGCAAGAGTGGATTTTTACGTTCTCGCGCAGGTCGATGAACGCGCCCGCCACATGCTGGCGTGCAAACTCGCTGAGAAAGCCTGGCGCCTCGACAATACTGTTTACATCCACGCCGGTAGCCAAAGCGACGCCGAGCGCCTTGACGAGCTGCTCTGGACATTCCGGGATGGCAGTTTTATACCCCATGGTCTCGCCGGTCGCGACGACGGCACCGAGGCGTCGCCAATCATGATCGGCAGTAACGATGCCGGTATCGGTACGCGCGATCTGCTGATTAATCTCTGCGACGATATTCCTGCATTCATGGAGGGTTTCCCGCGTGTCGCCGAGCTTGTAACCTCCGACCAAACCTGCCGCGAAAAAAGCCGCAAACGCTACGCCGCTTATCGCGACCACGGCCACGAACTCAACACACATAATCTCTAGATGGACAAATCCTACAACCCCAGAGACATCGAACAGCGCTTGTATGAGCGCTGGGAAGAGCGCGGCTATTTTGCCCCACAAGGCGATGGCAGCCCGTACTGCATTGTGATTCCGCCGCCCAATGTGACCGGAACATTGCACATGGGGCATGGTTTTGGTGACACGATCCAGGATGCATTGACCCGCTACTATCGGATGAAGGGTCACCGCACGCTTTGGCAGCCCGGCATGGATCATGCAGGCATTGCCACGCAGATGGTCGTCGAACGCCTGCTCAATGCCGAAGGCAAGTCGAAACGCGATCTCGGTAGAGAAAAATTCGTGGAACGCGTCTGGCAGTGGAAGGAAGAGTCAGGAGGCCAGATTGCGAAACAGACGCGCCGGCTTGGCGCCTCCGTGGACTGGAGCCGCGACCGCTTCACGATGGATGACGGCTGTTCGGAGGCGGTCAAGAAAGTCTTCGTCGATCTTTATGAAGATGGCCTGATTTATCGCGGCAAGCGCCTCGTGAACTGGGACCCGG
>JABDLC010000144.1 GCA_013001905.1 Gammaproteobacteria bacterium | reverse complement strand
CTATCCTCTAAGACGTCGGAAAAGACTTTATCTTTTCCGACGAAAACTCCACCGTCTAATTTTCCAGCAAGCTGGAAAATTGGTGTCGTTTTTAATGCCTGAAATGCCTCATGCCGGTGAACAGCATTGCGATGCCGTGTTCATCCGCGGCATCAATGACTTCCTGATCGCGCATCGAGCCGCCGGGTTGAATAACCACCTGAATGCCCAGCTTGTGCGCGACATCGATGCCGTCGCGGAACGGGAAGAACGCATCGGATGCCATCGCCGCGCCATTCAGATCAAGCTTGGCCTCGGCGGCTTTTTGCCCGGCGATCTCCGCACTCATGATACGGCTCATCTGCCCGGCGCCGATGCCAAGAGTGGCGTTGTCTTTGCCGTATACAATGGCGTTGGACTTGACGTAGCGCACGACCCGCCATGCCAGCAGGGCGTCGTCGATTTCCTGTTCGGTGGGCTGGCGTTTGGTGACCACTTTGAGATCATCGCGGCTCACGTCTTCCACGTCTTTATCCTGCACCAGCATGCCGCCTTCAACCTGTTGCA
Source organism: Gammaproteobacteria bacterium (assembly GCA_013001905.1). Lineage (GTDB taxonomy): Bacteria > Pseudomonadota > Gammaproteobacteria > Steroidobacterales. Next base: position 12,667 of record JABDLC010000144.1, on the reverse strand, counting down.
TGATGCGACCCGGTGCGTCGGCGGCAGACCACGGCCCGCATTCCAGCACCCCCACATTCTTCTTGCCGCTAAATGCCTCAATCGCGCCGTCCGCCCAGCTCGGCGCTACTACCACTTCGACAAACTGATTGGCGACGATCGCTTCTGCGGCCGCTTTGGAGATCTCGCAGTTAAAGGCAATGATGCCGCCGAAGGCGGAGGTCGGGTCGCAGGCATAGGCTTTCTGATAGGCCTGCTCGGGGTCCTCATGCAGCGCGACGCCACACGGATTGGCATGTTTGACGATGACGCAGCCGCTGCTGTCCAGCGCCTTGGCGCATTCAAGGGCCGCATTGGCATCCGAGATGTTGTTGAACGACAGCTCTTTGCCCTGATGTTGAGTCGACCCGACGAGCGTGCCGCTGCTGTGGCCGGCCGACGTATACAGAGCGGCTGACTGATGGGGGTTCTCACCGTAGCGCAGCGTGTTTTGCAGCGTAAGGCCAACCGGCAGACGCTGCGGAAATTCGTCGGCGCCGTCCTGCGACTGAAAGTAATTCCAGATTGCGGCGTCGTAACAGGCAGTATGGCCGAAAGCCTTTTTGGCGAGCGCGCGGCGGGTCGCTAACGGAATCTCGTTGTTGTCTTTCAGCAGCGTAATGATGCTGTCGTAGTCGGTCGGGTCGACCACGACTGCGACGTGTGCGTGATTCTTCGACGCTGCACGGATCATGCCCGGCCCGCCGATATCGATGTTCTCAATCGCCATGTCGAGTGTGCAGTCGTCGCGTGCAACCGTTTGCTCAAAAGGATAGAGGTTCACCGCCAGCACATCGATCTGGGTGATGCCGTGCTCGGCCATCACCTCAGCATCGTGTTCACCGCGACCCAGCAGCCCGCCGTGAATGCGCGGATGCAACGTCTTGACCCGACCGTCCATAATCTCGGGAAATTCAGTGACCGACGAGACGTCGATGACATCGAGACCGGCTTCGCGCAGCGTCTTCGCCGTGCCGCCGGTGGACAGGATTTCTGCGCCGAGTTCACTGAGCGCAGACGCAAATTCCACGACGCCGGACTTGTCGGAGACGCTGATCAAAGCTCGCATGGTGTATTCCTGATTGTCGATTTACTGCGTGAAGTCGCGACGGTGTGTGTGATCTAGGCGCGCAGATCGTATTGCTTAAGTTTCTTGCGCAATGTGGCCCGGTTCAGGCCCAGCATATCTGCCGCAAGTGTTTGATTACCCTCGGTATACTCCAGGACAGCCCGCAACAGTGGCGGCTCTACCTCGCCCAGCACAAGACGATAGATGTCCGCTGGTTTGTGGCCGTTCAGGTTTTTGAAGTACGACTTCATCGTGTCTTCGGTGAAGTTGCTCAACAGACGATTGCGACTTTGCAGCTGTGCGTCTGTTGCGGTGTTCTTTGATTTTTTTGCGCCGGCCGATTTTTTACCGGCCGTGTTTTTGCGTTTGGTTTTTTTCGTTATGGGCACTGCGTAACGCTCCGCTATGAACGGGCATTGCGCTCGTTCATGAAAACTAATGTTGTGCGAAAAATTCTTTTGTTAGTTGCAGCTGAGCAGCAGAACTTTCAACCCGAACGATCGCGTTGCGAAAATCTTCCGCCCCGTTCAGATACTTGCAGTACCAGGTCAGATGCTTTCTCCCCAAACGAACACCCCGATGTTCTCCGTGCAATCGGTGCAGTGCTGTCAGGTGAGCGAGCATAATATCACGGACGACAGTTTCTGGAAGCATTTCGCCGGCCTTCTGCTTAATTTTTGCCCGGTCTAAATCAGACTCTGTCGGTTCGTCACAGCTCTCAAGAATTGCGTTTATCTCTCGGAAAATCCAAGGCCTGCCCAATGCACCGCGACCGATCATCACGGCATCTGCACCGGTATGGCGCAAAACTTGCAGGGCTTTTTCCGGTGATTCAATGTCGCCATTGGCGATGACGGGCACCGATACGGTGCGTTTGATGTCGCGGATCGTGTCGTACTCCGCATCGGTTTTGAACATCCCGGCGCGAGTACGGCCGTGAATAGTGAGTGAGCAAATACCGCTTTCTTCGGCGATCGCTGCAATACGCGGCGCGTTCTTGTGCGTTTCGTCCCAGCCTGTGCGAATTTTCAGTGTGACCGGCAGGGGCGTGGCACCGACCACCGCTTCGAGAATGGAGCGCACGAGCGTTTCGTCTTTCATCAGCGCGGAGCCGGCCAGCTTGTTGCAGACCTTTTTCGCGGGGCAGCCCATATTGATATCAATGATGTCGACGCCGCGCGCAGTCACAGCGGCTGCCGCTTCAGCCATTTGGTCCGGTTCGGTGCCGGCGATCTGCACGATCCTGAGGCCGTTCTCGCCGTCGAGCTGGAGCCGGCTGCGGCTTTTCGGCGTGTTCCACAGGCGCGTATCGGCCGTGGTCATTTCGGACACCGCCATGGCGGCGCCGTAATCACGGCAGAGATTGCGAAAGGCCTGATCCGTCAGACCGGCCATGGGCGCCAGCACCGCGCGACCGGTAATCCGGTGGGGGCCTATTTGAAAGGCTGACCCGTGCATTCCAGACCCATATCGCGCCGCGGCAGACAGAGTTCAACTTCGAAACCCTGCGCGCCTGAACCGGGATCCTGAATGCTGACATGTGCGCTGATCATTTCACCCGGGGCCAGCAGCGCATCTGCCGCCAGATCGCTGTTGTACTCCTCCGGACTGAAGTCCTGCGCCGCGACCGGGTTTGACCAGCGGTCTTTCAGCAGGATGCGCAAACGCGGCAGGCCCGTGGCGCGCGTGCCTGTATTGGCGATTTGTGCGCGGATGTCGAGTATGTCGCGGCCGGTTTCGCCGGCGACGGCTTCGGAGCCCCGGATCTCATAGTCATTAATTGACCATTCCGGGTACAGCGGTGCACCGAATGCCCCGTATACCGCCCGGATGTTGCTGCCCCACGACTCGCTTGCGGCCAGTTGGTCGCGGTTGTAGTGCACCAGCTGCGTCACGAAAATGACCGCGAGTGCGATGCCACCCAGCAGGTACAAGCGATTGTTCGACGTTTCAGTTTCAGTGTCTTTCCATGACGGCGCACCGTCACCTTCGTCTGGTATTTCCCCGTTGCCGTCGGGCGCATCACCATCGTGCTCGTCTTCGGTCAGTTCGGCCCAGGCTTCTTCAGCACTCGTCTCGGTGTCATCGTCGTCCAGCTGCGGCGGTTGCCAGACAGCGGCAGTCTGACCTTTCGGCAATGGGCCGAAAAAGTTGCCCCACTTGTCTTCCGGCACATTGAATTCGAGATCATCGGCATCCTTGCTGTCTTCGGCAGGGGTCTCAGCCGCATCGACTTCATCGGCTTCGGTTGGCTCACTGTCAGCCGCCACACCGGGGACCTGCTCCCAGACCTCGTCATCGAAATCGACGTCGTCTCCGTCCTCGCCGTCGTCATTATCGTCGTCGGATGCCGTTGTTGCCTCGGCATCATCATCGTCGGTCGGCGTGTCGGGCTCGCCTTCAGCGTCGTCATTGTCGATCAGCAGGATGGGGCCGTCATCATCAGGTTCCCCGAAGTCAGATTCCTCGAGCTCATCGCGGTCTTCATCCTCCTGGTCGATGTACGCAGACGTCTCATAGTCGTCCAGATCAGGATCGAGCTCGCCGGTTGGGTTGCGCTCGCTGCTCGTCCAGCCGTCCCGCGCTTCACCACTTGCAGCAGCAACGGCGAGGTCTTCTTCCGTTTCCTCGACTTCTTCGGCGAGGTACTCAAGCGCATTAAACACATGGTCACAGTCGCCACAACGCACTTTGCCATTGGCCCGCCGCAAATCATCGGCGCCAAGTTTAAAAGTGGTTTCGCATTCAGGGCACTGTGTGTACATGCGCGCTAGTTTCCGCGTTCCGTTTCGCGTTCCGTGGTGTGTTTCATTCCACTGAGCAACACCCAATCACCGTTCTGATCACCCACGTTCAGATCGGCCCAACCGGACCAGGCCGCTATGACGCCGTCGGCCTGTTCACTAAGGATTCCGGTCAGCGCAAGTGGAGCACCCGGTTTGACCAGATCGCACAGCACCGGACCGAGATCGATCAGGGTGCCGCTCAGAATATTCGCAACCAGCACATCATACTGCGCTCCGGCGGGAACGGCATCGGGTTCGACAATAATCAGGCGGTCGGCCACGGCGTTGGAGGCCGCGTTCTCCGCGGTCGCGTCGAGGGCCTGCGGGTCAATATCAACAGCGCAACACCGGCTGGCGCCGAGTTTCAGCGCGGCGATTGCGAGCAGGCCGGAGCCGCACCCGTAGTCCAGCACCCCGGCATGATCGAGTGCTTGTTGCGCAAGCCACTGCAGGCACATGGCGGTGGTCGGATGCTCGCCGGTGCCGAAGGCCATCCCCGGCGCGAGCCTGACCACCGCGCCGTGATCAGGGGCGGGTGAACCGTCGGGGATCACCCAGAGCCGGTCGCTGAAACGCAGGGGCCGGAGTGTTTGTTCAAACGCACTCTGCCAATCCTGATCCTCGACAACGGCGAAGCGCCACTCGATACCCGGCACCGTGTCATCAAGTGCGGCACGCAGGTCCGCTTCTCTGAAGTCAGCGGTAAACAATGCGGTCACCAGCGTCTCCGACCATCCGGGCGTTTCTCCGGGTGCTGGTTCCAGTATCGGTTCGTCACCGGCATCCTTGAGCCAGACCGCGGCGGCGCCCAGCTCGCTCAGCACACGTTCAACGGTTTGCGGGTCGCGCTGTCCGGCCAGAGTTTCGACTTGCAACCAGGGCATGGCGGCAGTCGGCCGGGCTCAGAGGCCGAGACGTTTTTCCAGGTAATGGATATCGGTGCCGCCTTGCTTGAAAGCGGCATGCTGGAAAATCTCACGGTGCAGCAGCGTGTTGGTTTCGATACCGTCCACCACCAGTTCGGCCAGCGCGCCGCTCATGCGTGCGATCGCTGCTTCGCGGGTTTCGCCCCACGTAATCAGCTTGCCGACCATCGAGTCATAAAACGGCGGCACCGAGTAGCCGGTGTACAGATGGCTGTCGACGCGCACACCCGGGCCACCGGGCGGGTGCCAGGTGTTAACGCGACCCGGTGACGGCACAAAGGTGCGCGGGTGTTCCGCGTTGATGCGGCATTCCATCGCGTGGCCGCGCAGCTGCACATCATCCTGAGTGAAGCTCAGCGGCTCATTGCTCGCGATGCGCAGCTGCTGCTTCACGATGTCGATACCGGTAATCAATTCGGTCACCGGATGCTCGACCTGCAGACGCGTGTTCATTTCGATGAAATAAAACTCGTCATCCTGATACAGGAACTCAAAAGTACCGGCGTTGGAGTAACCCAGCCGGCGACAGGCTTCAGCACAGCGTTCGCCCATTTCCATGCGGCGCTCATGGCTGAGGCCGGGCGCGGGCGCTTCTTCCACCACTTTCTGATGACGGCGCTGCATCGAACAGTCGCGCTCAAACAAATGCACTGCATTGCCGTGGTTATCACCGAGCACCTGAAACTCAATATGGCGCGGCCGCTCAAGAAACTTCTCCATGTAAACCGTTTCGTTACCGAATGCGGCACCCGCCTCGGATTTGGTCAGGTTGATGGAGTTGATCAGTGAGCCTTCAGAATGCACAACGCGCATTCCCCGACCGCCGCCGCCGCCGGCCGCCTTAATAATCACCGGGTAGCCGATGCGGCGCGCGATGTCGCGGCAGGTGCCGGCATCCTCGGGCAGCGAGCCGTCAGAGCCGGGCACTGTGGGCACCCCGGCTTCCTGCATGGCCTTAATGGCTGACACCTTGTCGCCCATCGTGCGAATCAGTTGTGGCGAAGGCCCGATGAATGTGAAACCGCTTTCCGCCACGCGTTCCGCGAAATCGGCATTCTCCGAGAGAAAACCGTAACCCGGATGAATGGCCGTCGCATCGGTGACCTCGGCGGCCGAGATAATGGCCGGCATGTTGAGGTAACTCTCGTTGGACGGGCCGCCGCCGATGCAAACCGTTTCGTCGGCCATCAGCACGTGTTTCAGGTTGGCGTCGGCTGTGGAGTGCACCGCTACTGTTTTGATGCCGAGTTCGTAGCAGGCGCGCTGGATACGCAGAGCGATTTCGCCACGGTTGGCTATGAGTACTTTTTCAAGCATGGCTATGGGTTACCCGATCTTGAAAAGAACCTGGCCGAATTCGACCGCGTCGCCGTTCTCAACCTCGACGGAGAGAATGGTGCCGGCCACTTCGGCTTCGATCTGGTTCATCATTTTCATCGCTTCGATGATGCACAGCGTGTCACCGACGCTGACCGTATCGCCGGGCTTCACGAACGCTTCCGCCTCCGGAGACGGTGAGCGATAGAAGGTGCCGACCATCGGCGAATTAACCGTCTTGCCATCGGCTGCCGGCGGAGGTGCTTCAGCCGCTGTCTCGGCGGCGGGCGCTGCTGCGGGTGCCGCGGCCGGCGCTGCAATCTGAGCAGGCGCGGCAGCCGGATAAGCGATTTGTGGCATGGCGGGATTCCCCTGCGGGTACCGGCTGATTCGCACCGACTCCTCGCCTTCGGTGATTTCAATTTCAGCGATGCCGGATTCTTCCAGCAGCTCAATCAGTTTTTTGACTTTACGGATATCCATGGAAATGACGGCTCCGGTTACGAGTTGTCCAGTAAGTGATGTGCAGCGTGCAGAGCGAGTTCGTAACCCTGCGTGCCGACGCCGGCGATAATGCCGGCGGCAACGTCCGAGAAATACGACTGACGACGAAATTCTTCCCGCGCGTGAATATTGCTGATGTGTATTTCGATAAACGGGATGCCGACACCGAGCAGGGCATCGCGCAGTGCAACGCTGGTGTGTGTGAAGGCGCCCGGATTGAGCAGAATGAAGTCAGTGTTGCCCGCCGCAGCCTGCACGCGGTCGACGAGTTCGGCCTCCGCATTGCTTTGCAGGGAGTCGAATTCATGGCCGAGTTCCTCGGCTCTGGCACGCAGCGTGGACTCGATATCCGCGAGCGTCGTGGCGCCGTATAGCTCCGGTTCGCGCGTACCGAGGAGGTTGAGGTTGGGGCCGTTGATCAGCAGGATGGAAGCCATCGGTGCATTATGTAAGCTGCAAGATGGGCGCAAGTTTAGCGCATTTCGGCGCAATTCCAAGCTTTTTAGCGCTAGATTTCTGCTAGTTCGGCGCGCGCCGCGGCTGCGGAGAGCTCCCTGGTCTCGTAAGCCGCTGAGATCGCAGCGATTTCGGCCAGCTGACCGGCCGTGAGCTCACCCGTATGCACCGTCAGCAGCTGACCGTCGGCGCCGACCAGCACCGTGAACGGTAATACCATCTCATCGACGCCCAGCATCGCCGCCACATCGATCGCATCCGTTTCGCCGACCAGATTCGGGTAGCTCACGCCGAACTCACCGAGGAAGGTCGCGACGTCGTCACGCACATCAACCGCAATACCGATCACCTGTATGCCGGATTGCTCTTTGTGCAGTGCTTCCAGCAGCGGAATCTCGCGGCGACAGGGCGCACACCATGTCGCCCAGAAATTAATCAGCAGTGGCTGGCCCGCCCACTCGTGGATATTGCGCCTTTCGCCCCAGACATCGTTGAGCACGAAGTGCGGCAGCGTTGCCGGCGCGCTGTCGAGTTGCCCGCTGCGCGGCACGCTGTCTGCGTATTGCTGGCGAGCATCCACTTCGAGGTAAACGCGCACACCGACAATCATGGCGCAGAGCATGACAACGGCGAACAACGCATTGCGAATGTAGGCAGGCATCACGAAGAGTCGGGTCGATCAGCGCAGGACATAGTCAAGATGGGTCAGAAACTCATCGGTCGGCATGTAGCCGATCACACGCTGGCCCTGAATTTCGTTGCCCGCGCGGTCGTAGAAGACGATGGTTGGCGGGCCAAAGATGCCGAAGTATTCGAGCAAAGCCTGATCAACCTCGTCGTTGGCGGTTACGTCTGCCTGCAGCAATACGGTGTCAGCGAGTTCGGCCTGCACCTGCTCGTCAGTAAAGGTCCAGGCTTCCATCTCTTTGCACGACACGCACCAGTCGGCATAGAAATCGAGCATCAGTGTTTTGCCTTCGGCCGCCGCCGCGACCCGGGCCGCCTCAAAGTCGTCCACCGACTTCACGATTTCGAACGGCAGCGCATGTTCCTCGGGCGCATTGCCGGTCAGCCTGTCGAGTGGCTGCAGCGGGTTGGCTGAGCCGCTGAGTGCGCCGACACCCAGCGTTGCGCCGTACATCAGCAACAGCAGACTGATCGCTTTGCCGAACATCGCAATGCCCGATGCACCATCAGGCAGACTGCGGAAGGCGCCGAACCAGACACCGGCAAACACCGCGAGTGCTGCGTACAGCGCCATCGTTACCGTCGCCGGCAGAATGCGATCAAGCATCCAGACCGCGAGCCCCAGCAGCATGAAGCCGAAGATCGCTTTGATGTTGTCCATCCACGGCCCGGCTTTCGGCAGCAGTTTGCCCGCGCTGGTGCCGAATATCAGCAACGGGATGCCCATGCCGATACTGAGTGCGAACAGTGCCAGCGCGCCGCGCGCGACGTCGCCCGTTTGTGCGATCACCATCAGTGCGGCTACCAGCGGCGGTGCGACGCAGGTGCTGACGACGAGCGCCGAGATCGCGCCCATGAACAATGTGCCTGCGAACGAGCCGGCTTTGCCCTGGCTGCCAAGCGCAGTCAGGCGGGTTTGTAACGCGGCGGGCACCTGCACCTCGTAGGCACCGAACATCGAGAGCGACAACACGACGAACAGTGCGGCCACGAAGATAATGACGGGCGGTGTCTGCAACGCCGCGCTGATGGAACCGCCGGCCGCGCCCACAATGGCGCCGGCGATCGTGTAGGTCAGCGCCATGCCGAGCACATAAGCCAGCGAGAGGAAAAACGAACGACTGGTGGTGATGTTGTCGCCCTGGCCGGCAATGATGCCGGACAGTATCGGCACCATCGGCAGGCAGCAGGGTGAAAACGCGAGCAGCAACCCTAGGCCGAGAAACACGCTCATCATCGTCAGCAGACTGCCGTCCGCGATCACGGCGAACAAGCGATCCTGTTCGGAGACGGGCGGCACGCCTGCGGCGGCCGCTGCTTCCGCGGCCGTGGCTTCGGGCAATTCAACACTGCGCTTTACGGTCGCCGGCGGGTAACAAATGCTGCCCTGCTTGCAGCCCTGATACGCGAGCACGAATTCCGCGGTCTGCGCGGCGGGTGTGCGTGATAGCGGTGCGGTAAACACGACCGAGTTAAAGTACACCTCGACCTCACCGAACTCGAGGTCGTTTTCAATAATGCCCTCGGGTAACTGCAGTTTGCCTACACGGATCGTATCCGGGCCGCTGACCGCGAAGTCTTTGCGGTACAGGTAGTAGCCGGGCGCGATATCCCAGCGCACTTCCAGTGTGAACGCATCCAGCAGTCGCAGGTCGGCGACAAAGGCCTGGTCGGCAGGCAAGACGTCCGCATTGGGATTGTCACTGCCGGTAATCAGGCCGGCGAGACCGCCGCTGTTCGCGCTGCCCGGCAACTGCGCCGATGCACGCAGCACCGGTGTCGCAACCGTGGCAGACCAGTTTTGTGGCGGGTAACACAGGCCAAAGTCCGCGCAACCCTGCGACACGATATCGAGTTCTATTTCGGCGGCCGTGGTCGTGACGGCGCGAACAGGGACCCGGATGCTGACATTGCCGCGGTAAATAATCTGTTCACCGAAAAATTCGTCGGAGTGCACCTCGCCGGCGGGCCATTGCGGCGTCGCGAAGGTTACGCCGTCGGCAGTCAATTTCATTTTGTCGCGATACAGGTAATAGCCTTCGGCGATTTTCCAGTCGACGATGACGGCATCGCCGTCTGTGCGCGCTTCATACAGGAAGACTTCCTGCGGACGCTTAACTTCGCGGGCCGCATCTGCCGGCGCCACGAACAGGCCGAGCACGACAAACGCAACGGCCAGAGCCGCCCGCACAGCGATGCTGATTTTCCGGCGCACGGCGAGTTTTGCGAGGTTCATGCTCATTCAGATGTCGGTCTCTCGGATGTCGGTCTCTTGCGCTATCCAGTTCAGATAATCAGGCAGGCCTGTCTCAATGGAGACCGCGATGATCTCGGGGAGTTCGTAGGGATGCCGCGAACGAATGGCCTGCTCCAGCGCCGGGTATTTGTTCGCCGGCGTTTTGATCAGCAGCAGCGCCTCAGTGCCGGATTTCATGGTGCCGTGCCACTTATATATAGAGGTAATTCCCGGCAGCACATTGATGCAGCCGGCAAGGCCCTGCTCGACAAGGTGTGTGGCCAGTTCTGCGCCCGCCGCCTCATCAGGGCAGGTGCAGTACACCAGCAGTGTGTCCGGAGTATTTCCGCTCATGATCCGTTCCGGGAGTGCCCGATTAACCCGTGATGCTGCGCTGCGGGCCGTCTTTACGGCCGGTCCAGCGCGCCGCCAGCATACCCGCAGGCCAAATCCCTGTCATTGAACGGGTTCCAACCCTTGAAATCCGGCGCGCGGGCCCTATTATTAGCACTCCTCGCAGGCGAGTGCTAATACTAATAAGGGCCTGAAAGCCTTTACTGGTGCGCCCTGCATCGATTTTCAGATGGTTTTATAGAACGATTTCAGGAGTTCAAAAATGAATATTCGTCCGCTTCATGACCGGATTATCGTCAAGCGCATGGAAGAAGAGCGCATGTCGGCCGGCGGGATTGTGATCCCGGATGCAGCCACAGAGAAGCCCGTCAAGGGTGAAGTTGTGGCCGTGGGTACCGGCAAGGCACTCGACAACGGCGACGTCCGCGCTGTCGACGTCAAGGTGGGAGACACGGTGTTGTTCGGCAAGTACAGCGGTACTGAGGTGAAGGTCGATGGTGAAGACCTGCTGGTGATGAAAGAAGACGACATCATGGCGGTCTTCGAGTAAACCCGGATTCGTTTCAGGCAATTTTTCGCCGGCGATGCCGGCTACAAAACTAGTTAAAAAAGGAGCAGTGAAATGGCTGCTAAAGATGTGAAATTCTCAGATGACGCCCGCGCGAAGATGTTCGCCGGCGTTAATGTTCTGGCTAACGCCGTTAAAGTCACACTGGGCCCTAAAGGCCGCAACGTGATTCTTGATAAAGCCTTCGGTGCACCGACCGTCACGAAAGACGGTGTATCGGTCGCCAAGGAAATCGAACTCGAAGACAACTTTGAGAACATGGGTGCACAGATGGTGAAGGAAGTTGCTTCACAGACATCTGACATCGCCGGTGACGGCACCACGACTGCAACCGTGCTGGCGCAGGCTATTCTGCGCGAGGGTTTGAAATCGGTTGCTGCCGGCATGAACCCGATGGATCTCAAGCGCGGCATCGACAAGGGTGCAGCTGCTATTGTCGAAGAGTTGAAGAAACTGTCGCAGCCGTGCGAAGACAGCAAGGCGATTGCGCAGGTAGGCACGATCTCTGCCAACTCCGATGAAGCCGTCGGTCAGATCATTGCTGACGCAATGGACAAGGTCGGTAAAGAGGGCGTGATCACCGTTGAAGAAGGCTCAGGCCTCGAAAACGAACTGGAAGTTGTGGAAGGCATGCAGTTCGATCGCGGTTACCTGTCGCCGTACTTCATCTCGGACGCCAACAGCCAGAGTGCTGACCTGGACAACCCGTTCATTCTGCTCTTCGACAAGAAGATCACCAATATCCGTGACCTGCTGCCGCTGCTGGAAGCCGTTGCCAAGTCGAGCCGTCCGCTGCTGATCATCGCTGAAGATGTTGAAGGCGAAGCGCTGGCAACACTGGTGGTTAACAACATCCGCGGCATCGTGAAGGTCTGTGCGGTTAAAGCACCGGGCTTCGGTGATCGTCGCAAAGCCATGCTGCAGGACATCGCGATCCTGACCGGCGGTACGGTTATTTCTGAGGAAGTTGGTCTGAGTCTTGAAAAAGCGACGATCGAAGATCTCGGTGAAGCCAAGAAAGTACAGATCAGCAAAGAGAACACCACCGTCATCGACGGTGCCGGCCAGGCCGCTGAAATTCAGGGCCGTGTCGAGCAGATCAATGCTGAGATTGCGGAAAGCACCTCTGACTACGATCGTGAAAAACTGCAGGAACGTGTGGCCAAGCTGGCCGGCGGTGTTGCCGTGATCAAGGTCGGTGCTGCTACCGAAATCGAAATGAAAGAAAAGAAGGCCCGCGTTGAAGACGCGCTGCACGCCACACGTGCCGCCGTTGAAGAAGGTGTGGTTGCCGGTGGTGGTGTTGCGCTGATTCGTGCCAATGCCGAGATCGGTAATCTGAAGGGCGCCAATGACGAGCAGGATGTCGGCATCATCATCCTGCGTCGTGCGCTTGAAGAGCCGCTGCGCCAGATTGTGGCCAACGCCGGTGAAGACAGCTCAGTGATCCTGAATAAGGTCGCTGAGGGCGACGGCAACTTCGGTTACAACGCGTTCAATGGCGAGTACGGCGACATGGTTGAGTTCGGCGTGATCGACCCGACCAAAGTTACGCGCTCTGCTCTGCAGAACGCCGCTTCGGTTGCCGGTCTGCTGCTCACGACCGAGTGCATGGTCACCGAGAAGCCCGTCGAATCATCGGGAGCACCGATGCCTGACATGGGTGGAATGGGAGGCATGGGCGGCATGATGTAGGTTGCCTTGCCACGGCGCCTGAGCGTTGTGACATGGGCGGCATGATGTAAG
>JABDLC010000134.1 GCA_013001905.1 Gammaproteobacteria bacterium | reverse complement strand
CCGTTGAGCAGCTCGTCCGGCCGACAGGGCTTGTTGACCCGGAAGTTGAAGTGCGACCGGCCACGACCCAGGTCGACGATGTCCTGTCGGAGATTCACAAGCGGGTTTCGGTGGACGAGCGAGTCTTGATCACGACACTGACCAAGCGCATGGCCGAAGACCTGACCGACTACCTGCATGAGCACGATGTGCGTGTGCGTTACCTGCACTCCGATATCGAGACGGTGGAGCGTACCGAGATTATTCGTGACCTGCGCCTGGGCGAGTTTGATGTGCTCGTGGGTATCAATTTGCTGCGTGAAGGCCTCGATATGCCGGAGGTCTCGCTGGTCGCGATACTCGATGCCGACAAGGAAGGCTTCCTGCGCTCGGAGGGCTCGTTGATTCAGACCTCAGGCCGAGCCGCTCGCAACGTTAACGGCACCGTGATCATGTATGCCGACAAAGTCACCGGGTCAATGGAGCGCGCGATTGCCGAGATGGATCGCCGCCGCGAGAAGCAAGTCGCCTACAACCTCGAGCACGGCATCGAGCCGACGACTATCCTCAAGGACGTGCAGGACATCATGGAAGGCGCACGCGCCAGCACAGGCCGCAGTCGCGCCAGACCGCGCAAAGTGGCCGAGCAGCGGCCCGACTACAGCCAGATGGCGCCGGAAATGCTGTTAAAGAAAGTCGCCAAGCTGGAAAAACAGATGTACCAGCACGCCCGTGACCTCGAATTCGAGGAGGCAGCCAAACTGCGCGATGAAATCGACGAGATGCGGCGCGTGGGTATGGGTTTCAGCGATTCGAAAGCAGGGTAACAAAAATCTTAGGAAGTGAATCTAAGCCTTTGAAATAATGGTAGGCGCGGGCAGGATTGAACTGCCGACCCCTACCATGTCAAGGTAGTGCTCTACCACTGAGCTACGCGCCTACAATGCAGACTCTGACCGGTCTGCGAGCCGTCCGGGGTCACGGACGGGGCGCCAAAGATACGCATGGACGTTGTATATGGCAATACCCGGCAAGAAGCCCGTCATTTCAGAGCCGCCTGAGTCTGCGGCCGGCCCCGCGGCCGTCAAGTCGGTGCTGAGTCACCTGAATGACAAGACCGGCCTTGCGAGCGGTGCAGCCAGCCTTCTCAAAATGAACCAGCCCGGTGGCTTCGATTGCCCCGGTTGCGCCTGGCCCGAAGAGACGGAGCATCGCAAGCGACTGGAGTTCTGTGAGAACGGTGCGAAGGCGTTTGCGGACGAAGCAACACGCCGACGCGTCGCGCCCGAGTTCTTTGCCCATTACTCGCTGTCCGAGTTGGAGGAAAAATCCGGTCAGTGGCTCAACGAGCAGGGGCGTCTGACCCAGCCCATGGTGAAGAAGCCGGGCGCTGACAACTACGTGCCGATCACGTGGTTTAGCGCCTGCGAATTGATTGCCCGGCATCTCAACGCACTCGATGACCCGAATGAGGCTGCGTTTTACACCTCCGGTCGCACCAGCAACGAAGCGGCGTTTCTGTGGCAGCTGTTTGTGCGTGCTTACGGCACCAACAACATGCCGGATTGCTCCAATATGTGTCACGAGTCCAGCGGCACGGCGATGACGCAGGTGATCGGTTCCGGCAAAGGCACCGTGCGACTCGAGGATTTCGATCACGCCAACGCGATTTTCGTGCTCGGTCAGAACCCGGGTTCTAACCATCCGCGCATGCTCGCAGCACTCGAGCGCGCCAAAGCGAAGGGCGCGAAGATTGTCACGGTGAACCCGCTCAACGAACCCGGTTCACGCAACTTCCGCAATCCGCAGAAGCTGTCCGGCTGGACGGGCAAAGGCACCGATCTGACCGACCTGCACGTGCCGGTGCGGGTGAACGGCGACGTCGCATTCCTGAAAGGATTGTGTAAAGCGTTGCTGGAAGCCGAGACCGCTAATAAGGGGCACGTGCTCGATCGCGAGTTCATCAAGCAGTACACCACCGGCTTTGAAGACTTCGCCGCCGACGTCGCCAGCACGTCGTGGCAATCCATCGAAGAGGGCAGCGGCGTCGGCGAAGCGGTGATTCGTGAAGCCGCCGAGATCGCGATCAAGGCGCACACGACGATCTGTTGCTGGGCGATGGGATTGACCCAACATGTGAATGCCGTGGCCAACATTCAGGAGGTGATCAACTTTTTGATGTTGCGCGGTAACCTCGGCAAACAGGGCGCGGGCGCCTGCCCGGTGCGCGGGCATTCCAACGTGCAGGGCGATCGCACCATGGGCGTGTGGGAAAAACCCACGCCTGACTTTCTTGAGCGACTCGGTGCCGAGTTCAAATTCGACCCGCCGCAGGCGCACGGTTACGACACGATTGAATGCCTGCGCGCAATGGACGCCGGCAAGGTCAAAGTCTTTCTCGCGATGGGCGGCAACTTCGCCGCCGCGACGCCCGACAGTGATTTCGTCGAGCAGGCGCTCCGTAAAGTAGATCTCACCGTGCAGATCTCCACCAAGTTGAACCGGTCGCATCTGATTACCGGCGAGACCGCGCTGATACTGCCGGTGCTCGGGCGCACCGAAACTGATCGGCAGCCCGATGGCGAGCAGTTCGTCACCGTGGAGAACTCGATGGGCGTGGTGACTCGTTCGCAGGGCCGTCTGCGACCGGCGAGTGAATTTCTGAAAAGCGAAGTGCGTGTCGTTGCTGAAATTGCCGAAGCGGTGGTCGGGCCGCGCAGCACTATTAAGTGGCGTTTTCTGGCAGACGACTACCACCGCATCCGTGATCACATCGGCAAGGTTGTCTCGGGGCTGTCCAGCTTTAACGACCGGCTCTATGATGACGGTCAGATCGAACTGCCGCATGCCGTGCGTGACGCAAGAGAATTCGC
This sequence comes from Gammaproteobacteria bacterium, assembly GCA_013001905.1. GTDB lineage: Bacteria > Pseudomonadota > Gammaproteobacteria > Steroidobacterales. The sequence goes on along the minus strand of JABDLC010000134.1, from coordinate 14,136 downwards.
GACCGCGTCGGGCAAGGCCGAATTCACGGTGCACCCGATCGCCGAGCCGGGCACGGATCCGGGTCATTACATGATGACGACGATCCGCAGTCATGATCAGTTCAACACCACCGTGTATTCGCAGAATGACCGCTATCGCGGTATCAGTGAGAGTCGCTGGGTGGTGTTCATGAGTGAAGCCGATATGGCCGAGCTCAAGCTGGAAGCGGGCGACGCCGTCGATCTTGTCAGTAGCTCCGGCAGCAGTGAACGCCGTCTTGAAGCGTTATCGGTGGTGCCGTATCGAATTCCGCGTCGTTGTATCGCCACCTATTACCCGGAGGCGAACCCGCTGATTCCGTTTGATGCGGTCGCCACCGGTGCCAACACGCCCGCTTACAAGTCGGTGCCGGTGCGCATTATCAAAGCCTAGGTGTGGGTCTGGCGCTGCCTGCGGCGGATGCGCATTGCGACCCACCACGCGGCGAGTGTCGCAGCGGCACAAATCGCGACCACGCTGCCTGTAAAACCGGTGCTCACTTCGCCCATCGGTACTTCGTCAATCCACCAGTAGGGAAGATCACGACACATGACTGCGATCAGGTGCGTGACGATAGCGGCTTTCAGTGACCCGCACAGGACGATCAGGCATGACCACGCCAGGAGAAATGCCATGGCGCTGAAAAAACGCGGCCACAAGGTGTCCCACGGGTGCGAGAACGTGTTGAACATTACGACGATAAAAACGGCGAGCCAGATTGCCATGTGCCGCGACAGCAGGCTTTGCATGAGCCCTCTGAAGCACATTTCGGACAACGTCGACATCGCGATGGAGATCGCGACCCAGTAGGTCAGCTGAAAAGTCAGCGACGTTTCGGCCGGTCCGAGTGTCGGCACATACACGACGTCGTGCGCGACCATCGACAGCACCATGACGCCGTTGGCCGCAATCATTGACAGGACTGCAAATGCGACAACAAGGCTCAGAGGTGCCTGCAGCGGCGTGCGGAGACCGATATTCCAGCGGCGGTCACACCACCAGGTGACGGCGAACACCCCCGCGAGCACCGGCAGTGGAAACCAGGGTGTGTCCGGCATGGTGTCGGCGTTGTAATGAGCGGTGAGCAACACGAAGCCGGTCATGCCCATGAACAGAAAACTGCCGCCGAAGGTGGCGCCCAGACAGGTCAGGATCGCTTGCCGATTCATGTGAGCAATCTAGCAAAATCCATTACAATTCGCGCCTGATGAGCAACCGGCCCGGGGTCGGCTGCACTACACACGGATTACCCCAATGCCCACGATTACGCTTCCTGACGGGAGTCAGCGCAGTTTTGATGCTCCGGTGTCGGTTCACGACGTCGCGGCCGATATCGGCCCGGGTCTGGCCAAGGCCGCTTTGGCCGGCAAGGTTGACGGCCAGCTGGTTGATACTGCGTACACCATTACTGACGACGCTGAGCTGGCGATTGTGACCGCGAAGGACGACGACGGGCTGGAAGTGATCCGCCACTCGACGGCTCATCTGCTCGCTCAGGCGGTGAAACAGCTGTACCCCGAAGCGCAAATCACCATCGGTCCTGTCATCGAGGACGGCTTTTACTACGATTTCGCTGTCGACCAACCGTTTACGCCGGAAGATCTGGAAAAGATCGAGAAGCGCATGGCTGAGCTGTCCAAGCAAGATATGGATGTTGAGCGCAGTGTGATGTCGCGTGATGAGGCCGTGGACTACTTCAAGGCGGAAGGCGAGCACTACAAGGCTGAGATTATCGAGTCGATTCCTGCCGACGAAGAAATTGGGTTGTACGGGCAGGGCGACTGGAAAGACCTGTGCCGCGGCCCGCACGTACCGAGCACCGGGCATCTGAAAGCGTTCAAGCTGATGAAAGTTGCGGGCGCTTACTGGCGCGGTGACTCGGACAACGAAATGCTGTGTCGCGTGTACGGCACCGCGTGGGGTGATAAGAAGGCGCTCAAGGCCTATCTGCATCGGTTGGAAGAAGCCGAAAAACGTGATCACCGCCGCTTCGGCAAACTGCAGGACCTGTTTCACTTTCAGGAAGAAGCGCCGGGTCTGGTCTTCTGGCACGACAAGGGCTGGACCATTTATCGCACGATCCGCAGTTACATACGTGAGCGTTTGCGGGCCACCGGTTATCAGGAAGTGAACACGCCGCAGATCGTTGATCGCTCACTGTGGGAGCGTTCGGGGCACTGGGATAAATTCCGCGAGAACATGTTTACGACCGGTGACGAAGAGCAGCGCGTGTATGCGGTCAAGCCGATGAACTGCCCGTGCCATATTCAGATCTACAACAAGACTCTGCACAGTTACCGTGACCTGCCGCTGCGCATGGCAGAGTTTGGCTCGTGCCACCGCAATGAGCCGAGCGGCACGCTGCACGGGCTGATGCGCGTGCGCGGCTTTGTGCAGGATGACGCACATATCTTCGCGACCGAAGCGCAGATTCAGTCTGAGGTGGATGCGTTCATCAAACTGCTGTTCAGCGTGTACGAGGATTTTGGCTTCAGCGACGTGTCGACCAAGCTGTCGACCCGGCCTGAGCAACGGGTCGGTACCGACGATCAGTGGGACCGGGCTGAGGAGGCGCTGCAGCGCGCGCTGGAAAGCAGTGGTCTGCCCTGGGAGCTGCAGCCGGGCGAAGGGGCTTTTTACGGCCCGAAGATCGAATTTCAGTTGCGCGACAGCATCGGCCGGGTCTGGCAGCTCGGCACGATTCAGTTGGATTTCTCGATGCCGGAGCGGCTGGGTGCCACCTACGTGGCCGAAGACGGCAGCAAGCAAACACCGGTCATGCTGCACCGGGCCATCCTCGGCTCGTTTGAGCGCTTTATCGGCATTTTGATTGAGCACCACGCCGGCAGCCTGCCTGCCTGGCTGGCGCCCGTGCAGGCCGTGGTGCTGAATATCACCGACAAACACGCTGAATACGCCAAATCGGTCGTTGAAGCCCTTGAAAAACAGGGTTTTAGGGCTGAATCAGACTTGAGAAACGAAAAAATCGGCTTTAAAATCCGCGAGCACACGATTCAGCGTATCCCGTACTTGCTCGTGGTGGGCGACCGGGAAGCTGAAACCAATTGCGTGGCCGTGCGCACGCGAACCGGTGAAGATCTGGGTTCTGTTCCGTTGGAAGAGTTCATGCAGAGTCTTGAAACCGAAGTCGCGGGCCGCGGCCGCTCTGCTATGGAGGATTGACGAATCGCAGCAAGTAAACGTGTCCGACGCAACGACGAAATAACGTCCGCATCCGTTCGGTTGATCGGGGCAGACGGCGAACAAGTCGGAATACTGGACCTCAACGATGCTTTGGAAAAAGCCAAAGAGGTAAACCTTGACCTGGTGGAAGTATCACCCAACGCTGAACCACCGGTCTGCCGCATCATGGACTTTGGTAAGTATCTCTTCGAGATGAAGAAGAAGTCGCAGAGTGGCAAGACGAAACAGAAGCAGGTGCAGGTTAAGGAAATCAAATTCCGTCCGGGTACGGAGGAAGGCGATTACCAGATTAAATTGAAGCGACTCGTCAAGTTTTTGGAACAGGGCGATCGCACGAAAATCACGTTGCGATACCGTGGCAGAGAAATGGCGCATCAGGATCTCGGTATGAAGCTCCTGAAGCGGGTTGAAGCCGACCTGGCGGAATACGGAACTGTCGAGCAGTTTCCGAAGCTGGAAGGGCGCCAACTGGTGATGCTGATCACCCCGAAAAAAAGTTAGCAGCAAGAATTAAGTACGACCGTAGTAAGTTTCATGCCGGCTAGAGCCGGTTTTATTAACAAGTGAGTGGACGTGACGGCACCTGTGGCCGCACCGAAGCCCCGCCTGTCATCGGCCTCTGACTGTTGTAGACAGCAGAAGGTGCGGGTCAGGCCAGGAGTCAACAATGCCAAAAATGAAAAGTAATCGCGGTGCCGCGAAGCGTTTTCGTCGCACGGGTAAGGGCAAGTACAAGCGCGCCCAATCCCACCTGCGCCACATCCTCACCAAGAAGCGTTCCAAGCGGAAGCGTCAGCTCGGTCTGCCATCGTACGTGGCAGAGTGTGATGTCCCTGCCGTCAAGAAAATGCTGCCTTAAAGGAGGTCGAAGAAAATGCCAAGAGTTAAACGCGGTGTGGCCGCCAAGGCGCGTCACAACAAAATTCTGCGTAAAGCCAAGGGTTACTACGGTGCCCGTCGCAAGCTTTACAAGACTGCCAAACAGGCTGTTACCAAATCAGGTCAGTACGCTTATCGCGACCGTCGTCAGCGCAAGCGTCAGTTCCGTGCTCTGTGGATTGCCCGCATCAATGCGGCAGCCCGTTTGCACGACCTGTCCTACAGCCGATTTATCAATGGACTGAAAAAAGCCGAGATCGACCTGGACCGCAAGGTGCTGGCCGATATTGCTGTACATGATCCGGCTGCTTTCGGTGCGATCGCCGAACTGGCTAAAGCCGGACTGTCCAAAGCTGCTTAACTTGTTGCGTCGGTCCTGACGTATGCAGGCGCTCAGCAAGTCTCTGGCAGACCTGGTCGAACGTGCACAGGCTGAAATCGAGCGTAGCGATGATCTCGCTGCGCTCGATGCCGTGCGTGTGGCGTACCTGGGCAAAAAAGGTGAGCTAACCGAGCAGCTGAAAGGCCTCGGTCAGTTGTCGGCCGAGGAGCGCCCGCAAGCGGGTGCTGCGATTAACGCCGCCAAGCAGACGGTGCAGGCGAGTTTGGAGGCGCGCAAAGAAGCGCTCGAAGACGCTGTGTTGTCCGCTCAGCTGAAAGCGGAAGCGGTGGACGTCACGTTACCGGGTCGCGGTCAGTCCGGCGGCAGTCTGCACCCGGTTACACGCACGCTGCGCCGGATAGAGACCATCTTTGCCGGTGCCGGCTTCAGCGTGGCCGAAGGCCCGGAAATCGAGGATGACTTCCATAACTTCACCGCGCTGAATATCCCGCAGGATCATCCGGCGCGTTCCATGCATGACACGTTCTTTTTTGAAGACGGCAAAGTGCTGCGCACTCACACGTCGCCGGTGCAAATCCGGGCGATGCAAAGCCAGGGCGTGCCGATCCGGGTCATCGCGCCCGGGCGCGTCTATCGCTGTGACTCCGATCAGACGCACACGCCGATGTTTCATCAGGTTGAAGGGCTGGTGATCGATAAAGACGTCAGCTTCGCCAACCTGAAAGCAGTGCTGCACGACTTTGTCGAGGCTTTCTTCGAGCGCCAGGTTGAACTGCGTTTCCGGCCGTCGTACTTCCCGTTCACGGAGCCGTCGGCTGAGGTTGATGTGTTGTCCGAGTCCGGCAAGTGGCTGGAGATACTCGGCTGCGGCATGGTGCACCCGAACGTCCTGACGTCAGTCGGCGTCGACCCGGAGGAATACACCGGTTACGCATTCGGCATGGGCGTCGAGCGTCTGGCAATGCTGCGCTATAACGTCAACGACCTGCGCCTGTTTTTCGATAACGATCTGCGCTTCCTGCGCCAGTTTGCCTGAGGGTTTGCTATGAAATTCTCAGAACAGTGGCTGCGCGAATGGGTGGATCTGCCGGTCGACTCCACGACGCTGTTGGAGCAGCTCACCATGGCAGGCCTCGAGGTCGATGGTGCCGAGCCTGCAGCGCCGATGCTGGACGGCGTGGTGGTCGGCAAGGTGCTGACCAAAGAACAACACCCGAACGCGGACCGCTTGTCAGTCTGCACCGTCGACGTCGGCAGCGATGCGCCGCTGCAGATCGTCTGCGGTGCGAGCAATGTCTATGCGGGCGGTAACTTCCCGGTGGCGACCATCGGCACCCAGCTGCCCGGCGACCTGAAGATTAAGAAAAGCAAACTGCGTGGTGAAGCCTCACACGGCATGTTGTGTTCAGGCGTGGAACTCGGCATTGCTGATTCCGCTGACGGCCTGCTGGAGCTGGATGGCGAGCTGGCGCCGGGCACGGACATCACCGATGCGCTGGCGCTGGACGATCTGATCATCGAGGTGGATCTGACGCCGAACCGTGCGGACTGTTTCAGTGTCGTGGGCGTGGCTCGCGACATGGCGGCATTCAACGGCATTGCATTCGCCGAACCGGCATCCGAGCCCGTCAATGCGGGCAACGAGATCGCGCATCCGGTGCAGGCGGCTCCGGCGGATGGTTGCCCCGCATTTGCGGCGCGCGTCATCACCGGTATCGACCCGGCGGCCAAGACCCCGGTCTGGATGGTCGAGGCATTACGACGCTCGGGCATACGGCCGCTGCACCCGGTTGTCGACGTCACCAATTTCGTGATGATGGAACTCGGACAGCCCATGCACGCTTACGACCGGGGGAGACTGCAGGGCACCGTGCATGCGCGTCTTGCCCGGCAGGGTGAGAAGGTCACGTTGCTCGACGGCCAGACGCTCGAACTTGATGATGATGTCATGGTGATTGCCGATGATTCCGGGGCGATTGGCCTGGCGGGCATCATGGGCGGTGAGTCAACCGCGGTCGCCGACGGCACAACCGATGTTTTGCTCGAGAGTGCCTTTTTCACGCCGCAGGTGATTGCGGGACGTGCGCGACGCTACGGACTGCACACTGACGCCTCGCTGCGCTTCGAGCGCGGTGTGGATTTCAGTCAGCAGGTGCGGGCGCTGGAGCTCGCCACAACACTGATTATTGAAATTGCCGGCGGCGTGCCGGGCCCGCTTACGGATGACCGGCATCCCGCGCAGTTGCCCCAGCGCGCTCCGGTCATTCTGCGACGTGACCGGTTGCGGCGGGTGCTTGGTATCGAGCTGCCGGACGATACCGTGGCTGATATGTTCACGCGTCTTGGCTTCGCTGTTGAAGAGACCGGCGACGGCTGGTCAGTGACGCCGACAGCGGTGCGTTTCGATATAGAGATTGAGGCCGACCTCATCGAAGAGGTCGCGCGACTCCACGGCTACGACAACGTGCCCGATATTCGTTTCGCGGCGGATGCTCGTCTGGGCGAGAGCAGCGAGGCGAGTGTGCCGCTTGAGCGCGCTGCCGACCTGTTGGCCGATCGCGGCTATGCCGAAGTCATAACCTACAGTTTTGTTGATCCTGAGCTGCAGGCGCTGGTGCTGGGCGCCGGCGATGAGTTGTCGCTCGCCAACCCGATTTCATCGGAGATGTCGGTGATGCGGCGGTCGATCTGGCCGGGGCTCATAAGCGCTGCGCGGGAGAACCGGAAGCGGCAGCAGGAGCGGGTGCGTCTGTTTGAGACAGGTTCTATATTTAGTTCTGAAGATACTGAAACTAATCAGAAAAAAGTCATTGCCGGGCTCGCAATGGGGCGCGTGACTGATGAGCACTGGGATGACGCTCAGCCGGGCGGCCGCAGCGTCGATTTCTTCGATGTGAAGGCCGATATTGAGGCGCTGCTCACGACTGCAGCCGCCGGTTCGAAGCTGGATTATGTCGCATCGGAACACCCGTCACTGCGGCCGGGGCGGACTGCTCAGATTGAGCGTGACGGGCAGTCAATTGGCTGGCTGGGCGAGTTGCATCCGCGTCTCAGTCGCAAACTCGGTATGGCGCCGGCGCCGCTGGTGTTTGAACTCGATGCAAGGGCCGCGTTAAGTGCGTCTGTGCCGGATTACGCAGCCGTTTCACGGTTCCCGTCGGTGCGGCGCGATCTGGCCGTATTGATCGACGAGAGCGTATCGGCGGCAGATCTGCAGGCGGTGGTTGAGAACGCCGCAGGCCCGCTTTTGCAGAACATCGTTATCTTTGATGTCTATCGCGGCGACAAGATTGAAAACGGTCTAAAGAGTGTCGCAATAGGCTTGATTTTGCAGGAAACTTCCCGCACGCTTACCGAACCTGAGATTGAGGCTGTTACCACAGCTGTGATCGAAGGCCTTTCCAGTAAGTTAAACGCCAGCATAAGAGAATAAGTTACATGGCACTTACCAAGGCAGACATGGCTGAATCCCTGTTCGACGAATTGGGGCTCAACAAACGTGAAGCACGTGAACTCGTTGATCTGTTTTTTGAAGATCTGCGTGGGTCTCTGGGAAGCGGGGAACAGGTGAAATTGTCGGGTTTTGGCAACTTCGACCTGAGAGATAAGAATCAGCGGCCTGGCCGCAATCCAAAAACGGGCGAAGAAATTCCGATTACGGCGCGTCGAGTAGTGACGTTCCGTCCCGGACAAAAACTAAAAGCCCGGGTAGAAGCCTATGCTGGAACCGGGGAATAACGACGAATTACCGCCTATTCCGGGGAAGCGCTATTTCACCATTGGTGAGGTCAGCGATCTCTGTGCGGTAAAGCCGCATGTGCTCCGCTACTGGGAGCAGGAATTTCCACAGCTGAAGCCGGTGAAGCGGCGCGGCAATCGCCGCTACTATCAGCGTCAGGACGTGTTGGTGATTCGACAGATTCGCAGCCTTCTCTACGAGGAGGGCTTCACCATTGGCGGCGCCCGCCAGAAGCTCACGGGCAGTGAGGCGAAGTCAGACGTCAGCCAGAGCCAGCAGATCATCAAGCAGATGCGGACTGAGCTCGAAGAGGTGCTGAAAGTCCTGCGTCGGTGACGTGACGAGCGTTGCTTCGCAGCGATTGTGTATCGCCAATTGTGTATCATAGCGGCCCCTTTTCAGGGGTCGTTTGTTTTCCGGTCGGGGCGTGGCGCAGCCTGGTAGCGCACCTGCATGGGGTGCAGGGGGTCGGAGGTTCGAATCCTCTCGCCCCGACCAATCTTTACTCTTTAGCAAACTATCGACCAGTTCCCGCTTCCGGGAACACTTCCGTGCTACATACACAGTGGATGTTTGTGTGCGACCGGCTTGGGCGCCGGTTGCCTCGTTGCCCGCAGGAGCGGGTTGCCAAGGAGGCGTGGAAATGAACAAGGGCGTATTGATGGCGGCAGCGATGTTGCTACCCGGTATAGCGATGGCAGACGAGTGGCGTGACTGGCCGCTCGGTGAGCGCCTGAAGTTGTCAGCAGGTGTGTTTCTATCAGATATCGATACCACCGCGGCGGTCACTCAGAAATCGCCGTTTGTATCCGGTGATCTGATCGACTTTGAAGCGGATCTGGGCCTCGAGGACGACAAGTCTGCGGGGTTTATGGCCCTGGACTGGCGGTTTTTCAAACGCCACTCGCTCAACCTTAACTATTACAGCCTCGACCGGGATGCCGTGGCCACCACGCCCCGCAATCTGACCTTCGACGGCGTCACGTTCCCGTCCGGCACCGAAGTCGATACCACCGTTGACGTGACGGTTTACGAGCTGGCGTATTCCTATTCCATTCTGTTTGACGAGAGCAAAGACCTGTACGTGGGTCTGGGCATATCTGCACAGGATCTGGATTTCTCGATTTTCGCCACGCAATTCCCGTCGCTGACGGTTACGGAGAGTTTTGTGGCGCCGCTGCCGACCGTGAATGCGGGTTTCGATTACGTATTGCGTGACGACTGGGTTCTGAGCCTGAAGGCGGGGTACATGGACGTGGACGCAACGTTCAGCGATGACGACTTTGATGCCAAGATCGTGGCGCTGGATGCGGGTGTGCGCTGGAAGCCGGTGGAGAATTTCGGTGTGGGCCTTTACTACACTAGCTTCAGTGTCGACGGTCAGTTTGAAGATGACGACATCATCGCTGAGCTCGACCTGGAATATAAAGGACCGCGCCTGAGTTTCGATTTGTTCTTCTGACCGGTACAGTTGGCGGTTCATGCGCACCGCCATTACCACTATTCTGCTTCTGCTGCTCACGTCGGGCACATCGCCCGCCCACGCCATCGTCAATGGCAGTGAGGTCAGCGACGCGCGCTTTGCTGAGCGCTATCCCTGGGCGGTTACTGTGGTTAATGCAGCCAACGGGGGTATTTGCGGCGGAGTGCTGGTTGCGCCACGCTGGGTCCTGACCGCCGCTCACTGTTCCTGGGGTCGCCGCTACGTGCTGGCCGGTAACGTTGATCGTAGCAAGGCCCGCCGTGTCGAAGTCGAGCGCACGATCCGTCATCCGAAATTTTCATTGGATGCTCTGCAAAACGACGCGGCACTGCTGTATCTCGCTGAGGCGCAACCCATGCAGCCCGCATCGCTTGCCAGCCCGGCGCAGGTGCGGGAGCTGCTAAAGCCCGGCGTGACGGCGAAGATTGTCGGCTGGGGCAAAACGGAACGCTCGAAACAGCCGGTTGACCGGCTGCACGAAGCTGTCATTCGCCTGACCGAGCTGACGACCGTGGGCACCCGCTACGCCTATGTCTATCGATCGGGGCCTTGCAGCCGTGACAGCGGCAATGCAATGCTCCTGCAAACCATTGCCGGTGACTGGCTTGTGGTCGGCATTGCGAATGCGACCGGCGGCAATTTGTGTGCGACCGATGGCGGGCTCGCGGTGTACACGTCCATCGCACCGCTGAGCAGCTTTATTCGTAGTTATCTCGACCGGGACTGAAACGTCATGCAACTCGACCTAGTGCTTGAACCTGATTCGCCGGCGCGTTTTGCCCGACTTGGTTTGTTGGCGGAGCAACTCGGGTTTGGCAATGTCTGGACCGCTAACCATATCGGCGCGCGTGACCCGTTCATGAGTTTCATGCCGCTGGCGGCTGAGTCATCTACGATCGGTTTTGGCCCGGTCGCGGTCAGCCCTTACGAGCTGCACCCGGTCAAGATCGCCAATCAGTTGGGTGTATTGAATGAGTCAGCACCCGGACGCGCGCGCGTGGTGCTGGGCGGGGGCGGTGGCACCGTCATCGGACTTGGCATGAAGGCCGGCCGGCGCGCGATGATGCCGCGCATGGTCCGCGCTGTGCGCGAAGCCGTTGAACTGGTGCGCGGTGCCTGCACGGGCGAGCTTTTTAACTACGACGGCGAGTTGTTTGAGGTCACAGGTTACAAGGCGGCCTGGATGCGACAGCCTGCACCACAGTTGTATGTCGGTGCGTCGAAACCGCAGATGCTGCGCATGGCTGGGCGAGTGGCGGACGGCGTCATGCTGTCTGACGTGACGCTGCCGCGGATGGCCGAGACCATGCAGGCGCTCAACGGCTCGCTGGCGGCGCATGGGCGGGATTCTGCACCGTTCCCTGTCAGCAACCTGTATGCATGGCACGTCAAGAACGACCGTCGCGCTGCGTATGCGGAAGCCCGCGCCAAGCTATTCGTGCGTGGCATGCTTGAAGACTGGTACATCGCCCCGTTTCTGACGCCGGATGAGTGCGCGCAGGTGGAAGCAAATTTCGCAGCCTTCGCGCAGGCGTATGTGCAGAACAGCCCGGTGATTGAAGGCGTTGATGACGGCCTCGTTGACACGCTGGTCGACAATCTGACGTTTACCGGCACGCCTGACGATATCGATCGTATCGTCGCCGAGATGCAGGCCTTTTATGATGCCGGTGTTACTGAGATGGCGATCAGACTCTATGACGACCCTGAGGACTCCATCCGGCTCATCGCTGAGCGGGTGATGCCCGCGTTTAAATGAATTCGGCTCAGACAGCCCTGAAGCTGCCCTGTGGCATAATCGCTGCCGTTGTTGAGGTCGACCGGAGCCTGTTTTGCAAAAAATACTGATCGCGCTGACTGCACTGGCTGCAGCCTTTATCGTCTTCCTGCTCGGTGCGGTCATTACACACTTCAAGGTTTTTCCCTACGGTTATTTTCGCGACGCGTTTCTGGCTGCAGAGGCGCTGCTCGCGGAGCCGCAGGAAGACAAGCGGGAGAATCTCTATCTGGGCGCGAAGCCTTTTCACCCTGAAGACGCGGAGATGCCGGAGATTCGCTGGGACACGCCCGGTGTGACTCGCTACGACCCCGCACGCGCGTTCAACGGTTACACCGTCTACACACCGGTTCGTTCAAACTTCCCGATTCGACTGGCAGATATGCAGGGCGATACGCTGTGGGAATGGAATATTGACTGGGACGCGTTTAAAGGTGAGCGGCTGGACGGCTCGTCGTTGCGCATCGATGCCGATGTTGCCGGACAGGGCTACCTTGGCCTGGGCGAGCCCACCCTGTTTCCCAACGGGGACATGTTGCTGGTGGTGAACACCGCGTGGTTCACGCCGTGGGGTGCCGGCCTGATGAAGGTAGACAAAATCGGCGCGGCGATCTGGAGTTACACGCGGCAGGTGCATCATGAAGTCAGCGTTGCGCCGGACGGCAGGATCTACGCGCTGACCCACGAGGTCATTAACGAACCGTGGCCGGGCCTTGAGACGATACAGACGCCGTTTCTGGATGACTTTGTCGCGGTGCTGAGTCCTGACGGAGAGGAGCTTCAGTATGTGTCAGTACTGGAGGCAATTCAGGGTTCGCCTTGGGAATCATTGTTGATGTACGCCGACCCGGTCGCTGTGAAAGGCGATCTGCTGCACGTTAACTCAATATTCTACCTGCAGGACAAACATGCGGCATTCATTCCGGGCGCGGAGGCGGGTGACGTGCTGCTATCACTGCGCAATCTCGACGTGCTGGCGGTAATGGACCTGGACGACACAACAATCAAGTGGGCTGCCCGTGGCCCGTGGCGCCTGCAGCATGACGCTGACGTGCTCGACAACGGCAATTTGTTGCTGTTCGATAACCGCGGCGATCTGGCCAACGGCGGCACCAGCCGGATACTGGAGGTTAATCCCCGGTCGCTGGAAATCGTCTGGGAGTACCCCGGTGCCGGCAGTGACGAACGGCTCTATACCTCTTTCCTCGGGTCGCAAAAACGCTTACGCAACGGCAACACACTCATTTCAGAAAGCAACAACGGCCGCATTCTGGAAGTGACGCCGGATAGAGATGTGGTTTGGGAATACCGGGTGCCGGAAATGAAATCCCGGCAGAACGATCAGCCGGTTGCCACTGTCGTGTTTTCGAATCGCTTTTTGCCGGGCGAACTGGAGTTCCTGACCGGGTCCGGCAATTCGCCGTAACGCGGCTAGCGGCAGCAGGCGGCCAGTCGTTCGCGGGCCGGTGTGGTTATCTCTCGTATCGTGTCGAGTTCCGCACTGCTGAAGTCCGGACGGTAATACGTTGGCGCTGCAATATCTCCGGCGGCACCCGCGACAAACCCGTCACTGACTTCCAGTTCGCAATGCCGGAACAGCGCGCTCAGCTCTTCAGCCGGTTGGCTGCAGAGTTGTTCATAACTGACGACTTTGGTCGCGTTTGCGAGCGCCGGGTTGCGCTCAAGCCGGTCGGCCACATAGCCGTAAATCTGTGCCCAGTAAACTGCCCAGCCCTCGACCTCGGCGCCGTCACACCACAGCGACTGCACGCGTTCGGTTGCCGACGTGTCCCCGGTATTAATCGGGCTGCGGTCGAGCCCGAACTCGAAGTGACCGACGCGACGCAAATGTGCGCGGGCCCGCGCATTCGCAGCCTGACCACGACTGAACAGGCGATGCTGTTTGATCAGTGAGGCGATATGCGTGGCGGGGTCACGCACCGGTATCACGAAGCAGGCGTCCGGGTAGAGATCAAGCAGGTATTCCAGCCGTGTGACCTGATAGTTGGCTTTTGCGAGATAGCGCTCGCCGTTTCGCACGGCGAGAAATTTACGGATGTGATTGGCGAAGAAGGCGGCGAAGTCAGGGGCGCTGCCTGCAGGAATGACATTGCTGACCGCGGGGTTGTGCGCGTCCGGGAAAAAGCTCATCCACAGGGGTTCTTCCATGGCCTCGGGGCTGTCGAGCGTGACCATGATGCCATCCTTATGCGCGCGCTCCGCCGGTTGTGCGTTGCCACTGCCCATATGCTCAATCAGCCGGTTCCAGGCATACGGCGTGTAGACTGGCGGGAAATCTTTGTAGGTCTGGCTGACGACGCCGGGCACAGCGGCCAGCTTTTCGAGCAGCAATGTACTGCCGGAGCGGGCGAGACCCGTCACCCAGATCGGCCGTCGCACGGCGGTTGTTTCAATTTCATCTTGCAGCAGCCGGGATTCGAAGTTGCCGATTGCCTGCCACGCACGCGGGTGCTCGCAGATCAGCCAGCTGAAGAAATTCATCGCTGCGGATACCGAAAAAATACCCGCATCTGAAGATTGCGCTGACATTGCCCGATCCTGTGTCGAGTCACCCGACATCAGTGGATCCTGAACGCAGCCTTAATCGCGAGGGAACTGATAATCAGCAGGATAAAATACGGCGCTGCCCAGCCACGCAGCCACGCCGGCCCGATGTGCAGCAACTGCTGCG
>JABDLC010000126.1 GCA_013001905.1 Gammaproteobacteria bacterium | reverse complement strand
GAGGTGCACCGCTTTAATAAGGCTCAACAGGATGCCTTCCTGCCCTGGGTCGAGAACGGCACGTTAATTTTTGTTGGCGCAACAACCGAGAATCCGTCGTTTGAGCTGAACAACGCGTTACTGTCGCGGGCGCGGGTTTACGTCTTAAAGGCGCTGGAGCCGGATGACTTGCAGGCGCTGCTTGTGCGCGCGCTGGCGGATGACGAGCAGGGCTACGGTGGCCGCTTGCAGTGCTCCGCTGACGAGTTGCAGCGGCTTGCGGTAGCCGCGGACGGTGATGCACGCAGGGCGCTGAACCTGCTGGAGCTGGCTGCCGGTCTGGCCGAAAGTCAGGGCATTACCGAGATTTCTTCAGGGCATATCGATGAGGTTGTGTCGGGTACGGTGCGGCGCTTCGATCACGGTGGCGACCTGTTCTATGACCAGATTTCAGTCCTGCACAAAGCGGTGCGGGGCTCCGATCCGGATGCCGCCCTGTACTGGTTTGCACGCATGCTCGATGGTGGCTGCGACCCGCTGTATCTGGCCCGGCGCATGGTCAGGATGGCGACGGAAGATATCGGCAACGCTGACCCCCGTGCGCTGCGCATCACACTCGATGCCTGGGAGACATACGATCGTCTGGGTTCGCCGGAAGGCGAGCTGGCACTGGCCCAGGCGCTGGTATTTTTAGCCTGCGCTGCCAAAAGCAATGCGGTCTATGTCGCCAGCAAGAAGGCGCAGCGTGATGCCCGCGAGGAGGGCACGCGCGAGGTGCCGTTGCGCTTTCGCAATGCGGCCACGCGGCTGACCAGGGAGCTCGACCACGGCAAAGGCTATCGTTATGCACACGATGAGCCGGGGCGCTTCGTCGCCGGCGAGCGCTACTTTCCCGATGACCTGCCGGATCGCATCTATTACGAACCGGCAAACACCGGCCTCGAGATCCGGATCGGCGAGAAACTGGCGGCGCTGCGAGCGGCCAACCGGGACGCCAGGAAAGCGGGCGACGGTCACAAGTAGACCGGCGAATTCGCCCGCGGCCCTGTCGCCCGCAGCGTGAGGCGAGTGTACACTTTGCGCCCCGACACCCGGATACCCGTATAAATAGTCATGCTTGATACGAAACTACTGCGCACTGACCTGGATGCCGTCGTTGCCAATCTGGCGCGGCGCGGTTTCGATTTTCCGCGTGATCACTACGCGGAGCTGGAAGAGCGCCGCAAGCAATCGCAGGTCAATGCTGAAAAATTTCGTCACGAACGCAATGCGCGCTCCAAAGGTATCGGCAAGGCGAAAGCAGCCGGTGAGGACATCGCTCCGCTGCTCGCTGAAGTGGAGCAGCTGGGTGAGCAGCAGGCCGCCGCCGAGGCGGAATTAACCGCGGTTCAGGATGAGCTCGCGGCATTGCTACACGGCATTCCGAATGTGCTGGCCGATGACGTGCCGGAGGGTGCCGATGAGTCCGCTAACGTCGAACTAAGAACCTGGGGCACACCGGCAACGTTTGATTTTGCGGCTAAGGACCACGTCGATATCGCCGAAGGTCTGGGGCTGCTGGATTCGGCAGCGGCGGCGAAGATTGCCGGCTCGCGTTTCGCGGTGTTGCACGGCGGTCTGGCCCGGCTGCAGCGTGCGCTGATTCAGTTCATGCTCGATACCCACACGCTGGATCACGGTTATCGCGAAGTCTACGTCCCCTATATCGTCAACCGGGAAGCGCTCTTCGGTACCGGACAGTTGCCGAAATTCGAGGAAGACCTGTTCCGCCTCGATGATGAGCGTGAGTTCTTTCTGATTCCCACGGCCGAAGTGCCGATGACCAACCTCGTTAACGACACGATTGTGGAAGCAGACGAACTGCCGGTGAAGATGGTTGCCCACACGCCGTGTTTCCGTTCGGAGGCCGGCTCCTACGGTAAAGACACGCGTGGCCTGATTCGCCAGCACCAGTTTGAGAAAGTGGAGCTGGTGCACCTGGTGCAACCCGACGCCGCAGCGGAAGCGCATGAGCAACTCACGCGGCATGCCGAGGCGATCCTGCAAAAACTGGAGCTGCCGTACCGTGTGGTTACGCTGTGCGCCGGGGACACCGGGTTCAGCGCGCACATGACGTATGACCTGGAGGTCTGGTTACCGGGGCAGGGCGCATACCGCGAGATTTCATCGTGCAGTAACTTCGGCACGTTTCAGGCACGCCGCATGCAGGCGCGCTGGCGCAATCCCGAAACGGGCAAGCCGGAGCCGCTGGTGACATTGAACGGCTCGGGCGTTGCCGCGGGCCGGGCGCTGGTCGCGGTGCTGGAAAACTACCAGCAGGCAGACGGCACGGTGCAGATTCCGCAGGCGTTACGCCCCTACATGGGTGGTGCCGCGGTGCTGTCGCCCGGCGTCTGACTGCCGGTTTGGCGGGCCGCTGTCAGCCGCTAGTCATCACCGCCGAGCCCGAGCAGCATCAGCAGGTTGATGAACAGGTTGTAGAGCGACACGTACAGACCCACCGTCGCCATCACGTAGTTGGTTTCACCGCCGTGAATAATCTGACTGGTCTCGTACAGAATCAGTGCGCACATCAGCAGCACGATGCCGGCAGAAATCGCCATCTGGAATGCTGACAGGTCGATAAACAAGCCGAGCACGATTACCGTCAGCATGCCCAGCAGGCCTACCATCAGGAAGCCGCGCATGAAGCTGAAATCCTGCTTCGACTTGATCGCGTACGCGCTCAGTGCCAGGAACACCAGGCCGGTTGAGCCGAGGGCGTTCATGATCAGCTCGTTGCCATTCGGCATCGTCAGCACCGCGCTCAGCAGCGGGCCGAGCGTCAGACCCATGAAGCCGGTCAGTGCGAATACACACACGATACCGGCCGCTGAATTACGGAACTTGGCCGTCAGAAACAGCAGGCCGAAGTAGCCGATCAGCGTCACTATCGGGCCAAAATAGGGCACCTGCAGGGCCATCGACAGAGTCGCCATACCGGCGCTGAACAGCAGCGTCATGGCCAGCAACATGTAGGTGTTGCGCAGTACCTTATTGGTGGCCAGCACTGAATCGGCGGCCGGGGCATCGTAGATGACCGATCCGTCATTCCGGGTCAATGAATCCTGTTTAACAGGTTCCTTCTGCATTGATCTCTCCTGAGAAAATTACGCTTAGGTATTCAGACAATGTTAGCACGCGCGGGTTCCGGTTGTTTTCGGCAGCCAGACGCGCCAGAATTCGCAGCTCGGCATGACCGTAGTGCGGAGAGGTGGCAGAGCGGTTGAATGCACCGGTCTTGAAAACCGGCAAGGGCTTATCCCCTTCGAGGGTTCGAATCCCTCCCTCTCCGCCATTTTGTCCCGGTTCTTCGGCCCTGGTTCGTCTCAGGGTCTGCACAGGTAACGCCAGTCCGTATGCCCGACTTCCGTCAGTTGCTCAACGCACTCGATACACACGGCGAACTCCTGCGTGTCTCGCGCACCGTCGACCGCCAATTTGAATTACCCGCATTGCTGAAGCAGGCCGAGCAGCGACGCAAGGCCATCCTGTTCAGTTCGGTCGCTGACTCGCCGTTTCCGGTGGCCGGCGGCCTGCTGACCGGTGGGGCGCGCTTTGCGACCGCCCTCGGCAGGCAGCCCGCAGCCGGCTATGGAGTAGAAGAACACCGTGCGGATGTCAGCAGGGCGCTCGCGGCGCCGCTGTCAACCATCCAGGTCGATGACGCGCCCTGTCAGCAGGTGAAGGCGGCAGTCGCCGGCAGCAACGGCGCATCGGTTGATTGCGATGCGCTGCCGGTGCCGACCTGTTTTGAGGGCGATACCGGCCCGTTTCTGACTGCTGCCGCTGGCATCAGTCGTAATCCTGACAACGGCGTGATTAACGCAGGTATCTACCGGGTGCTCATGCTCGGTGGGGATCGCATGGTGGTGAGCATCGGGCCGGGCAGTGATCTGCTGCGGTTTCTCGCGACGAATCGTGCGGCCGGCAAGCCGACCGAAGTCGCATTTGTGATCGGCGCGAACCCGGCCGTCCTGATGGCGGCGGCCGCTAAAGTGCCGGCTGAAATTTCCGAGCTGGATGTGGCGGGCGCGCTGATCGGCGAGCCGTTGCCGGTGACAGCGGCCGAGCAACTGGATCTGCCGGTGCCGGCCGACAGTGAGTTCGTGCTGGAGACCGTGATTGAGGGTGACGAAGTCATGCCCAATGTCATGGGCGAGTTCGGCGACCTGTACGGCGGGCGTGACGGGCCGGTCGCGCGGGCAGTGGCGCTAACGCACCGGCGTGAGCCGGTGTTCCACACCATCATGGCCGGGGCGGGCAAAGAGCACAATTCACTCGGCATGATCATCCTGTATGCCATTGAGCCTGAGCTGCGTGAATCGCTGCGCAGTTCGCACCCCGACGTGACCGATGTCTGTGTCGTTTTCGAGCCGCCCAAAATGGGCATGACCGGTGAGGTGCGCGTGCAGTTGCGGCGCGGGTCAACGGTGGATGGCGAAGCACTGGTCCGGCATGTGCTGGGTCTGCGGGCGGGGGGCTACGACCTCGCCCGGGTGCTGCGCAAAGTCGTGCTGGTGGACGACGATGTTGATGTGTCCCGCTCAGCCGATGTCACGTGGGCCATCAATAACCGGGCGCTTAGTACAGACCGCTTTATCTTCATCGATGATTTGCCGCTCCCCGGTGTGGGCTTACGGCGCGGTATCGATACACGCGTGGCTGAGGCAGATTACGAAGCGCTGCAACGTCTCGTAATCCCCGGTTCAGAAGCCGTGTTGCTGGACGACTATCTCGATTAGGTGTGGTTCTATTCCGCGCCTGCAGGACTGACGGCAAACACGAAGCTCGCCCAGTAGCTCAGCCAGTCTGCATCGGGTGACTTCGTTTCCTCTTCGATACTAACCGCCTTGACGAGCCAGTCACCCGGCTCGACCAGCGTAATGCGAGCGCGCCCGTCCGCATCGACGCGCACCTTTTGTATGTCATCGGGTGACTCACGCGTGTAGGCCTGCAACAGCAACCCCGCGGCGGGTTCACCCCGCAGCAGCAACCGGAAGCTCAGTTCATCGCCGGGCGCGAGTGCGTAGGGGTTCTGCTCCGGGATCAGCTCCAGTGTGTAACCCAGCACCGTTGAGTAGACGTCGCCGGCCGCGCCGCCTTGCGACTGCAGTAACGCTTTCGCACAGCGCACAAAATATTCGGGGGCTGGTGCGTCATCCTCGCCGCGTGCGATCCGCAGTTCGCGAATGAATGCGATGCCTTCATCCTCAAGGTAACTGTTGAACTTCGCGGCATCGAGCGTTGTGAGATTGCGCAGGCTCTGATAGCCGAGCAGTGCGGCGCCGTCGGGCATCGGCAATACAGCCGCCGGATCATCTCCGGTGAGCGAGATCACGCGCTCCCGACCGGTTGCGGTCACGAGCGTAAAAT
>JABDLC010000108.1 GCA_013001905.1 Gammaproteobacteria bacterium | reverse complement strand
GATTACGAGGGCGCTTATGGGCCGTGACTCATTAGATATGCAGTATTTGCAGTTCCTTTCCATCATACGTCCCATTCAAGATAGTGGCGAAACAGATCTACAATGCGGCTAACTCAATTTTTTGTGCTCTCGCTGTCATTGGTGGGCTGCACTGATCGCGCGCCCCAAAACAACTTCGAACACAGTCTCAAACTGATCAAACTATGGGTGCACGGCAACTACAACAATGTTTCCCAGGCAGAGGCCGATATGGCGTCCGACCTGCCCCCCGAACAGATGCATCGTCCGATGCATCAACTGTTTGTGCCGATGGACGCGCCTAACATTGAGGGCTATATCGTTTATCAGCAGTCGGCCATGGATGGTTCCGAAGCACCGGCCATGATCTTTCGCCACGGCCTGATGCAGTACCTGCCGGACCCGGACAGTGATGCGCTGCTGCAGCGCGAGCTGTATTTCAAAGACCCGGAACCGTACAAGAATCTGCACCGGAATCCGGAGCTGCTCAACGACGTGACGCTTGATGACATGACCTGGGACACGGGTTGCGATTTCTACCTGCGCGTCAACGACTCAGGCGATATGGTGAGCGGCCCGTTACGAGAAGGTGAATGCGTGCTGTTCAATCAGGGTACGCAGCAGGAAATGTATGCTGACGACAGGGTGGAAATCACCGCTACGGACTACCGCTTCCACGGCCGCTATCGCGATGCTGACGGCAATATAGTGTGGGGAACTTCGAGCGAAGTGCTGAACTCAATGGTAAGGCAGTAAGCTTGAGCGGAGTGCCGGAAGCGAAGACCTGAATTCAATGACCCGCAGTGAGCCGCATCGGCACGCAACGGGCTGCGTTAGCTGTCGCTATTTTCGCTTTCCGTTTCCTGCTGCACGCGCTCAAATTCAGTCACGAGCGCATCTGAACCGGCCCGCATCACATCCAGCTCATCGCGGGCTTCTTTGGCGCGGACGTGCTCGCGCATGGTTTCTTCAGCGCGCTCGGTTAACTCGCGGCGTAACTCGCGAGTCTTTCTCACTGCGCCCTTCACTTCGCTGCGCAATTCCTGAACTTGAGAGTCGCGTTCTTCCAGCAGTGCATTGAGGTCGACAACAGTCGCCATGCTCTGGTCGAATTCCTCAGCAGTCGATTCGAGTTTGTGCTCTGCGTCTTCCAGCTTACGCTCGGTGAGACGCAGATCTACCTCTAATTCGCGAATGCGACGATCGCGGCGGTCTTCGCCGGTGACTGCAATCCGGCGGCTACCATGCACAAAGCGGGCAAACACAAAACCCAGCACAAACGCGGCCGCGGCCACGCCCAGCGCTGTCCAGTCGTGCTTAGTCAGTTGCAGGATCCAGTCCATTGCCCATCTCCGTCACACTAATGTAAATCAGTGCTATGGCGGGTGATGGGAGCCAGTTCTCATTACTGACTAGGCTCTTTTTGTTTATTTTTCAGCTATATAGAGCTAAACCCACGCCATTCGGATGGCTCTCGGCCGTTAATCGGGCAAGGCGTAGGCCATGATGTAGTCACCTTTCGGCAGCGGACTCCACGCGTGGCCGCCCGCGGACACCACCACAAACTGCTTGCCGTCACGCTCGTAGGTCATCGGCGTCGCGTTCGCAGAGAACGGCGTCATCACTTCCCAGAGCTTTTCACCGGAGTCAATGTCGTAGGCACGGAATCGTTCATCGTAAGACGCACCCATAAAGACGACGCCTCCACGGGTCGTGATCGCGCCGCCGGAAAACGGACCGCCGTATTCCAGTGGCAACGGCATAAAGCCACCAGGCACCATTTTGTCGATCACACCGAAACCCTGTTCCCAGAGAATTTCACCCACGTCCAGATCAACTGCAACGAGTTTCGACCACGGCGGCGCCGTGCAGGGCGACATCAGATTAGACAGTAACGGGCCATGCTGTAGCCCGTATTCGGCGCCCTTGATGTAGTCCGGCGGGCCCATGGGCAAACCGGCCATTTCGTTGTCGGATGGCTCGATCTTTTCGTTGGGGATCAGTCTGACGTAGTACGGCAGTTGAGCGACCGGCGTCACGAGCACGTTACGCTCGGGATCAAACGCGCCGCCGCTCCAGTTCATACCGCCACCCACCATCGGGTACATGATCGTGCCCTGCTCGGTAATCGGCGTGTAATAACCCGCATACGGATCATCCGGATCATCTTCACCATAGCGCAGTGACTCGATCTTCTTGCGGCAGTCATTGCGGTCGAGGAAACCGAATCCCCATGCATCGTCCGGCGTCAGGCCGACTTTCATCAGCGGCGGCGGCACGACCGGGAAAGGCTGTGTCGGCGAATACTCATCACCGGGCATGCCGTCCGTCGGTACCGGACGCTCAATGATTTCATGAAAGGGCTCGCCGGTATCGCGGTGCAATACGAAAACAACGCCGGTCTTGGTCAGCACCACGACGACCGGGATCTGCTGGCCGTCGCGCGTGATATCCACCAACAGCGGATGGGTAGGAATATCCCAGTCCCAGTTGTCGTGATGCACGGCCTGAAAATGCCACACCAGCTCCCCGGTGCTGGCGCGGATCGCCAGCACGGAATTGGAGTACAGGTTGTCGCCGGGACGCAGCGCGCCATAGTAGTTCGGCGACGGACTCGCGGTCGGCGCAAACAGCAAGTCACGCTCTGAGTCCCACGACATCGTTGTCCAGACATTGGCGCCACCGACGTCATAATCGCTCGCGCCCTCGCCTTCCCGAATCAGTGTGTCGAAAGTCCAGAGATGCTCGCCGGTGCGGACATCGAATGCGCGCAACGCGCCATTCATGGAGCTCACATCTTTGAACTTATTAGCGGTGCCGCCGATGATGATGACGTCGTTGACGATTGCGACCGGCGACATGAGCTGCATGCCGTCGAGCTGATTAGCCGGCTTTAACTCCAGTATCAGCGGCGTAACGTCAAACTCACCACCGTCGCCGAAATCTGCACACGGTTTGCCGTCGCGCGAATCGACTGCGATCAGTCGACGGTCATTGGTGGCGAGCACAACGCGGTGCGCGCACGCGGTGACCGCTGCTTCGTCGGCTGCAAGGCTTGTGTCACTCCAGCTGGTGACACCCCGGCAATTGAATCGCCCTGCCGCAAGATTCTCCGTATCGATCTGCGGGTCAAAAATCCACGCTTCTTTACCGGTGACCGGGTCAAGTGCCACCACGCGATTAAATGGCGTGCAGGTGACGAGATGCCCGCCCGCTGCTTCCGACA
>JABDLC010000105.1 GCA_013001905.1 Gammaproteobacteria bacterium | reverse complement strand
TGGCCGTGGTGTCGGTGCTATCCGGCCGCATGGGCTATATCAAACGCAGCTGGGCATTGTTCAATATTATGCGCCGCAATCAGACCAACGGCGGTTTTCGTGTGGAAAACAACCGGTTGATCCGCCGGACCCGGATCTTTGGCCTGACTCGTACGCTGGATGTGAAGCTTTCGGATCAGGACGTTAGTTTGCTCCGCCATGTTTATCTCACCACCCGGGATAATGATCTCGACGAGTGGCTGAGCAAGCGCATGTCGGAATCCGCAGCGGCTGCATTGCTGCGGCGTCATGAGAAGCTGGGCACGATCGTGCGCATGGACGGCAAAGTTATCTCTGTGGTTCAGGATCCGGAATACTGGTCCAGGCGACTTGCCAGTGAGCAGGAAGCAGCTGTCGATACGACGCTGGCAGTCAATTATTCCTGATTAATTCTGCCTGCTTCCCGCAGGCATCGCGCTTGCACCTGGCGCCCACACGCGCTCAAATGTGTGCATGAAAAAACTCGTACTTTTAATTGTCGTCTGTATTGTCGTCAGCGTTGTTTACTGGGACGACCCCTGGTTGTGGCGCAAGTACGTCGGCTTTTTCAGCAGCGGCAGCCCCACCGAGGTCGAACCGCTGACGCCCGACGAGGAAATTCGCGGCGACGGTTCGTATGTGTTGCCGGTTGCGACTGAGGCAGAACGCGTGATTCCGGCGGCGACGCTGGACGCGATGCATGCCTATGCCGCCGAGTTCGGCTCCCACGCGCTCATCACCGTGCACAAGGGCATCATTCAGGATGAGTGGTACGCGCCGCACTGGGAGCGCGACAACCTGACGCAATCGCAGTCGATGCATAAGTCATTGCTCGGCCTGCTGATAGGCGTGGCGATTGAAGACGGCGTGATTGAGTCGGTTGATCAGCCGGTAGGTGCCTGGGTGACCGAATGGGCGGGTGATCCGCGCGGCGAAATCACGCTGCGCAATCTGCTCTACATGAGCTCCGGGCTGGGCCAGTATGAATTCACGTTGAATCCGTTTGACGACGGTATACGCTGGCTGAATTCAGGGCGTTCGATTGAACCGATCCTGCGCACGCCGCTGGCCGACTGGGCGCAGGGCAGCAAGTGGGACTACAACAACATCAACTCCGAGTTGCTCGGTCTGGTGCTGGAGCGGGCTTACGACAGGCGCTACGCGGAGATTCTGCGCGACAAGCTGTGGCTGCCCATGGGGGGCGAGGTCGCGCGGGTGCATCTCGACTCGCCCGACGGGCTCGCATATACGTCTTGTTGTCTGGCGGCCCCTGCGATGGACTGGGTGCGCGTGGGTATGCTTTTGCTGAACAGAGGTGCAGTGAATGGCAACCGTATCGTCAGTGCTGACTGGATCGACGAGATGCGCGCACCGTTTCCGAACGGGCAGCACTACGGCTATCAGGTTTGGCTCGGGGCCGGTGATCCGCCTTTTGGCGCAGAGAACTATGGTGATAATGTCGGCTCGAGTGGTGCGGTAGTCAACGAACCGCTTGTGGCGCAGGATACCTGGATGACCTGGGGCCGCGGCCATCAGCACGTTTATATTGTGCCGTCACTCGACCTGATCGTCGTAAGGCTCGGACCGGCGCTGGGACGACAGCCCCTGAAACCGGGCTTTGATGTGCCGCGCCTTGTTAATCTGGCGGTCAAGGGATTGCAGCAAAACGAACAACAAACGGCTGACAACACCCGTCAGCGGGAGAACACACTATGAAAATTCGCACTATCTTGATTGTATTGGCGGCGGGAGTTCTGTCTGCCGGTTGCGAGCAGAGCGCTAAGGAAGCAGCCGACGCGACGGGTGAGGCAGCGGCCACGGCTGCGCCGTCAACAGACGCTGCGCCGGCGCCGGTGGTGATTGATCCGAATCTGCCTGAAGGCCTGCAGACCACGGCGGAGCAACTGCGCGCCTTTCGTCGGGTGCAGTGTTCTACGGTGGATGCAGAGCCGGTGACTTTCGGCTGGCGCGGTCGCGCGTTCAGCCGCGTAGAGGGCGAGAAGGATCGCCACCTGTGGAACGTGGAAGGCATGAATATCCGCCATTGCGTAACGGTCAACGACCCCGAACTGGGCGCCGGTTTCCGTCTGATTACGCGCGAGATTCTGTTGTACCTCGATCCGCAGACGAATGAGGTGCTGCGCACATGGCGCAACCCGTGGACAGGTGCTGACAATCAGGTGCTGCATGTCGCCAACGACCCGGTAAATCAGGGCCCCATGTTCAGCTCGATGGGCGGTCGTGATTTTCAGATGCCGTATCAGTTTTCCGGTGATCACTGGTGGCTGACGTCGACGATTCCGCTGTTCTATCAGAATCCGCTCGGCGGCGATTATCAGCAATATGTCGGTGGCATATATCACGCGACTGAAATGTTTAATTTCATGGGTGATATCGACAGTCTGACCAGTGACGAAGAGGGTACGGCCGACGTTGCGGTGGGCTGGTCGCGCATGTCGAACTGGCTGCCCTGGATGCAAATGAGCGGTCGGCAGGGGCTTATCTACATGCATACGGCCGGCCGAAAACTGGCAAGCTTCGATGATCTGCCGGACGTGATGAAAGACGAGATCGCGCTGAATTATCCGGAATACAACCGGCCTCCGCCGATTGATGACACGCGGAAGAACGAAACCAGCTGGACTTACTTCCGGAAAATGGTGGAGTCAGGCGAATTTAAAGGCAGCGGCGGTGACGCGGCGAGCGGAGGGCATTAGCCTGCCCGGCAGGCTAATCAATGGCGGATGCCTCAGCCTGTATACGTTTGAGGTCGTAGTGCTCGCCGTCCGGCAGTCCGAATAGCATCTCGCCGTCTTCGCTGAAGCCGCGCTCGACGTAGAGCAATGAATCACCGCGTGGCAGTACTTCCGCGCCTATAAGCCGCCAGGTGTTGCGGCGTTCGGAAAACATTCTGCAGCTGTCAGCGGCCATGATGCCCGACCATCCTTGTTCCGTGAGTGACCACGTGCTGATGCAGCTGTCAGCGACGGCAGGGACTATGTCGTCCGGTTGAATCCCGATAAAGATATCGGGCCGGGTATGGCCGTGCACGTAGTCCTCGGGTGTTCGGAAATTGTAGGCGCGCTGTCGGAAGTTACCGTCGCCATCGGGCTCAAATACCAGCAATGCCTGGCGATAAACGCGCGAGTCTTCCCCGGCATCGAGCTGCCAGTAGGCAACGTTCGCACCGATGGCGGGCGCAAACACGGCCGCATAATGCGCGGTGAGGTGAGGTGGTGCACCGCCGATGCCTGCATTCGCGTCATCCGGCGCCATCCTGTAGCTGCCGTCAAGGTCGGCAAACAGCGCCTCGATGGTGGCGGCTTGATGTTCCGCTGCGAGGGCGGGTATCAGTGATAGCGTCAGAGCGACCGCTAATAGTGTGAGCAATCGTTGCCGGGCGGCGACTGTTATCATGGCTGGACCTGTCGATTACGTGCCTGAAAGGAAAAAACAATGCGTATTCTAGCAACATTGGCCGCTGCGCCCCTGATGCTGCTTGCGATGTCTGCTGCATTTTCGGCGCCTGTGTCGGACGACGAACGCGTCGGTATCGACCTGCGCCGGACCACGCTGATTGTGGAAAGCATTGATAACTCTCTGCGTTTCTACAGGGATGCGCTCGGCATGAAAGTTATTTATGACAACATGATCCGCACGCCGCGCACCGCTGCGACCGACGAAGAGGCTGAGTTATCCCGCCGATTGGTGTTTTTGCGCGCCAATGATGACTACATCGGCATCGTGGGTTTACTGGAGTACACGCGTCCGCGCCGTCCGGTACGTGAGCCGGAGCCGCAACCCTTCAGCAGCGGCAGCATGGTGTTGTTGTTCAATACGGCAAACGTCGATGACGCATACTCGGCCGCTATAGACGTTCCGGGAGCAGAATCGATTCAGCCGCCTGCCGATGTCACGTACCCGTCCTATGACGGCGGCAGTGCGATTCAGGTGAGAACAAGCACCCTGCGGGACCCGGATGGGTTTCTGGTGGAGCTCAATCAGTTGCTCAGTGAGATCGACAATACAGGGCGCTAGGTCGCAGCCCGCTTTCAGTCGTTAATGCGCGGGGCGTCGAC
>JABDLC010000011.1 GCA_013001905.1 Gammaproteobacteria bacterium | reverse complement strand
GCCGGGATGCCTGCGACGCGACTTTGGGTTTCGGAGCTAGCAGGCATCGCGGCTGGTTAGACCGGTCGTTGGTGTAGCCCCAGCCACGCGCAGCCGGTTACAATTCGCTTCTTTCCATCGAGCGCTCAGCCCGGAGCAACGACACCATGTACGACAGCAGTTGGCGAATCGCCGATTTTGACCCCGAATTACAGGCCGCCATTGATCAGGAAACAGTGCGTCAGGAACAGCACATTGAACTGATTGCGTCCGAAAACTACGCCAGCCCGCGGGTCATGGAGGCTCAGGGCACCAATCTGACCAACAAGTACGCCGAAGGCTATCCGGGCAAACGGTATTACGGCGGCTGTGAATATGTCGACATTGCAGAAGATCTGGCGATAAGTCGCGCGAAGGAACTGTTCGGCGCCGACTACGCCAACGTGCAGCCGCACTCCGGGTCACAGGCCAATGGCGCGGTGTATCAGGCATTGCTGCAACCCGGCGATACCGTCCTCGGTATGTCACTGGATCATGGCGGCCATCTGACGCACGGCGCCAAGGTGAATTTTTCCGGCCGCATCTACAACTCGGTGCAATACGGTATTGATGCGGAAAGCGGCGAAATTGACTACGACGAAGTGCAGCGACTCGCCAACGAGCACAAGCCGAAAATGATTATCGCGGGCTTCTCGGCGTATTCCCGCGTGATTGACTGGCAGCGCTTCCGTGACATTGCCGATTCGGTTGATGCATACCTCATGGCTGATATGGCCCACGTTGCAGGACTGGTTGCCGTCGGCGAATACCCGAGCCCCGTGCAAATTGCCGATGTCACGACGACCACGACGCATAAGACCCTGCGCGGCCCGCGCGGCGGACTGATCCTGGCGAAAGCGAACCCCGAGCTGGAGAAAGCATTTAATTCGCGGGTATTCCCCGGCACACAGGGTGGGCCGCTTATGCATGTCATTGCGGCCAAGGCCGTGGCGTTTAAAGAAGCGATGGACCCCGGTTTCAAGGCCTATCAGCAACAGGTCAAGAGCAACGCGTCGACGATGGCCACGGTGCTACAGGAGCGCGGCTACAACATCGTGTCGCACGGCACGGATTCGCACATGTTTCTCGTCGATCTGATCGACAAAGGCATCACCGGTAAAGCGGCGGACGCGGCGCTGGGCTCGGCCAATATCACGGTCAATAAAAATACGGTGCCGAATGACCCGCAATCACCGTTCGTCACCAGCGGCTTGCGGATCGGTACACCGGCCGTCACCACGCGCGGTTTCGGCACGACTGAGGTGACCGATCTGGCTAACTGGATTGCTGATGTGCTCGATGATCTGGAGAACGAGAAGCTCATCGCCGAGGTGCGGGAAAAAGTACTGGACGTGTGTAAACGCTTTCCGGTTTACGCCTGACTCTGACCGACTATGCATTGTCCGTTTTGCGGTAACGAAGAAACGAAAGTCATTGATTCGCGGCTGGCCGGCGAAGGGCGGCAGGTGCGCCGTCGCCGCGAATGTGTCGCGTGCGACGAGCGTTTCTCGACCTTTGAGTCAGCCGAGCTGGTTATGCCGCGTATCGTTAAGCGTGACGATACGCGACAGCCGTTCGATGAAAGCAAGCTCCGCAGTGGCATCGTGCGTGCGCTTGAAAAGCGGCCCGTGAGTGCCGAAGTAATAGAACAGATCATTGCGAAGATCAGTCATCGTTTGCAAAGTCTCGGCGAACGCGAGGTCGCAGCGCGCACCCTGGGTGACATGGTGATGGATGAGCTGCAGCAGGTCGACGAAGTTGCGTACGTGCGCTTCGCATCGGTGTACCGGAGCTTTCAGGATGTCACCGAGTTTCAGGACGAGATCCGGCGGTTGCAGGAAATGACCGGCGGGGCGTCGCGCGAACAGATGTCACTGTTGCCTGACGAACGCAAGAAGCGCTGAGAACCGTATGGCGCTGACTGCCGACGATCATCGTTTTATGGCGCGTGCACTGCGTCTGGCGCGGCGTGGTTTGTACACCACTGACCCCAATCCTAATGTCGGCTGCGTGCTCGTCAATGGCGCAGGTGAGATTGTGGGCGAGGGCTGGCATCAGCGGGCCGGGCAGCCGCACGCGGAGCCGCTTGCTATTGCTGCGGCCGGTGATCGCGCGCGCGGCACCACCGCGTACGTCACGTTGGAGCCCTGCAATCATCACGGCCGCACGCCACCGTGTGCCGAAGCGCTGATCAGCGCCGGCGTTACACGCGTGGTGGCGGCGACCGAAGACCCCAACCCTACGGTGTCCGGACGCGGATACGATAAGCTGCGCGAGGCCGGCCTGCAGGTTGAAGCCGGCTTGCTTGAAGAGGAAGCGGTCGAGCTCAACATCGGTTACACCCGGCGCATGCGCACAGGGCGACCCTGGGTGCGGGCGAAACTGGCTGTCAGTGCTGACGGACGGACATCGCTGGAGAATGGCCGTAGTCAGTGGATAACGGGTGCGGCGTCACGCGCCGACGTGCATCACTGGCGTGCGCGCAGCTCTGCCATTTTGACGGGGTCAGGCACAGTGCTTGCTGATGACCCGTCGCTGAACGCGAGAATTCCCGAAGCGGCCGAAGATGAGGTGCTTCAGCCCGTCAAAGTCGTGGCCGATTCGCACCTTGCGATACCTGTAAACGCGCGGTTGCTGACCACTGCGGGACCTGTGCTGGTAGCACATGCCGCGGGTGAGCCGGAAGCCGCGCAGGCGCTGGTCACGGCGGGTGCCGAGGTGATGGCGTCGATCAACGACGGTAAAGGCCGGGTCGATCTGGCGGCGCTGCTCGACAGGCTGGGCGAGCGCAGCATTAACGAGGTAATGGTCGAAGCAGGCCCCCGATTGAACGGTGCGCTGCTGGAGGCTGGCCTTATCGACGAAATTATTATGTATCAGGCGGCGAGTCTGCTGGGCAGCGATGCACGTGGCATGTTCACCACGACAGCACTGACCCGGATGGACAACAGGTACAATCTGCAACTGAGAGACATTCGTCGTTTCGGCGATGATGTGCGCATGATTTATCGCGTAACGCGTTGATGCGGTCCGAATGGCGCTGACATATTAAACTGACAAGGCAACACTCATGTTTACCGGGATTGTGGCTGCGGTTGGCACCGTGGCCAATATCAAATTGCATGACGGCGAGGGCAGTTTTCGCTTTGCAACGGGTGATCTGTCACTGCAAGGTGTGCAGACCGGTGACAGCATCGCTGTCAACGGCTGTTGCCTGACCGTCACAGAACTGCACGGCGACGGATTCAGCGCGGACGTGTCCCGTGAGACCGTTGATTGCACTACGCTGGGTGCACGTCAGGCCGGTGATCGCGTCAATTTTGAACGTGCGCTGGCAGCCGGGGATGCGCTGGGCGGGCACCTCGTGACAGGGCATATAGACGGCGTTGGCGAGGTCACCGATCTGCGTGCTGACGGTGATTCGGTGCGCCTGACCATCGAAGCACCCGGTACGCTCGCGCGCTACATCGCTGCCAAGGGTTCAGTGTGTGTAGACGGCACCAGCCTGACCGTCAATTCGGTCGACGGCGACCGCTTCGCGATGATGATCATTCCGCACACGCAGAACCAGACGATTATCGGCGACTATGCGCCCGGCACCCGCGTTAACATAGAAGTCGATATTATCGCTCGTTATCTCGAGCGATTCATGCAGTACACCGAACAAGAGGCCTAACATGACGGTCGGCAAAGCCAATCCGAGCGACGCAGAACTGAACCCGGTGTTCAGTGATATAAAGGATGTTATCGCTGACATCCGTGCCGGTCGCATGGTGATCATTGTGGATGACGAGGATCGCGAGAACGAGGGCGACCTCATCATGGCCGCCGAAGCTGTGCAGCCGGAGCACGTCAACTTCATGGCCAAGTTTGGCCGTGGCCTGATTTGTCTGACACTCACCCGGGATCGCTGTAAACAGTTGCGCTTGCCATTGATGGTGACCGAAACAGACGAACTGCACGCGACCAATTTCACGCTGTCCATCGAGGCGGTGGAGGGTGTCACGACAGGGATCTCCGCTCATGACCGTGCGCGTACTATTCAGGCGGCAACCGCTAAGGACGCGAAGCCCGAAGATCTGTGTCAGCCCGGCCACGTGTTTCCGCTGATGGCCCAGCCCGGTGGCGTGCTGAACAGGGCCGGGCACACCGAAGCCGGCTGCGATCTGGCACGCATGGCCGGCTTTGAGCCTGCGTCGGTCATCGTTGAAATCCTGAACGAAGACGGCAGCATGGCGCGCCGTCCGGAGCTGGAGGTTTTTGCGCGGGAACACGACCTTAAAATCGGCAGCATTGCCGATCTGATCCGCTACCGGCTTGCCAATGAACGGTCAGTCGAACGGATTGCCGATTTGTCGGTGCAAACCGAGTTCGGTGAGTTTCGGCTCTGCTGCTTTGAAGACCACATCAGCAGCAACGTGCATACAGCATTGATCAAGGGCGAGCCCGATTCAGCTGAGGCGCCGCTGGTCCGCGTGCACGTGCAGGAGACACTCGGCGATGTGCTCGGTGTGCAGGACAGACGGCTGGGTCGCTCGCTGCGTTCGGCGCTTGAGCGTATTTCTCAGGAAAACAACGGCATCGTGGTGGTGCTGCACTACCCCGAGGATCCGCGACATCTCGTGAGTCAGGTGCGCTCGCTGGGTAAGCGAGCCGATCAGCCGGCCAGGCCGAAGGTGGGTGATACGGTGTTGCGCACCTACGGTATTGGTTCGCAAATACTGAGTGATCTGGGTGTCACGAAAATGCGGGTCCTGAGCGCGCCTAAACAGATGAATGCGATTTCCGGTTTCGGGCTGGAAATTATTGAGTACGTGGACGAATTGTAATGAGCGACGAAGTTCAGAAAAGCCACCCCGATGAGCTTGCCCGTCAGCTATACGACGTTTCGTTTTGTATCGTCGCTGCACGTTTCAACGATGCGATCGTTGACAAGCTCCTGACCGGTGCCAGAGAGGCATTGGCTCGCTGCGGCGTCAGCGAGTCTGCGATTACCGTGTTGCGCGTTGCCGGCGCGTACGAGCTGGCGCTCGCTGCGCAGAAGGCGGCCCGCACCGGGCGTTTCGACGGCATCATAGCGCTGGGTGCTGTGATACGCGGCGGCACGCCGCATTTTGAATACGTGTCCGGCGAGTGTATGGCCGGGCTGACACGCGTCTCACTGGATTGCGACATTCCGCTCGGCAATGGTGTATTGACCGTCGACACGATTGAACAGGCGCTCGACCGGGCCGGCGGCAGCGAAGGCAACAAGGGCGAAGAGGCGGCACTGGCCGCAGCCGAACTGGTCAGCCTCGTCCGGGCTCTCGACGGATAACACGCGAGCGATCATGAAAAAAAGCGGCAGACAGGGCGCCCGGCAGCTGGCGGTGCAGGCGCTGTATCAGGCGCAGATCTCGGCGCATGAACATGACGAACTGACGCGTCAGTTTAAAGACGACCCCGGTTACGGCAAGTGTGAACAGTCGTATTTCGAGCAGCTGTTGGATGAAGCGTTTCGTCATCGTGAGCACCTCGACAACGACATCAGTGAATTCGGCGATATCCCGCCGGCGCAGTTGGACCCGGTCGAACATGCGGTGTTGTGGATCGCGCTGGCCGAGTTGCGCTTTCATGACGACGTGCCGGTGCCGGTGGTGATCAACGAGGCGATAGAGCTGACGAAGATCTTCGGCGCTGAGGGCGGGCACCGTTTCGTGAATGGACTGCTGGACAAAGCCGGCCGGTCGTTAAGACCGGCCGCGTAAAATTGGCCGCATGAACCGTGCGTCAGCCTTCGGCGTTTGGGATCGCGCCAGCAGTGAGTAAAGACCGTGTCGGGTACTGACGAATTCAGTCTGATCGAAATTTTCGCTGAGCACTTCCGTGCGCCGGTCGCTGATGTATGGCTTGGTATCGGCGATGATGCAGCGGTCACCTCGCTGCCGTCCGGGCGTGATCTCGTCACTGCAACAGACGCGCTGATTGAAGGCACCCACTTTTTGCCGGAAACGGACCCGCGTTCAGTCGGTCATCGCAGCCTGGCGATTAATCTGAGTGATATCGCGGCGATGGGCGCCGAGCCTCACTGGGCAACACTGTCGCTGTCGCTTCCCAGCGGGGATCGCGATTGGGTTACGCGCTTTGCGGCGGGCTTCGCCGCATTGGCCAAAGAGTTTGGTGTGACGTTAATCGGCGGCGATACCGTGCGCGGGCCACTCGGTGCCAGTGTCACGTTGCTGGGCAGTGTGCCGTCCGGTGCGGCGGTGACACGGTCCGCTGCGCAAAGCGGTGACCGGTTGTTTGTCACCGGCGTGCCGGGTCACGCCGGGGCCGGTTGTCGCATTCGTATGGGTGCGCTCTCCGCTGACGATCCGGATGACTACCTTGCGTGTTTCGAGTACCCGCAGCCGCAGGTGCGACTGGCAGTTGAATTACGCGAGCTGGTGACAGCGATGATCGATGTCTCCGATGGCGTCGCGCCGGATCTGGCGCGCTTGCTCGCCGCGAGTTCTAAAGGCGCCGTCTGCGTGATCCCCGGGCTTGGCCGGCTGGAAGATGATTTCGGCACTGATGAGGCCGTCAGTCTGTTCCTGAGCGGTGGTGAAGACTATGAGCTGTGCCTGACCGTCGCGCCCGATAACGTTGAACAAGTGCAGAGCCTGGCGGCGGCGCACCGGATCCCGTTGCATGAACTCGGTGTCGTGCACGACGAAGCCGGTATCAGTTGGAGCCATGACGGTGTCGTACTCCCGACGCCTGCAGAGGCGTTCAGTCATTTCGGTGCGGGAGACGAGTGATGCAGCACCGTGAGTTGGTTCGTCAGGTAGTTCGCGATCCGGTGCACTGGCCGGCCTTCGGTTTCGGCCTGGGCTTGTCGCCGTTCGCGCCCGGCACGTTCGGCTCGTTGCTGGGGATTCCGTTGTGGTGGTTTACCCCGCCGGTGCTCTGGGTGCAGCTGCTGGTCGGTGCGGTTGTGGTTATTGCCGGCATCGGGATCTGCGGTGCCAGCGCCCGGCGTATCGGGGTGCACGACCATGGCGGCATCGTCTGGGATGAAATCGCCGGGATGTACCTCACACTGCTGGTCGTGCCCCGGGAGTTTTGGTGGATACTGGCGTCATTCCTTGCTTTCAGACTGTTCGATATTGTCAAACCCTGGCCGATTCGCGACCTGGATCACAGATTGCAGGGTGGTCTGGGAATTATGCTAGATGACGTGATGGCGGCGCTGTATGCCGCTTGTTTATTGTTGTTGGGCAGGACTCTGCTCTGACGCGGCTGATCGCGTCAGCCGGGTCTGACGTGATCAGGATGTGAATATGCCGCTAGCGGCAAACAACTTGAAGGGACGCTCGGTTCCGGCCAAGGTCGGTAAATACGAGATACTCCAGGAAATCGGGCAGGGGACCACCGGCGACGTTTACCTATCGCACGATCCTTATTACGGCCGCGACGTGGCCGTCAAGCTCTATCATGCCCAACCCGACGCCAACAGCCAGGCCGCGAAAGTGGCGCGCAAAATGTTTTTCAACGAAGCGCACATCGTCGGCAAATTGCAGCACCCGAATATTCTGCCAATCTTTGATGCAGGCGAAGAAGACGGTCGCTACTACGTCGTCATGGAACACGTGCGCGGCGCCCGGACACTGGCCGCCTATTGCAAACCGGATCATTTGCTGCGTGTCGAAGACGTTATCGAGATTGTCTACAAATGTGCCCGCGCGCTTCACTACGCGCACGGCCGGGGCCTGATTCACCGCGACATTAAGCCGAGTAACGTCATGCTCACCCCCGACAATGACGTGCGTATTATCGATTTTGGTATCGCATTGCTGAAAGACGCCGACATGTCTGCGATTCAGGGCATTGCGGGGTCACCGAGTTACATGTCGCCGGAGCAGGTGCAGTCGCAGGATTTGACCCGCGCATCCGATATTTATTCGCTGGGTGCGGTGACCTACGAAATGCTCACGGGTTTCCGTCCGTTCCGCGCCAAAGTGCTCGCGAAATTGCTGAACAACATTGTTTTTGCGACGCCGGCACCGATTCACACGTTGCGGGCCGACGTGCCGGAAGAGCTCGAAGAAATCGTTGCCAGGACGATGCACAAGGAGCCGGCCCAGCGTTACGGCAGCGGCGCCGAAATGGCCGCAGAGCTGACGCGCGTCTATCAGGACATTACCAAGCAGCAGCATGATGACCTGGATGCGACCGAGCGGTTATCAATACTGCGCAAACTGAGTTTCTTCCACGACTTCTCCCACACTGAGATTCAGGAGCTGATGACCGCGGCCGAATGGCGTGAGTACATGCCGGGGCAGGAGATTGTTCGTGAGGGTGAACTGGACGATCGCTTTTACGTGGTGGTGTCAGGCGAATGCGTGGTGCAGAGCAACGGCATCGAAGTCGGGCAGATGGAAACCGGCAGCTGTTTCGGCGAGGCCAGTTACGTCAGTGGTGTGAAGCGCACCGCGACGATCAGCGCCAAAGACCCTGTCACGGTCGTGAGCGTCAGCGCGACGCTGCTGGAGCAGCTCTCTACCGAGTGCCAGCTTCGCTTTACCAAAGTGTTCCTGCGCGAGCTGATCAGCCGTCTGCAGGGCGCAAACGCGTCCGACTAGTCGGCGCCGGCGCTGAAATCTTCCAGATCGCCGTTATCCAATAAGACCTTGACCCGCTGCTCTGCACTGTCGAGCGCCTGCTGACACTCGCGACTGAGTTTTATCCCTTTTTCAAAGTGTTGCAGCGCTTTTTCCAACGGAATATCACCTTCTTCCAGCTGCTGCACAATGTCTTCCAGCTGGGCCATGGACTTCTCTAGATTAGGTGCGGATTTCTTCTTTGTACTCACGTGCGATTTCCTGTGCACCGTGAGGCAGGCCGGTGCATCCTGTCGTCTGTTGCGAACGAAAATAACTACAGACGCGCAGCGTTGCACAGGGTAAGGTGGGCGTCAATTTCACGGTCGCCGGGGCGTGTTGACACGCCAATCGACGACTGCCTATATTTAGAACTTGTCTAACAATAAAGGAGTGCGGAGATGTCTCTGAAGGGCAGTAAAACCGAACAACATCTGAAAGACGCGTTTGCGGGTGAATCACAGGCGAACCGTCGTTATCTGTATTTCGCAGGCAAGGCGGACGTGGAAGGCTACAACGACGTCGCTGCGCTCTTCCGTTCCACTGCTGAGGGCGAAACCGGTCACGCACACGGGCACCTCGATTACCTGGCCATAGTGGGTGATCCGGCGACGGGTCTGCCGATCGGCGGCACATCTGAAAACTTGCAGGCCGCCGTGGCGGGTGAGACCCACGAGTACACAGACATGTACCCCGGCATGGCCAAAGATGCCCGCGGCGAAGGCTTTGATGAAATCGCCGACTGGTTCGAAACGCTGGCTAAAGCGGAGCGTTCACACGCCAACCGTTTCCAGAAGGCGCTCGACGCGCTGGACGACTAAGCATTGGCATCGGGTGCTGACAGCGGGTCGCGCGAAGGCAGTCTCGAGGCGCCGACACGTCACCCGCTGGACTGGCGCTCCGATGAGTTTTACGACGCTCAGGCTCTGGAGACAGAGCTTGAGCGGGTTTTCGATATCTGCCACGGCTGCCGCCGCTGCTTCAATCTCTGCAATGCGTTTCCTACGCTGTTTGATGCGGTAGACGAATCCGATACGGGCGAGGTCGACAGCGTACCCAAAGACACCTTTCACAGCGTCGTGGACGAATGCTACCTCTGTGACATGTGCTACATGAGCAAGTGTCCGTATGTCCCGCCGCACGAATGGAACGTCGACTTTCCGCACCTCATGTTGCGCGCCAAAGCAAAACGCTTTCGCGATGAAGGCGCGCCGCTGCGTGACCGGATTCTGGCCAGTACGGATACAGTCGGCAGCATCGCGGGCATTCCCGTTGTCGCCGACGTTGTTAACGCGGTGAACAGGTCCGCGCCGGGCCGGGCGTTACTGGAAAACACCCTGGGCGTGGATAAAACTGCGCCCGTGCCGGAATACCACAGTAAAAGTGCGCGCAAGCGTATTGCGCCGGAGTTATCGGGGCGGGATACGGAAGGCGAACCTGCGAATGGCACGCAGGGTAAGGTCCTGCTCTACGTAACCTGTTACGGCGACAAGAACAGCCCGCAAATGGTTGAAGACCTCGTCGCCGTGTTCCGACACAACAACATTCCGGTTGCGGTGATCGAAAAGGAAGCCTGTTGCGGAATGCCGAAGTTCGAGCTCGGCGATCTGGATGCGGTCGCGCGCGCGAAAGACAGCAATGTGCCGCGCTTGCACGAGTGGGTGGAAGCCGGTTGGGACATCGTGGCCCCCGTGCCTTCGTGCGCGCTGATGTTTCGTCAGGAACTGCCGTTAATGTTTCCGGACGATGCAGCCGTGCTTGCGGTGCAGGCGGCTTTTTTCGACCCCTTCGAGTACCTGCACTTACGCAACAAGGCGGGCAAGCTCAATACCGATTTTGCCGAAACGCTGGGAGCGGTGGATTATCAGGTGCCGTGTCACCTGCGGGTGCAGAACATCGGGCTGAAGACGCGCGACGTGCTGCAGCTGGTGCCCGATACTAAAGTTAATGCAATCGAGCGCTGCTCCGGTCACGACGGCACTTACGGCGTTAAAACACGCTTCCGGGAGGCTGCTGTCAAAATCGCACGCCCGGTCGCGCGGCAGGTGAATGAGTCCAAAGCTGCGCACTTCACCAGCGACTGCCCGATGGCCGGCGCTCAGATTGACGGTCTGCTGGAGAACCCCGGTGCGTATGCGCACCCGATGACCCTGCTGCGACGCGCATATGGAATTTGAAATGGCGACAAAACTAGATCATAACTCATTGTATTCATTGGAAGAATATTCCAAGCTTCGTGCCGATTTTCGGGCCCGGGTCCTGGAGCACAAAAAGCATCGTCGCCTGTCTCTCGGTGATCACGTGATGCTGCATTTTGAAGACTCGCTGACGATGCAGTACCAGATTCAGGAAATGCTGCGGATCGAGAAAATTTTTGAGGCTGAGGGCATTCAGGACGAACTGGATGCCTATAACCCGTTGATTCCCGATGGCAGCAACTGGAAGGCCACAATGCTGATTGAGTACCCCGATGTGAATGAGCGCAAGGTCGCACTGGCGCAACTGGGCGGCATTGAGCACGAAGTCTGGGTTCAGGTGGGAGGGCATGAGCGCGTGCGCGCCATCGCGGACGAAGACATGGACCGCACGACTGACGCCAAGACGTCTGCGGTGCATTTCCTCCGTTTCGAGTTGCAGGCAGACATGATTGCAGCTCTGAAGTCAGGTGAGAGCCTGACCGTAGGTATCAGTCATCCCAACTATAATCTCGACGGATTGCAGGTCCCTGAGCTCGTGCGCGAGTCGCTGATCGCTGATCTGGATTAGCAGCCGGCCGTCATCGCGGCATCCGCAGCTCGCACATCTCCATTGCATATTCCGGCGAGTGGAATACCATTCTGCCGTTGTTGTTGTTCGGCTGACGCGGCTGCTTTGTGGTGATGCAGCATCCGGCCGGTGTATCCACGCGTGTCAGTGCGCGAATCATAAAGGCTGTTTTCGACAGTGAGTAAAAGCTACAGCGCTTCCGATATTGAAGTCCTCAGCGGGCTGGAACCGGTCCGCCGACGGCCGGGCATGTATACCGATACCTCCCGGCCCAATCATCTGGCCCACGAGGTGATCGACAACAGTGTCGATGAGGCGATGGCGGGGCACTGCAAGCGCATTGATGTCCTGCTCTGCAAAGACGGGTCTCTGCAGGTTGATGATGATGGCCGCGGTATGCCGGTTGACAAGCACCCGAAAGAAAAAATACCGGGTGTCGAATTGATCCTGACCCGCCTGCATGCCGGCGGTAAGTTCTCGTCCGACAACTACCAGTACTCGGGTGGTTTGCACGGCGTCGGGGTGTCTGTCGTCAATGCG
Organism: Gammaproteobacteria bacterium; assembly: GCA_013001905.1. Taxonomy (GTDB): domain Bacteria; phylum Pseudomonadota; class Gammaproteobacteria; order Steroidobacterales. Next base: position 39,322 of record JABDLC010000011.1, on the reverse strand, counting down.
CTGTCCAAAAATCTGGAGGTCTGGATCCGACGCGGCGGCAAGGAATACAACCTGAGCTTCAAGGGCGGCAAAAAGGTCGGCAAGCTTGAAGTTGTTGGCAAAGTCGGTCAGCGCAATACCGGCACGACGCTGCGATTCTGGCCGGACGGCAAGTATTTCGACTCGGCGAAGTTCTCCATATCGCGGCTGACGCACGTGTTACGGGCCAAGGCGGTCTTGTGCCCCGGTCTGACTATTACGTTCACCAACGAAAAAACCGACGAAACACACGAGTGGTGTTATGCGGGCGGGCTTGAGGAGTATTTGCTGGAAGAGTTAGGCAAAGCCGACAAGCTGCCCGAGGAACCGTTCGGCGGCAGTTTCCGTGGTAACACGGAAGAGGTGGACTGGGCGTTGCTGTGGGCCGGGGATGCTGACAATACGGTTGCCGAATCCTACGTAAACCTCGTTCCGACCCCGCAGGGCGGTACTCACGTGAACGGATTGCGCAGCGGTCTCACCGAAGCGCTGCGCGAGTACTGTGAAATTCGCAGCCTGTTGCCGCGCGGTGTGCGCATTGCGCCGGAGGATGTCTGGGACGGGGTGAATTTTGTGTTGTCTGCGAAGATGGAGGATCCGCAGTTTTCCGGACAGACTAAAGAGAAGCTCTCGTCCCGCGAATCGGCGGCGTTTATCGGCGGCGTGGTCAAGGATACGTTTGCGATCTGGCTGAACCAGCACCCGGACACCGGTGATGCGATTGCTCAGCGCACGATCGATAACGCCCAGCGACGCATTAAGGCCAGCAAGAAAGTCACCCGAAAGAAAATCGCATCGGGGCCTGCATTGCCGGGCAAGCTGGCGGATTGCACCGTCACTGACCCGGAGCGCTGCGAGCTGTTTCTGGTCGAGGGCGATTCTGCCGGCGGTTCTGCCAAGCAGGCGCGTAATCGCGAATTTCAGGCGGTGTTGCCCCTGCGCGGCAAGATTCTCAACACCTGGGAAGTCGATTCGGGCGAGGTGCTGGGTTCACAGGAAGTCAGCAACATCAGTCTCGCGATCGGGCTCGAACCGGGCAGTGAAGACTTCAGCAGCCTGCGGTACCACAAAATCTGCATCCTCGCCGATGCTGATTCTGATGGTTTGCACATCGCGACACTGATCTGCGCATTGTTTGTGCGTCATTTCCCCGCGCTCGTCAAAGAAGGCTATGTCTATGTGGCGATGCCGCCGCTTTACCGCATCGATGTGGGTAAGCAAGTGTATTACGCGCTGGATGAAGCGGAACGACAGGGTGTGCTGGATCGCATAGAAGCCGAGAAGCTGAAAGGCAAGATGAGTATTACGCGATTTAAAGGTCTGGGCGAAATGAGTCCGGGGCAACTGCGGGACACCACGATGGCGCCAGAAACGCGCCGGCTGGTTCAGCTCACCGTCGCCGGTAAAGACGACACACACAAAGTCATGGACATGTTACTCGCGAAGAAGCGAGCCAAAGACCGTCGCCAGTGGCTCGAATCCAAGGGCAATCTGGCGGAAGTCTGATTCAGGAACACACTATGTCGCAGCAAAACCAACTGGATTTCGAAGGCATCGAACAGCTGCCGCTCGCTGAATTTACCGAGAAGGCTTACCTCGACTATTCGATGTACGTCATTCTCGACCGGGCATTGCCGCATCTCGCGGACGGCCTCAAGCCGGTGCAGCGGCGCATTATTTATGCGATGAGCGAACTGGGCCTGTCAGCTGCCTCGAAGCCGAAAAAATCCGCCCGCACCGTCGGTGACGTACTCGGCAAGTTTCATCCGCACGGTGACTCTGCGTGTTACGAAGCGATGGTCCACATGGCGCAGAATTTCTCCTGTCGCTATACGACCGTAGATGGTCACGGCAACTGGGGTTCACCGGATGACCCCAAGTCGTTCGCCGCCATGCGCTATACCGAAGCCAAGCTCACCACCTACGCAGGCACACTGCTTGCTGAACTGGGCTCGGGTACGGTCGAATGGATGCAGAATTTCGACGGCACCATGCAGGAGCCTTGTTTGCTGCCTGCGCAGTTGCCCAATCTGCTGTTAAACGGTGCCACCGGTATCGCAGTTGGCATGTCGACCGACGTGCCGCCGCACAATTTGTCAGAGGTGGTCGCGGCATTAGTGCGTTTGATTGACAAGCCTGAGACCATGCTGCGCGGCGTGATGAGTCATATCAAGGGGCCGGATTTCCCGACCGGCGGTGAAATTATTTCGCCGAAAGATGAAATTACCGCGATCTATAAGACCGGCAACGGCACGCTGCGCGTGCGCGCGACCTGGGAGCGGGAAGGGCAGGACATCGTTATCAATGGTCTGCCGTATCAGGCATCCGGCAGCAAAATACTTGAGCAGATCGCTGCACAGATGCGGGCGAAGAAGCTGCCGATGGTGGACGACCTGCGCGACGAGTCAGATCATGAAAACCCGACCCGCTTGGTCATTTCGCCCAGGTCCCGGAACGTCGATGTCGAGGGTCTTATGAGTCACCTTTGCGCCACGACAGATCTTGAGCGCACGGTACGCGTAAACCTCAATGTTATCGGGCTGGACGGCAAGCCGGCTGTCCGCGGTCTTAAGGACATGCTGAGTGAGTGGCTGGACTTCCGCTTCGCGACAGTTCGCCGGCGTCTCGAGTTCAGGCGCGATCGACTTCAGGAGCGCCTCCACCTGCTTGAAGGCTTACTGATCGCTTATCTCAATATCGACAAAGTGATCAAAATTATCCGCGAAGAGGACGAGCCGAAGCCTGTCCTGATGAAGAAGTTCAAATTGTCAGACTTGCAGGCAGAAGCGATTCTGAATCTGCGCTTGCGCAATCTTGCGAAATTGGAAGAAATGAAGATTCGCGCTGAACAGGACGAACTGCAGGAAGAGCTGGATGACATTCTCAAGACGCTGAAGAGCAAAGCGCGGATGAACAAGCTGGTGCGCGGTGAGTTGCTGGACGCGGCTGACAAGTTCGGCGATGACCGGCGGACCTTAATCGTAGAGCGCGACTCCGCTCAGGCGCTGGATGAAACCGATCTGGTTCCGAGTGAACCCGTGACCGTTATCCTTTCGCAGCGGGGCTATGCCCGTGCTGCGAAAGGTCACGACATCGACCCGCAGTCTCTGAGCTATAAGTCGGGGGACGGTTACCTCAGCTCTGCGCGAGGTCGCAGCAATCAGCAGGTGGTTTTTGTCGACAGCAAGGGCCGGGCCTATACCCTGATCGCGCACACGCTGCCCTCGTCACGAGGTCACGGCGATCCGCTGACGGGGCGGTTTAAGCCTGCTGACGGAGCAACATTTACCGGCGTCATGGGCGGCGACGACGAGCAGTGGTGGCTCGTGTCATCGGATGCGGGGTACGGCTTTTTCGTGCAGCCTAAAGAGCTCTATTCAAGGGTCAAGGCAGGTAAAGCAATGCTGCGGGTGCCCGACGGTGGTAAATCACTTCCGCCGGCCACGGTGGCGGCGAATGATTTCGCCGAAGATACGCTCGTTGCTGTGGCGGGATCAGCGGGTCATTTGCTGGTGTTCCCGTCCGAAGAGGTGCCGGAGATGACGCGCGGCAAAGGCATCAAGCTGCTGGGTGTACCGGGCCCTAAATACAAGTCGGGTGATGAGGAGATGGTAAGCGTCGCGCTGCTGGAGCCGGGTGAAAAGTTACTCGTGCACTGCGCCGGCGGGCGGTCAATGACACTTAAGTGGAAGGATATCGAGAGCCGCTACCTGGGTGAACGCGGCCGGCGCGGGAGCCTGTTGCCGAAAAACTACCGTCGTGTCGAACGGCTGGAGACAGAGGCGAAACCGGCAGAGACCGCGGAGGATTAGCGTCGCTGACCCGGAAGAGGCAGCGCTGCAATTGGCTAACTAGTTCTTTTTGGGTTGCGAGAGTGCATCGTCGACGTCGCTCTTGTTAAGAAGCTGACTTTGCGTGAACTCTTCTTCGTAATCCTGTTCCAGCAGATCCAGAGCCTGCGTCAGCGTGGCTGACACCTTTTCATCCTTATCTTCGTCGGTAAGATGCTGGCTCAGCGATTCCAGATCTGTGATGTCGACGTCGACGTCGAGAACTTCCTCGGCGGCGGTATCATCATTGTCGACCGAGGGTAATTCTGCGGTCGGCTCCATGTCGGCGCGCATCTCCACCGTGGGGCTCTCGGACACCGGCATTTCTGCGGTTTCGTCATCTGCATCATGGCTCGACTGTACCGATTCGCTGAAGAGGTCACGCATCGTGCCTGTCTCAGCCATAAGCGCTGATTTGCTATTGTCCTCAGCCGGGGGCTTCGGCGCCACAAAGTGCTCTGTTTTGTCGACGGTGTCGTCGCCGCTGTTGCTGTCGTCGAGATCGTCGAGGCCATCGAGCATGTTGTCGAAGTGACTGGCCGGCGCGTCGCTTGCTGCCGGGCGCAGGCTGACACGGGGTGCGTTGCCTGCCGGGGCCGACGTCTCGCTATCAGATGTTGCCGCAGCTCCCTCGTCGTCAGCAGCAGTGAAGGGGTTGAAATCAACCGGGGTGACGTTGTCGCTGGTAGCATCTGCTTCGCTGACTTCGACATCGATACCGGCGCCGCCGTAAGCAGGTCGTGTCGGCGGGCGAGGGATGCCCATGCTTTCCGTCGCTTCGCCTGCGTCCGCGTTGTCCGCCGCAGCAGCTGTAGCTGCATGGTTCAGCCCGGGTGCCGCTTTACGGCGTGCACGACCTTCCAGCATCCGGCCGAAAATGCCGCGACCGAGCATCAGCAGTGCGAGCAGAGCGCCCATACCGATACCGGCCAGTATCGCCAGCAGCGTGCTGCTGCCTGAGCTTTCCGCGACGGGTTGCACGCTGCTTTGTGAGGTTGTTTGGGAGCTTGCTTGCGTATCCGCTGGAGTGCTCGCGACGGCGGCCGCTGTTCCGGCAGACTCGTCCGCAAACGGCGAATTGCTATACGAGCTATCCGCTGCTGTAGCCTCGTCAGTCGTTGGCTCTGCAGTTGCTGAGTCAGAGCTGGCGGTAGCGTTTTCACGCGCGAGGGTGGCTTCACGGATTTCGCGCAGGAGTTCAGCGTTGCTGACGTCCTGGCTGACATCCTGCGTCGGTGCTGTTGCGGTGTCAGCGGCAAATTCTTCAGGGCGGCCGAGGTCAACGGGCGTCCGGACGTCAGATACAACTTCCGGCTGACTGCTGAAGCTTTCGGTGGCCGCGAGGGTTGCTGCGGACTCGGTGGATGTCTGGTTGGTTACACCGCCGAGCGTCGCTACGTCCGGTATGCGAATGACCGCACCCAGTTTGAGCATGTCCTTGTTGCCGCGGATGAACGCTTGCGGGTTGCTGGTATAGAGCAATTCGGTTACGCGCCATGTGCTGCCGACCGGTCGTCCTTCGACGCGCTGAGCAATCATGGAAAGAGTATCGCCATTGCGCACGCGGTATTCGCTGCCGGCAGAAATTCCTGCGCGACTGGAAGCGAGGCGCGCAGTTCCGCCGGTTTGACGCGGAGCAGGGCGAGCAGATCTCGCGCTGCTTGTCTGAGATTGTGGCGCAGAGACGGTTGGATTCGCTGTCTGTGTCGGCTCAGTCGCGGTCGACATCGGCAGGTTCAGCATCACGACAAAACTTTTAGCCAGAGCAACGCCACCGGGGCAATCAATCTGCAGGCGAATTTCGTACATCGGCTCGTAGAGCGGTTGGCTCGTGCGAATTTGTACCGGGTAGCTGCCCGGTGTGTTGCCGGAGCGTGCGGTGACTTTGATGCCGTCCGGGTTGGTCAGTCCGCCGTTGCCCCGTGGAGCGGAAATACAGACCGACGAAATGGATTCTCCGGGGCCGATGCGTGCGGTCGTCGTCGCAACCAGCGGTTGTCCCAACGCTGATTGCACACGAAGTTCACCCAGCGAGAGCGCATTGGCAGGCTGAGTCTGCAATACAGCGAGCGCGACGCCTGTCATGAGCGTATTTCCCCGGAGGGCTTTCGCTACGTCAATAGATAATGATGTCCGTTTGTTTCGAGCTGACATGGGATTCCGTTCTCTGATTCCGTTGCGGGCAATACCTTCTATTGCGACATAACACCACTTCGTGCCAATCCGGGGTGCGGACTGGTTCTCGTTTTGGCGCAGATCGCTGCGGATTGCCGTATGAATGTGACGCTGTTCACAATTAGCTTTGCATCTGCAGCGCGCGAGTCGTCACAGAGGACTGGCTGGTATCCTCGAGAACGATGTCGCGCTTTTGTATGTAGTTGCCCTGAATATAGGAGACGCCCAGCTGCCAAAGCACGGCCATGGTATTGGCGTCCTGCACGCGCTCGGCAACGGTTCTCACGCCGGCTTCGTCTGCCGCGCACGCTAAATCCTTGACGCGCTCCTGCGACCCGGCGTCCTTATGCAGGCCCTGCATCAGGCTGCCATCAATCTTAATGAGATCGAGCGGGATTCGACTCAGCAATTGCTTGGCATCGGGCGATTTACCGAAATGCTCAATCGCAAAACGGAAGCCGGTATCGCGAAGTGCACCTGCAAGTGCAATGGTTTGGGCAAGATGCTCTGACGCAACCCGCTCTTCAACTTCGAAACAGATTCGGTTGGGTGTGACCTGCGAGCGTTCCAATTGAGACATTAACCAGGGTGTCAGGGTCTCATCCAGCAGCGAATCGCGCGAAAGACGAACGAAAAGTAATTCTGCGCGATTAGTCAGGCAGAACGACAGTGATGCGCCGATGACCCAGCGATCAATATTTTTTGTCATGCCGGTACGTTCCGCGACCGGCATGAATTCACTCGGCAGCACGGTATTGCCTTCCTCATCCAGCATCCGTACTAAAATGTCGTACGCATCGTTAATCTCATGGTTCAGACCCGCAACCGGCTGGTGCTCCAGACGGAAGCGGTTGTCCATGAGCGCGTCGCGAATACGCGGCACCCACACGCTATCGTCCTGACGCACCTGTTTTGCAGCGCCGCTGGCCTCACTGAGGGCTACACGGTCACCGCCGTGTTGACGTGCGGATTCGCCGGCGCGTTCGGCATCGCCCAAAGCGCTTTCGAAAGTCATTTCGGCCGAATCCAGTTCGCAGAGGCCGATGCTGCAGGTCAGAACCGTCGAGCGTTTGTCATGCTCGAATACGGCCTCGCTGACGGCCGTCAGAAAATTACCAGCCCATGCCTCGGCATCTTCCATGGTGCCGCGCTCAAGCATGACCGCAAACATTGTGCCGCCGAAGCGACCGTAGATGTCAGTAGGCTGTGTGAAGCTGCGCAGCAACTGAGCGAACTGTGCAATGATCGAATCGGTGCCGATAATGCCGATGTCTTTGGCGGCTCTGGAAAAATGGTCAATGCGTATGTAGGCGATTGAGCGCGAGCCGCCATCGGGTATTTCGGTGATACGGTCGGCGGCCACGTCAGCAAAGTGCTGTCGGTTGAAGAAGCCGGTCACGTGATCGCGCTGCAGGCTCTTCTCGAGCAGAGAAACCGGCGTTTTGTTTTCGCTGGTGTCGGGTTTGACGATCATACGAACAGCAGGGCAGCCGTCATGTTCTGCGTTCTCCAGACAGAACTGCACCTGAAATTCCTCGCCGTCGTGACTGACGCCGCTGATTTCAAGCACGTCGTCCTGCCATTTGCCCCGCTGACAAGCGACGATGCCTCCCTTTAATGCGGGTTGATCTGTCTTGTTGCACAGATCCATGACAGGTGTGCCCATCAGGTCGGAATCTTCGGGGAAGCCAAACAGCTCAAGCCACGCAGGGTTGGTATTGACGATAATTCCTTCCTGAACATCGGCTATCGCCTCAACTGAAACCTGTTTCAGCGTATGCAGTTCGTTCTTAAACTGCCGGGCAGAGTTCATGACCTGCTCGAGGGATTTTTCTAGCTGGCTGTTGCGCAGTTCGCGCCCCGCAACGCTTTGCAGTCGTGAAATATTGTCGAGAGATATATGATCGCGCGCCCCGGCCAGCATCGTGGCCGCAATCGAGTCCTCGGAAACAGTTCCGCCGGCCAGCAGCAGTGGTAGTTCGACGTCACCGACCTTGCAGGCGCGTATGCTGCGATCAATTACTTCCTGATCGTCAGCAAAGAGAACAATGAGGTCTGGATACAGGCTCGCAACAGTTGCAGTCAAATCCCCGGCGTCATTGAGGTGTGTACAACGCGCCACATGTCCGGCGTCACGTAATGCTTTATTGATAGCTGAACAGTCATCTTCCTGTGGGCTCACCACAACGACCGCGACTCCGGCAGAATTTTTCAACGCCCATTCCTACATTGAGTTTCGAAGGATTGCCGGCCCCACCGGCAACACAGCTACTGTAGCGAGGCGCTTTAGGAGTGAGTGTGACTTATGTCTTAAAACGTGAACCAGTGCCGGTTATGTAATGTATGATATTCGCCCGCTGCCGCAGCCGGTCCGGCCATCGGCAGTGCCTCGTAAAAAACCACAATCCCGAGAGTTGCCAATGGCTTCCTATAGCACGAGTGAATTTCGTTCCGGCCTCAAATTGCTGATCGACGGCGATCCCTGCGTGATCGTCGAGAATGAATTTGTTAAACCGGGAAAAGGTCAGGCGTTTAACCGGGTGAAGATTCGTAATCTGAAAACCGGTCGCGTTGTTGACCGGACCTACAAGTCAGGAGAGTCGGTGGAGGCTGCAGATGTCGTCGACTATGAAATGCAGTACCTCTACAACGACGGTGATCAGTGGCATTTTATGGACCCGTCGAGTTACGAGCAGTACGCAGCTGACGAGGCGGCTGTTGCGGACGCCAGGCAATGGCTGAAAGAAGAAGATGTCTGCAACGTTACGTTGTGGAATAACTCACCGCTGCTGGTTGAGCCACCTAATCACGTTGAGCTCGAGATCGTTGAGACAGATCCGGGGTTGAAAGGTGACACTGCGCAGGGGGGTGTAAAGCCGGCGAAATTGGCAACCGGCGCGACCGTTCGGGTGCCGTTGTTCATCGAAGAAGGTGAGGTCATCCGCGTAAATACACGTACCGGCGAATACATTTCTCGCGTCAAGTAACGCAGCGCGAATTCAATTGCCGGCGGGAAAGCTCAGCGTCTGATCGATCGCGCTGTAGTTGCCGGCCGTCATCAGAACCCGGTCGATTCCCACTGCAACGCCGGAGCAATCCGGTAAACCGCTGCGCAGCGCGTCCAGTAAGTACTCGTCAATCGCCATAGGTGGCAGGCCTGCCTCGGCGCGTCGGCGGTTGTCGCCGACAAAACGCTGTTGCTGTTCATCCGGGTCCTGCAATTCACGGAAGCCGTTGGCGAGTTCGACTCCCTGGTGAAAAACTTCGAAACGTTCCGCAATGCCCGGTCTCTGTGGGTGTATACGCGCAAGCATGGCCTGGTCGGCGGGATAGTCACGCACTACCTGCAGCCCTGACGCGGGCAGTGACGGGTACACGATGTGACTAACTACATAGTCAACGCAGGCGGCTGGATCGTCACGCAACTGCGCTGCGAGTGTTGCATCGAAGTCCGTGTGGGTTGCTGCGGCCGCAAGCCAGTCAGTTTCAGTCGCGGATTGCGGGTCACAGCCGCTGGTCCGGCGGCACAATTCGCTGAAGTCGTGCATGTCGACCGCGCCCGTATGCGCGCCGATGCTCTCCGCCAGCGCGCTAATAAATTGACAGGTTTCTTCGATCATCTGATCGAGCTCGAAGTCGTGTCGGTACCATTCGGCCATCGTGAATTCAGGTTCATGGTGAGCGCCCCGCTCACCGGAGCGGAATACCTTGCCGACCTGATAAATGTCCGGCGCACCGTCGGCCAGCAGCCTTTTCATGTGATGCTCAGGCGAGGTGCGCAACCAGAAGCCGGTTTGTCGCTCGCGCATCGAGGCGATGAATGTATCTGTCGTTGCGTAGTGACCGAGCACCGGTGTCTCGACTTCGAGCACGCCACGCTCACTGAAAAAGTCGCGTGCGGCAGCAAGTACGGCCGCGCGTTGCCTGAGTGCGGTGAGGGTGCCGCTGGGCTGCCAGGTGCGCACGGTAAGACCGTCAGGCCGGCACAAGCTCGCCGATCGGCGTGCCGACTTGCACCGGCTGCCCCGGTTGCAGGGACTCATGCCACGCGCAGTTTCCGGCAGGCCCGAGCATCACCACCGTCGAGCCCATATTAAAGTGGCCCATGTACTCGCCCTGTGCCAGTTCAATCGTTTGTTCTGTGTAGTCACTGTGGATGACCTTTTTGTCAGCGGGTGGAAAAATCTCACCACCCCAGGCCGTGCTGATACTTGCGACATTCATGGCGCCGACGAGTACGAGCGCAAACGGACCGCGGTCAGTTTCAAACTCGCAAACCAGACGTTCATTGAGCGCATACAACTCAGGGATCGTTGCGGTCGTGCGGGCATTAACGCTGTAGAGTTTGCCGGGCACAAATATGGTCTGCCGCAGGCGGCCTGCGACCGGCATATGCACACGATGGTAGTTGTAAGGGGCGAGATACACGGTTGCGAAGGGCGCTTTGACCAGCTTGCTGGCCAGTAAACTGTTCGCGAGCAGTCCGGTGGCGCTAAACTCTATGCCTTTAGCCTGCAACAGATGGCCGTTATGCGCATGACCGGTTTGTGCAATGGTGCCGTCGGCCGGCGAGAGAAGCTGATCGGGATTGCTGTGCACCGGACGGGCATCGGGCCGTAACTCACGGGTGAAAAACTCGTTAAAGGTGGCGTAGCCTTCCGGTATCTCCCGCGCTGCTTCTTCGGTATCAACGTCGTAGAGGCGCAGAAAGCCGCGTATCAGAGCGTTTTTCAGCCAGGGCCGGCGGCTGCGGCTCAGGAGATAGACGAAGCTGCCCATCAGCCGGGCCGGTAACAGCCGTGTCAATGCAACCAGAAATTTGTCCGGCCAAGAGGGTTCCATGCGGAAATTGTAGCGTGCATCGCCATGAATAAGACATGAATGAAGCCATTGCCAACGCAGCGACAGTCGGCGCGCAGATCGACGCTGTTGAGACCGAGTTGCAGGCGGCCGGTCTGTTTTTCGGGCATGGCACCGACAATCCACGAGACGAGGCAGCCGCGCTGGTCTATTTCGTCTGCGATCTGGAGCACGATGGCGACGCATCTGCCTATCAGAGAGCTGTCAGCGACGCGGAGCGCGCGGAAATCCGCCAGTTGACCGACACGCGTATCAAAACGCGCACGCCGCTCGCGTATCTGACCGGTGAAGCCTGGTTTGCAGGATTAAGGTTCCGTGTGGACCAGCGGGTGCTGGTGCCGCGGTCGCCGCTGGCGGAACTTATCGTCCCTCAGTTCAGCCCCTGGGTGGAGCCCGGCAACGTCCGGCGTATTCTCGAAATTGGCACCGGCAGCGGCTGTATCGCCATTGCCTGCGCCCATGCATTTCCTGACGCGGAGGTCGTCGCCACGGACATCTCGGCCGATGCTCTGGCCGTTGCGGCAGCCAACGCTGCAGACCACGGTGTCACTGGCCGGCTGCGGCTGGTGGAAACGGATCACACGGACGGCGTTGACGGGTCTTTCGACCTGATTGTGAGCAATCCGCCCTACGTGCCGGTTGCTGAGGAAGCCGCGATACCGGCCGAGTACCGTCACGAGCCGGCGCTGGGCCTGTACAGTGGGGCAGACGGTCTGGATTCGGCGCGGCGAATACTGCAAGATGCGCCGCTATTATTGAGTGATCAGGGTGTGCTCGCGCTCGAAGTGGGTGCGCAGTGGCAGCAGCTGGAACAGGCGTTTCCGCACCTGCCCTTTACCTGGGTCGAGTTCGGCAGTGGCGGCGAGGGTGTCGCACTGATTTTCCGGGCGGATTTGTAGATCGAATTTCGTAGGTTGGAATTTCGTAGATTTAGTGTGCAGGCATGTCGGGCAATAGCATAGGCAAATTGTTCACCGTGACATCCTTTGGCGAGAGCCACGGGGAGGCGATCGGCTGCATCGTCGACGGGTGTCCGCCGGGCATGGAACTCAGCGAGGCGGACCTGCAGCCGGATCTCGACCGGCGCCGCCCCGGCACATCACGGCATCACAGCCCGCGGCGCGAGCCGGACGAGGTCAAAATACTCTCGGGTGTTTTCGAGGGCCGCACGACCGGTGCGCCGATCGGCCTGCTGATCGAAAACGTGAATCAAAAGACTAAGGATTACAGTGATATCCGGGATAAATTTCGCCCGGGTCATGCGGACTACACCTACGATCACAAGTACGGCTTCCGGGACTACCGGGGCGGCGGCCGGTCGTCCGCCCGTGAGACCGCAATGCGGGTGGCCGCCGGTTCAATTGCGCGCAAGTACCTGCGCGAGTCGCTCAGTATAGAGATTCGCGCCTGGGTCGCGCAGGTCGGGCCGCATGTGCTGGAGGTCAAAGACCTGAGTACCGTCAATAACAATCCGTTTTTCTCGCCGGACCCCGACAAGGTGCCGGCGCTTGAGGCCTACATGGATTCGCTGCGCAAAGAGGGCAACTCCTGCGGCGCGCGGGTGACCGTGCAGGCAACCGGTATGCCGGTGGGTCTCGGCGAGCCGGTGTTTGATCGCCTCGATGCCGATATTGCGCATGCGCTGATGAGCATCAACGCGGTCAAAGCCGTTGAAATCGGTGACGGTTTCGCCGTTGTCGAGCAAACCGGCGCTGAACACCGCGATGAAATTACGCCTGAAGGTTTCGTCAAGAATTCAGCGGGCGGCACGCTGGGCGGTATTTCGTCCGGTCAGGACCTGGTAGCGAGTATCGCGCTCAAACCGACGTCGAGTATCCGGATTCCCGGGCGGACGGTGGATCAAAGCGGCGCTGCGACCGAAATAGTCACCAAGGGGCGCCATGACCCCTGTGTAGGCCTCCGTGCCACACCGATCGCGGAGGCCATGACGGCCATCGTGTTGCTGGACCATGTCCTGCGGCACCGCGGTCAGAATGCCGATGTTGATTGTAAGACACCGGTTATAAAATCAAGCATTTAAGCTACAAAGCTAACGGAATTATAGATGAAAGACGCATATAACGTTGCGGTGGTTGGCGCGACCGGCATGGTGGGCGAGGCCATGCTGGAGATTCTGGCCGAGCGCAAATTTCCGATCGACAAGCTGCAGCCGCTGGCGAGTGAGCGCTCGGTCGGCAAAACCGTCATGTTCGGTAACAAGCAATATGCCTGCGAACTGCTGGACACACATGATTTCAGCACCACCGATATCGCGCTGTTCTCAGCGGGCGGCAGTGTATCTGCGGAGCATGCGCCGCGTGCCGCTGCGGCGGGCTGCGTGGTCATTGATAACACCTCGCACTTCCGTATGGATGACGATATTCCGCTGGTCGTGCCGGAGGTCAACAAAGCGGCGCTGGCGGACTACGGGCGGCGCAATATTATTGCGAACCCGAACTGTTCCACGATTCAGATGCTCGTCGCACTGAAGCCTATCTATGATGCGGTGGGCATCGAGCGCATCAATGTGGCGACCTATCAGGCCGTGTCCGGGGCAGGACGCAGTGCCGTTGAGCGGCTGGCAGCGCAGACGGCGACGTTGCTGAACGGCCGGCCCCTGGAGCTTGCGGATGACGAAAAGCAGATTGCTTTCAATGCGATACCGCATATCGATGTGTTTCAGGATAACGGCTATACAAAAGAAGAAATGAAGATGGTGTGGGAGACCCGCAAAATCTTCGGCGACGACTCTATTCAGGTCAATCCGACCGCTGTGCGCATCCCGGCGTTTGTGGGGCACAGCGAGGCGGTGCACATTGAAACCCGCGAGGCCATTAGCGCTGAGCGGGCGCGCGAGCTTCTGGCTGCTGCGGACGGCGTGACTGTGCTGGATGAGCGGACGATGGGCGGCTATCCGACCGCCGTGACCGAGGCTTCAGGCTCAGACCCTGTCTATGTCGGGCGAATCCGGGAGGATATTTCCCACGATCGGGGCCTCAATATGTGGGTGGTTTCTGACAACGTTCGCAAAGGCGCGGCACTTAATAGCGTGCAGATTGCAGAAATATTGGTACGCGAATACTTATAGGCTATAGTTAGCGCGTTGTTGTGCGGGTTTTAACATAGTCTTGTCGTGTAATTTAGCGAAGAAACGCAAGTCCGGGGATTTGTGATGCGTCGTTTTGTGGTTGTCCTGTGCTTTTTGGGTTTCGCTCCATTAACTGCTTTTGCACTCGGGTTAGGGGATATCGAGTTGGAGTCGGCGCTTAATCAGCCGTTCTCTGCGGAGATTCCTTTCGAGTCATACGAGCAAGATGACCTCAAGAGTTTGCAGGTCGGTCTTGCTTCAGCAGATACCTTTGAGCGTTATGGCTTAGATCTGCCTGTCTGGATGCAGGACTTCGAGTTTGCGGTGAACACCGCGGACGGCGTTCCCGTTGTCAGTATCACCAGCGCGCGTCCGGTCGCGGAACCCTTCGTTACCTTATTGCTAGACATCAAATGGTCGTCCGGGCGGCTGCTGCGCGAGTACACCGTCTTACTGGATCCGCCGTTGTTTGAACCTGCGCCCGTGCAGGCGACCGTAACGCCCGCAGAAACGGCACCCGCGCAATCTGTGGTGAGCTCTGAATCGGCAGGCGTGGTCACGCGCAGTCCGGCACCGCCTGCACCTTCACCTGCGCCCCAGCAGCCCGTCGTGCAACAGCCAACACCTGTGCCGACTCCTGAACCCGCACCTGCGCCGGCGCCATCGCGTCCGGTCGCTGAGCCGGCGCCGCAACCGGTGGTTGCTGAAGCGCCGGTCGCGAGCCTGTCAGGTACCAGTTATTCCGTGCAGCGCAGAGACACATTGTGGGGAATCGCTGACCGCGTTCGCGCCAATAGCGACGTGACCGTTAATCAGACCATGCTCGCGCTGTACCGCGCCAATCCCGAAGCGTTCCTCGGCAACATCAACCGCTTGAAAGCCGGCGCGATACTGCGCATACCGGATTCGCCTGAACTTACAGCACTGAGCCCGGCTGAAGCCACTGCTCAGGTTCGCGAACAGAATGCTGCACTCACGGGTTCCCGCGGCAGTTCCGCCAGCGCCTCGACTGCAGCTGCGACAGCCGCAGAGCCGGCGCAACTGACGCTGGTACCGCCGGCGACAGATACGGCTGAAGACTCATCGAGTTCGGCGGGCGCGTCGTCTGCCGACCAGGCTGCGGGACTTGACGCGGCGGCGCGCGATGCCGAGTCGGGTCAACTGCGGAGTCGCATTGATCAGCTCGAAGGTGAGTTGTCGGAGAGCCAGCGTTTGCTCGAAGCGCGTGACGCAGAGCTGGCCGCTATGCAGCGGCGTCTCGCGGCGCTGGAAGCTGCGCGCGATGGTGCTGAGGCTGACGGGATTCTTGACGAGGTCGCTGTCGAAGATGACCTGCCGTTGCCGGAAGGCGCAGACGAATCTGCCGCAGATGAGCTCGCACAAGACACCGCCGAGGCAACGCCGTTCGCTGATGATGCGGCGGAAGATGCCGGCGACGAAGCGACGGGTGAGGCTGCTGCAGCGGACGAAGCCGCCGATGCTGCTGCCGATGAAGCTGTCGAAGACAGCGCAACGGTGGTTAGTGCCGACGAGTCAGCGGGCGAATCAACCTCTCTGCTGAGCAACATCTGGTTCTGGCTGAGCGCTGCGATCGTGGTTCTGCTGGCGCTGTTCTTTGCCCGCCGTCGCAGGGATGACGACGAAGACGATGGTCTGCTCGATGCGGATGGTTCAGGCAGCTGGGAGCAGCAAGCGGTCGATGCAGACCATGAAGAGACCATGCGGGATCTCGAGTCCCTGCCGTCCCGGGATTCAGCCATCGTTGTCGAAGAATCGGAGCACAGCCCCGGGACTGCCGACAGCACAACCGCTTTTGAAGCGTCGAGTGATGATATAGACGCGGATCTCGTTGCGGATGCCGACAAGACATCGGAACTGCAGTTGCCTGATGAAGGTGACGTCGAGACACCGCTCGAAAGAACGATCAGCACCGGCGGTCTCGTCGATCTGGATCAGGCGGACCCGATCGCGGAGGCCGATTTCCACATGGCCTATGGCCTCTATGATCAGGCGGCAGATTTGCTCGAGCGCTCGCTCGCCAATGAGCCCGATAACCTGGACTACCGGACCAAACTGATCGAAGTTTTCTTTGTGTGGGAAAACCGTGAAGGCTTCCTGACGCATGCGCGTGCCCTGCGCGACGGCATCGAAGACGAATCCGATTCTGAATGGAACAAAGTCGTGATCCTCGGCAAGCAGTTGTGCCCTGACGATGCGCTCTTCAGCGGCAGCGATGCGGCCGCGCCGACTGCTGACTCGATGGATTTCGAGTTTACCGAGATGGATGAGGCCGCCGGCGATGCTGAAGTCGATTTCACACTGGGCAAGCCGGGCGATGACGTCGAGGCGCTCGACGAGGATATTTTCAAAGACCTCAGCAGTGACGACGGCGAGGCTGAATCAGCTGAAGCAGCCGACGATGACGGCGATCTCGATATTGATCTTGGCAGTGGAGATAGCAGTGACGAGGACCTCGCGCTGGACCTGAGCGGCGATGATCTCGGCGATGACTCTGATGACAGTGCGACGACCATGGAGTCGCCGACGGTCGAAGCTGATATGTCGGGCGAAGCTGAGGATACGCTTGAGACACCCACCATCGAATCGCCGGCGGTCGCTCATGGCGACGACACGGGCGGTGATGACGAACTGGACGTCGACATCGATCTGGACGGCGAGCTGCTCGACGACGATGCGGCAACGATGGAAACCCCTACCATCGAAAGCGACATGAGCGAATCGACGCTGGAGTCGCCAACGCTGGAATCCGCGGCGGACGGCGGCGGCACAGCCGAGATGCCGGCGCTGGATGCAGACAGTTTCGACGATGGTGATATTGATCTGGACCTCGGCGGTTCCGATGATCTTGACGTTGATTTGTCCGGGCTCGGTGATGAGCCTGAAGACGGAGATACCGAGACCCGTTTGGTCGGCGACGACGATGAGACATTGCTCGCCAATCCGGACGACATCATGAGGGAAGATGTCGTAGGCGAAGATGATGAGACGCTGGTGAGCAATCCCGGTGATCTTGAAGCTGAGATCGAGGCTGAACTGGAGGCGCAGCAGGCTGAGGCCGCGAGCGACACCGTCGAGCAGCCGCAGATCGATCCGGCGGAAGTCGAACTCGGTGAAACGGCTGAGCAGCCGGCGATCAGTGATTCCGGAGACGTCGACTTTGATCTGGGCATGGAGGCCGATGCCGAAGATGACGTTGCCACCGCGATCCAGCAGGCATCGCTGCCCGAAGACGCAACCATGACCGAGGTCGGCACCAAGCTGGATCTGGCCCGCGCCTACATTGATATGGGTGATCCTGACGGGGCTCGCAGCATACTCACCGAAGTGTTGGATGAGGGCGGCGAAGAGCAGCAGCAGGAAGCCCGGCAGTTACTGGAAGAGCTTGGCGATTGAGCGAATCGGCTGCAGCTGACTGCAGACGGCTGGCTATAGGAATCGAGTACGACGGCACGTCCTACAACGGCTGGCAGATGCAGCCGCACGCGCCCAGTATTCAGCAATCTCTGAACGACGCAATCTCCGTGGTCGCGGACGAGGGGGTTGAGTGCGTGGGGGCCGGTCGCACCGATACCGGAGTCCACGCCGCCGGGCAGGTTGCCCATTTCGATACTCGCGCAGAACGATCTGATCGTTCCTGGTTGCTGGGCATCAACAGCAATCTGCCGGCCGATATCAATGTTTGTTGGGCCCGCCACGTACCCGACGACTTTCATGCGCGCTTCTCAGCCCGCTCGCGCTCGTACCGCTACGTGATTCTTAACCGGCCGGTGCGCTCTGCGCTTGAGCGCCATCGAAGCTGGTGGGTCAGGAAGCCGCTGGACGATCAGCAGATGCAGGAAGCGGCCGGCTTGCTGGTTGGGGAGCATGATTTTTCCAGTTTTCGTGCCGCAGCCTGCCAGGCCAACAGCCCTGTCAGAACCATCTCGGAGCTCAAAGTGTGGCGGGACGGCGATCATGTGTACACCGACTGCACCGCCAACGCCTTTCTGCAGCACATGGTGCGCAATCTGGTCGGTTCGCTGATGAAAGTCGGTTGTGGTGAGGAGACGCTTGACTGGCTGGCCGGTGTGCTCGCAGCTCGCGACCGAAAAGTGTCGGGAATAACCGCGCCGGCGGCAGGGCTAACCTTGACCAAAGTTGGCTATCCCGATTTTGCTCTGCCTCAACTATAATCCTCACTATGAGCTGGTTCGAAAAAATCATTCCGTCGCGGATCACCACGGACCGCAAGAAAAAATCCGTTCCTGAAGGCATCTGGATGAAGTGCGCTTCGTGTGGTGCGCAGCTGTATCGCGCAGAGCTGGAGCGCAATCTGATGGTGTGCCCTAAATGCAATCACCATATGCGGGTGTCGGCGCGCGAACGACTGCGGATTTTTCTTGACCCTGACAGCGGCCGGGAAATCGCGGAGCATATGAAGCCTGATGACCCGCTGAAATTTAAAGACAGCAAGAAATATCGCGACCGTATCGTGGCCGCGCAAAAAAGCAGTGGCGAAAATGACGCACTGATTGTCATGAGCGGCAAGCTGAAAGGCCTGCCGGTCGTCGTGAGTGTATTTGAGTTCGGTTTTATGGGCGGTTCGATGGGCTCTGTAGTCGGCGAAAAATTCGCGCGTGCGGCCCGCTATGCGAAAGAAAACAAGATTCCGTTAATTAACTTTTCTGCCAGTGGTGGCGCCCGGATGCAGGAAGCATTGTTTTCGTTGCTGCAGATGGCGAAAACCAGCGCGGCGTTAACGGAGCTGGCGGAAGCGGGCGTTCCCTACATATCAGTAATGACTGACCCCACGACCGGCGGTGTCTCGGCGAGTCTGGCGATGCTGGGCGACGTCAATATCGGTGAGCCCGGCGCGCTGATCGGTTTCGCCGGCCCGCGAGTTATCGAGCAAACGGTGGGCGAAACACTGCCGGACGGTTTTCAGCGCAGTGAGTTTCTGCTTGAACACGGCGCGCTCGATATGATCATCGACCGCCGGCAACTGCGTGACGAACTGGCGAATCTGCTCGCCAAACTGCAGAAATTACCGGCCGTCGCCGAAGGCTGATGCAACACCCGGCCGCGACCGGCGCTTCGCTGCTCGACTGGCTCGCCTGGCAGGAATCGCTGAACCCCGCCGAGATTGATCTCGGTCTCGACCGGGTCCGTCAGGTCTGGGAGCGGCTCCACATTCAGCCGCCGGAGGGCCGGGTACTGACCGTCGCCGGCACCAACGGCAAAGGGTCCACAGTCGCGGCGGTAAGCGCTGTGCTGGCTGCGAATGAGCTCCGCACCGGCGTTTATACCTCGCCGCATCTGGTGCGCTACAACGAGCGCATAGCCATCGCCGGGCGGCCGGCCTCTGACGCAGCGATTGTCAGTGCGTTCGAGCGCATTGAGGCCGTGCGCGGCGATATTCCTCTGACCTATTTCGAGTTCGGCACGCTCGCCGCCTTCTGCTGCTTCTCTGAAGCGCATTGTGATGCATGGGTGCTGGAAGTCGGGCTTGGCGGGAGGCTTGATGCGGTCAACATTGTCGACGCTGATGTCGCACTGATAACGACTGTCGATCTCGATCATCAGGCCTGGCTGGGGGATGACATTGAGACTATTGCCCGGGAAAAAGCCGGCATCCTGCGACGGGGCAAGCCGGCATTTTACGGCGACACGGACGTGCCGGAATCGGTGCAGGCGCATGCGGCCGATCTGGACGCGCAGCTACGTGTGCTGTCTGTCGACTACTCGCTGACGCGGGCAGATTACAGCTGGAGCTGGCAGGGACATGATGAGCGGATAGAGGGCCTGGCAATACCGCCCGGCGGTGCCGCGCAGCTGCGCAATCAGGCGCTGGCGCTGGCGGCTGTCGAGGCCTGTGACCCTGCGTTACTTGATGTGTTGAGAGCAGAGCCGGATCTGCTCGCCGCGGTGTTACCGCCGGGGCGGATGCAACGCCATGACGATGCGCATTGCTGGTTGCTGGATGTGGCGCACAACCCGCAGGCCGGCGCGGAGCTCGCCGATGCGCTGCGTGAGCATCCGCCGGAAACGGTGGTACTCGGCATGCTCAAAGACAAGAAAGCCGCGGATTTTGTGGCCGCGCTGGGGGTGACCCCGCAGCGCTGGTTGCTATGCCCGACCGACGGCCCGCGTGGCGCAAGCGCGGCGGAATTGGCGGAACTGCTTGAATTGCACCCGGCGCCCCGGCGGTTTCCGGGCGTGGCCGCAGCGTTGGAGGCGGCTCGCGACGGGACGCCGGCTGGCGGTAATATCCTTGTCTGCGGGTCGTTCAGCGTGGTGGGGCCCGCTTTGGATTGGCTTGGTCTATACTCTGCGGATACGGGATAGAGGTCGCCATGGAACGGGCACTGTTGGAGCGCATGGTGGGCGCAGTGGTATTGGTGGTACTACTGGTTCTCCTTGCACCTGCATTACTGGACGGACGGGTTGAAAGCGAACAGGGCGACCTGTACGCGGCATCTGCCGATGCCCGTGTTGAACGCAAAACCGAAGTGATCGTGCTCAACGCGCCGGTCACAGCGCCTCCGCCGAAAGTAGAGCAGACCGTCGTTGAGGCGGCCGTTGCAACCAAACCTGCCGCCGGTAAATCGGGTAGCCGCTCCACCGCAAAAGCACCGCAAAAACCGGTCGCGAAACGCGGCGCAGCGCCGCCTGAAGGCTACTACGTTCAGGTCAATGCATTCGCTGAACAACAGAATGCCGATCGTTATGCGACCGAAATTGGCAGCGCGGGTTTTGATGTTGCCGTTATTCGCGGCAGGGCATCCTCGGGCACGATCTACCGGGTTTACAGTGGCCCGGAGGAGAGCCGCGACTCCGCCAGCGATCTTGCGGGTCGTTTAGCGGATAAGGGCTATCAGGGCATCATCGTTTTTCTTCCGGGCGACCAACGGGGATAAGCGTGGTAGAGGAAGCAGCGCAGCTGGTTCTGTTCGATTATCTGCTCATTGCAATCCTGGGCTTCTCGACACTGATCAGCCTTTTCCGCGGTTTCTTTAAAGAAGCGATGTCGCTCGGCACCTGGGTGGTCGCGATCTGGGCTGCCTGGAAATTCGGCCCGCAGGTTGCCGGTCTGCTTGAGTCGCTTATTACGCCCACCGCGATGCGCTTGTGGGCTGCCCGCGCTCTGACAGTTATTGCGGTGCTGATTGCCGGCGGGTTGCTCGGTGCCTTTTTTCATTTTGTGCTGGAGACAACCGGGCTGACCGGAACCGACAGGGCCATTGGCATGGTATTCGGCTTTGGTCGCGGAGTGGTGCTCGCAGGGCTGTTGCTGGCCATCATGCAGTCCGCGGATTTTGATGAGACAGAATGGTGGCCACAGTCGGTATTGATTCCTTATTTTGAGCCGGTAACTGATATGATTCGCCACGCTGCTGAAGACGGTCTCGATTTTCTCGACGATCTGGAAGACGAGGCAGCACCGGAGGAAGTCGCCGGGTAGGCGGCAGCCATTGTCTCGCTCGTTTATGGGTTGAATGCGCAGTGTGCGGGATTGTAGGGATAGTCAGTAATCGACCGGTCAACCAGTCCATCTACGACGCGTTGATTGTTTTGCAGCATCGTGGTCAGGATGCCGCCGGCATCATGACCGATGATGACGGCACGTTGTGCCAACGTAAAGATAACGGCCTGGTGCAGGATGTGTTTCAGCGTAAGCACATGCTGCGACTGTCGGGCACGATGGGTATTGGTCACGTTCGGTACCCCACGGCCGGGATGTCATCGTCGGCTGAAGCGCAGCCCTTCTATGTCAATTCACCGTATGGCATCTGCTTAGGCCACAACGGCAACCTCACAAATACCAGCGAGTTGCAGCAGCTGCTGCGCCGCAATGACAAGCGACACCTGAACACCGGGTCTGACACGGAGGCGTTGCTGAACGTCTTTGCTCACGAACTGCAGCAGAATCAGAGCAGCGAGCTGACGCCCGATGCTGTTTTTGCAGCGGTGGCCGGTGTGCACAAGCGCTGCCGGGGCGGTTACGCCGTGATTGCCATGATTATGGGGCAGGGTGTGCTTGCCTTTCGCGATCCGCACGGCATCCGGCCCGTTATTCTCGGTCAGCGTGAAGTTGACGGCTTTATCGAGTACATGGTGGCGTCCGAGAGTGTGGCGCTGGATGTCGCCGGCTTCGAGCTCGTGCGCGACATATTGCCGGGCGAAGCTGTCTATATTGAGAAAGACGGCACGCTGCACACGCGTCAGGGCGAACAAAAAGGCTACACGCCCTGTGTATTCGAATACGTATATTTCGCGCGACCCGATTCCATTATGGACGGCATTTCCGTCTATAAAGCACGCCTGCGCATGGGCGAGCGTCTCGCAGAAAAGATTCTTGCTGAGCGCCCTGATCACGATATTGACGTGGTTATTCCGATACCGGATTCCAGCCGCACCAGTGCGCTGTCGGTCGCGCATGTCCTGGGCGTCAAATACCGCGAAGGGTTTATTAAGAATCGCTACATCGGGCGCACCTTTATCATGCCCGGGCAGGAGCAGCGCAGAAAGTCGGTCAAGCGCAAGCTGAACGCGATTGATCTCGAATTTCGCGACAAAGTTGTGCTGCTGGTTGACGATTCCATCGTGCGTGGCACCACATCCAAACAGATTATCGAGATGGCCCGCGAGGCCGGCGCGCGCAAGGTGTACTTTGCCTCCGCATCGCCTCCCGTGCGGCACCCGAACGTGTTCGGTATCGATATGGCGGCATCGAGCGAGCTGGTTGCCTGCAATCGCACTGACGTTGAAGTGGCTGAGCAAATCGGCGCCGACTGGCTTGTGTATCAGGATCTGGATGATTTGATTAAGGCGGTACAGT
The DNA here is from genome assembly GCA_013001905.1 of Gammaproteobacteria bacterium. Taxonomy (GTDB): domain Bacteria; phylum Pseudomonadota; class Gammaproteobacteria; order Steroidobacterales. The sequence goes on along the minus strand of JABDLC010000011.1, from coordinate 16,512 downwards.
ACGACAGCGGTGATATTTCCGAGTTTGATACGTCGTGCTTTTCCGGTGAGTACGTGACGGGCGATGTCACCCGCGAGTATCTGGATGAACTCGAGGCCATGCGTTCCGACAAAGCCAAAAAAGCCCGCGAAGAGGCGCGCCGTACCCGTCGTGCAGTCAATGACGGTAAGGCCGGCCCCAGCGCGGGTGCTGCATGAGCATTCGTGTTCTCGTTATCGAGAGCAGCAAAGACTACCGCGCACTGATTGCTCACCATATCGGTGCCCGTTGGCGTGACGCTAAAGTCACCGAATACGATCCCGCCGAGTCCGGCCGTTTTTCAGAAAATTTTTCCGGCGCCAACAACGATCTGGTCATCCTTGGTGACCCGCTCGGGGATCAATGCGGGCTCGACTGGCTGGCGCAGTTCCGGCAAACCAAAGGTTTTCCGCCGGTGATCGTGGTCGGTGACGGGGAAGAGCGCGCGATTGTCCGTGCCATGAAACTGGGTGCCGCTGATTACCTGTCCCGTAGCAGGCTTAAGCACGACACGCTGATTGAGTTGGTGAATGACGTGCTCGAGACGCAGGATGCGGCGAGCGAAAAAAGTCAGACAAAGGTGCCGGAGAACAGCCTCGATATCCCCGGGCTGAAGGGCTACCAAATAGAGCGGTGCATCTCCGGGGGCGATATCGCGTCGGTTTATCTGGCTAAAGAAACCGCGTCAGGGCGTTCGGTGGTGCTGAAGGTGCTGCGTCAGGTGCCGGATTTCGGCGGCGGTGAAGCGCTGCTGGATCGTTTTCTGGCGGAGTTCGAGGCCATTGGCAGGATCAGCCATCCGAATGTAGTGAATATTTACGACCTCGGCATTGCTGATAACCACGCATACATAGCGATGGAATACTGTAGCCGGGGCAGTCTGAAGCGGCTGATTCGACAGGGGATGTACCCGCAGGACGCTGACAAAATCATGCGGCAGATTGGCGAAGCGCTGGGCGCCATTCATGGGGTTGGCATCCTGCATCGTGATCTGAAACCGACCAATGTGTTGTTCCGTGAGGACGGCAGTCTGGCGCTGATCGATTTCGGGCTGGCTAAACAGGCGCACCTGAAATCCGAGCTGACCGGCACGGGTGAAATCTTTGGTACGCCGTATTACATGAGCCCCGAACAGGGGCATGGCGAACCGCTCGACGAGCGCTCGGATATCTACAGTCTGGGCGTCATTCTGTACGAGATGCTGTCGGGTAAAAAGCCGTACGACGGCAATACAGCGATGGCCGTCATTCTGCAGCACGCGCGTGAACCGGTACCGAAGTTGCCGGAGCACGCCAGTGCATGGCAGCCGGCGATCGATAAGATGATGGCCAAACGGCCGGGTCATCGCTTTCAGAGTGTCGCCGAACTGCTGGCCTGGCAGCCTGCAACCGTATAACGCGGCGTCAGGCGTCCGCGAAAGTCAGCGTTTCAACCCGGCGGCCTTCGTCGTCCCAGTACATCACGGGGCCGTTGCGGTACCAGTCCCCCAGCACTATGCGCGTAGCCTCTCGGCCTTCTAACTCAAACTGATGCTCACCGGGCCGGTGCGTGTGACCGTGCAGGAGTGTGTGCACACGATAGCGCCGCAGCGCATTCTCCACGGCCGCCTGATTTACGTCCATGATTTCTGCAGACTTATCGAGTTTGGCGCTGTGGCTGCGCTCGCGGGCCGTATTGACGAGCCGGCGACGCAGGAAGAAGGGCAGCGAACGATAAAATTTAAGCATCGACGGATGCTGTGCGAACCGACGGAAGCGCTGATACGAGACATCATCGGTGCACAGGCGATCACCGTGCGCAATAAGCACCGATATGCCGCCGACTTCAATTAACGACGGATCCGGGAGTTGCTGAATCCCGGTTTCCCGCAGAAACAGCTCACCAATCTGAAAATCGCGGTTGCCGGCCATGAACCAGACGCGTGGCATCGTGCGGGTGTAGTTGCGCAAGGCATCGCGGACTGCGCGGTGATGCGGGTCCGGGTCGTCGTCGCCAATCCAGTATTCGAACAGGTCGCCGAGTATATACAGCCGGTCCAGCTGCAGTGCCGGGCCTTGCAGCCACTGCACAAATGCCGCGGTAGCAGCCGGGCGGCTGCCGTCCAGGTGCAGATCCGAAATAAAGGCAGTGGTCACGCGAGTGCTCAGGCTACTCGTCGTCGTCAAAGTCGGAGTCGTCCTCGGCTTCATCCTCAAGCAGTCGCATGCTGAGAATGACCACGGGTTCCAGCGGTACATCCCGTGTCAGCTCCGGAATCGGCCCCGGACCGGTCGCCTTATAGCCAATCTCGTCAACGACTTCCATGCCCTTGATGATCTTGCCGATCACCGTGTAGCCCCAGCGCGTCGGGCGCGGGTCCAGCGCGAGGTTGTCGGCGAGATTGATATAAAACTGCGAATCCGCGCTGTGCGGATCATTGGTGCGCGCCATGCCGACAAAACCACGCTTGTTGGTCAAACCGTTGCCCGATTCGTTCGGGATCAGTTTTTCCGTCGGCTTCAGCTTGTAATCCACGTCGTAGCCACCGCCCTGAACCACGAAGCCGCCCATCACGCGATGAAAGACCGTGTTGTCGTAGAACTTATCTTCAACCAGTCGCAGCATATTGCGTACGTGCAGAGGTGCGCGCGCAGAAAACATCTCCATCACGAATGTGCCCGCGCTGGTGTTAACCTCAAGCTTCGGGTAGGGCGGCAGTTCGTCGGCGATGTTGGCGCCGGCCGGTAGCCACATGAAGCACAGCAGCAGTGTGGTGATCAGTACTTTGGGTGTTTGCAGCATCGCTTTATCCGCCCTCGTTCGCTTCCAGAGTATTGTGCATCAGCATGGCGACCGTCATGGGGCCAACGCCCCCGGGTACCGGTGTGATCCATGCCGCACGTTCGGCCGCTGCAGCGAATTCCACATCGCCCTGCAGGGTGCCGTCGGCGAGCCGGTTGATGCCGACATCGATGACTACCGCATTTTCTTTGACCCATTCACCGGGGATGAGTTTCGGTTTGCCCACCGCTACCGCGAGGATGTCTGCCTGACCGACCATGTCCTGTAAATTTTGCGTAAATTTGTGGCAAATCGTCACGGTGGCGCCGGCGAGCAGAAACTCCAGCGCGAGCGGCCGCCCGACGATGTTGGACGCGCCGACAATCACCACGTGCTGACCCTTCGGGTCGACATCGATATGCTCCAGCATCTTCATGACACCGTACGGCGTGCAGGGGCGCAGTACCGGGATGCGCTGGGCCAGCCGGCCCACTGTGTAAGGGTGAAAGCCGTCCACGTCTTTGGCCGGGTCAATGCGTTCAATAACGATGTGGGAGCGGATCTGGCCGGGCAGGGGTAGCTGCACGAGGATGCCGTCCACCGCGGCGTCGGCGTTCAGTTCATCAATAAGCGCGAGCAGATCGTCTTCAGACGTGGATTCCGGCAGGTCGTGCTCGACCGATACAATGCCGGCTGCCTCGCAGGCTTTGCGCTTGTTGCGCACGTAAATTGCGGAAGCCGGGTCCGTGCCCACCTGGACCACGGCGAGGCCCGGCGGACGCTGACCTCCGGCAACCCGTTCGGCGACCCGCTCACGCACGTCGTCCCGGATGCGCTGGGCGATGGCTTTGCCGTCGATAATCTGTGCGGGCATGCGGTGTCCTGATGGCGTGAAACGCTTATGTGGCAAGCGCGCAACGATACCAGATTGACCTGATTCGGGCAGCCCCGTATCATCGCCGCCCGGCGGTCGGGGCATAGCGCAGTCTGGTAGCGCATCTGCTTTGGGAGCAGAGGGTCGGGAGTTCGAATCTCTCTGCCCCGACCATTTTCCTGCGCTAGAATGCAGGCGTCTCGGCGAGACAGGTAACTTGCGCCCGTAGCTCAACCGGATAGAGCATCGGCCTTCTAAGCCGAGGGTTGCAGGTTCGAGTCCTGCCGGGCGCGCCATAACTAACAATGGTGGGTGTAGCTCAGTTGGTAGAGCCCTGGATTGTGATTCCAGTCGTCGCGGGTTCGAGTCCCGTCATCCACCCCATTCAATGACGATGCGTTTTCAGCAGGCTGAAAACGCATCCAGCGGAATTAATGCCGGGTAAAGCGCCCAAGCTTTATTCGGCTCGTTTCGTTTAGCGATTCTTAAGGTGCGGGCCTCTAGCTCAGTTGGTAGAGCAGGAGACTCTTAATCTCTTGGTCCGGGGTTCGAGTCCCCGGGGGCCCACCATTTTTCTATCATTGTCGATGCATTTTCCCTCTGCGCGTACCTTCACCGCGCAACAAAAGTTGAGCATTTGGCCAGTTCCCGGGATTGGCAGATGCTGCTCGGATTGCGATAACTCCAGTCATTGCTATCAAGCAGGCTGTGAGGGTTCAAAACATGCGCCACCTGGCTTTATTTTTGTGTTTGGCAGGCTCAATTTCGATTGCCGGCGCGCAGACGACATATTCCGTATACGGCGACTCCGGCGCACCGGAACGTGTCAAGCGGCTCGATATGTTTGTGTTCGGTAGCGAAGTCTTTTTGCAGATATACACGCCCGACGATCGGGACTTTCGATTTAATATTGCCAGCACCGGTGATCCGACGGTGCAATGCGACCTGGACGGCGACGAGCGATCCCAGACGGCGCTTCTGCCGCTGCAAGACAACAGCTTGTTTGACTACTTCTTTTCGATGCTGCTGTCGGCGGTCACCTCCGGCGCGAAGGTTGTGTTGTATTACGACGGGTGCTTCGCAGGTTTTGGTGCATCGTGGCCGCTTGTGACGCGTGTTGCCCTGCAATCACAGATTACAGATTGAAGTGAGGCGATACGGTTCCAGAGTGTGTGTGCTGCTCACGTTGTGGATTTCGTCCTGGGCGCTGGCAGAGCCTAGTGTTGACTTCATTATCAAATCAAATGATGTCAACGATGATGGAATCGTTGAGTACGCATTTTTCCCACGTGAACGGCACACGTCCAATCTTTTCTCCGCCACGCCCGCCGGGGCAATTGTCTACACGGTCAATAATCCGACTGAGTTCCGGGAGTTCGCGGTTGAGGGGTACTGCGTTGAGAAAACGATCGTTGACCCCGCGTGCTGGGAGCGTCGCGGGGAGCGACTGATACCCCGGCCGACCGATCAATACGGCAGGATCAACGACGACTGTGTGCCGCCGGGGAATTGGGATACGTTCAACTACGAGAGGTGCCCGTTAACGGGCGACGATCGCTGGCGGTTCGCTGACCCGACGTTGGGGTTCAATGAGCGCGATGGGTGGCGTGATGTATCCGCTGACTTCGACGTCATGACCGGAAATTTCGGGAATTCCGGGGGCGCAGACTATTTGGTTCGGTCGCGGGTCCCGGACACACCGAGCTTCCTATTCCGGGACACCGTCATTGAGAGTGACCTGCTCGGCACGTTCCAGACGGCGAGTCAGGAGAAATGCAATCAGGGCTTGCGCTGGTACCTCGGTCGATACGTCAACTGCGACCGGCACTGCAGCTTCGACAAAAGTGTGTGCCTGGGGCAGGGCGTTGCCACCATCAGCAATCTGAGTCACGGCGTTGACCTGGGCGATCCCGGTGTTTCTGTCCGGGTCATCGATTATCACAACGATGGTACTGACGATATCGAAATCTATATCGATGACATACTGTTTACTCGAATTGTCTTTCTGCCGCCGTGCCAAAGTGTTTGTCAACGGCCGAATCGGACTACAGGTGGCGGTTACATTGATTCTGACCTGCTGGAGTATCGGAAGAACGCGTTCTTTGCAAATGTTGAAACCGGCAGCTCAGTTGAGGCATTGGCGCTTGCGACACCATCGTTCCGGGAAAAGTACGGAGCCATTTTTCAGTCGACAAATATTTCGGAGTTGACCGAGAACTGGTCTGAGCCAACGCTGATCGATATGAATGAGCAGACCGCTGTCTATGTGGTCAACCAGAACGAAAACGGCATTCAGTTTCTCTACACCATCGTGTTCGCGTGGGATCCGGAGCACGGCTGGCTGATCCACGATATGTAGAGGCAGCAATGGTGTCCGCGTCGAAGTGGTCGGTCTTATTGATATTGTTCCTGATAGTGCCTGTCTGGGGCTACGAGCGATCTACGCACGAAAAACTGACCGGGGTGGCTGTTGATCGCTCGGTGCTTTCGAGCAGCGAATTTCTGAAGTCGATCGGGTTGTTTGCCTACGGGGCGAATCGACTCCGCGCCGATGATGAAACGCAACGATTGCTGTCAATTCGAGACCTCGCCATGAAGGGTTCGAGTGATGAGGATATTCATCCCGATCCATTGGTGGTGACGAAGCATTTTTTTAACCCGCAAGCCGCAGTCGGCAATCAGGGCCTTCAGGTCGGGCTGGTCGGCTCGTCTGCGCTCAATTTTCTCGATTCACGAACCTGGGCGCTGCATCAGTCCCCGTTGCATTCCTACCGGAGCGCGATGGGCTATTACAAGTCGGCGCTGATCGAGCCTTCGCCTGCGTCCAGAAGCGCTGCCTTCGGGTTGTTGTTCAGCAGCCTCGGGCACATCGTTCATCATATTCAGGACATGGCGCAGCCTCAGCACACCCGCAACGATGTTCATTGCAACGTCGCGCTTTGTGTCTTGTTGAGCGAGGTTACCGACCAGCGGATTTATACGCCAAGCCTCTACGAGCTGTATACGGCAGACCACAATGACCAGTTTGAGCAGATTCTTCATGACAATCTCAACCACTATCCCGTCAGTGCGAAATTTTCCGATCCGGAGGACTATTGGCAAGTTGATGGTCCCGGGGCGCCCGATTTTGATCACGGGATGGCAGGGTTTACGAGCGCCCGTTTCGTAACGTCGGGGTCGAATTATCTGGTTCAGGACAATGGCGTCGTAACGACGCCGGTAGGCTTGCCATTGCCAGGAGCCGAAGTGGTATCCGGTACTCCATTTATTGAGCCCTGCAATTTCTCCGGCAGCATCGGTTCTGTTGCGGGGCAGTGCAAGTATTTTGCTGCGCACATAACGGATCCGATTCGTTCGCCGCAGAATGTCTACATGCAAAAATTCGTTGCAGAGTCGATCACTAACCATGTTCTTGCAAGCGGAGAGAGCTTCCGGCGCTTTGTGCTCGATCTCGAGTCATACAAAGAGCGCTGGAATGTGCTGCTGCCCCGCGCTGTCTCCTATTCGACAGGGCTTATTGATCAGTTTTTTCGCGCAGAAATCGACTTCAGGCAGATAGGCAATGAGTTGAGCGGGCTGCGGTGGCGGGAGAACGAGAGCTATTCATTCGCTCCGAACTACCCGGCCCGAACCTACAGGCTGACTAACAAGTCCAGTGAAGCAATTGAAGGCTTCGTCAGGTTTTTCTACGAAGATCTGGCGGGCACGCGGACTGAGTTTGGCCCGCAAGGTAGCGGTTTTGCGGTGGACCTGGCGGCTAATGGCGGCTTCATGGATTTTGAATTAGAGCCGCCGCCCCCGGAAGCGCAAAACTATATCGCAGTTTTTGAGGGAGCTGTGGGTGATCAGGCGGGTGTAGTCGGTGGCTATGTCAGGGCGTGCACGCTCTATCGGAAGCGGTCGTTTCCGCACCCGGACTTTCTGGGGGGTATACAGGTTGACGGGCCTGGCTGGCTGGAAATCTATTCCCGCGGGCTTGATAACTCATGGCCCCAGACAGCGACCTTCGCAATGGCCTTTGCGAGCAATGGGTTCCCCGATGTGTTTCGGCTGATCAAGGTACCGGAGAATGGCTACTGGACGCAGTATGTTAGCAACGGTGGCGTTGTCGAGATTTATCCGCATGGTCAGTGGAACGGCCGGTATCTTCCTGCGGATACAGTTGCTGAATATCAGCACTTCTTTATTGAAGCGTTTCCTGCTGCGAGCCACGGGCCATCGGAAATCGCATGGCGATTCTGCCCTGACTGAATTTGCATCCGGGGTTCGAGCCCCGGGGGCCGGCCATTTATTCATTGCTCCCGGCAGGCCCCCGGGTCTCAGATGCATGTCAAACGCTAGCCAAACCGCGGCCGATGAAAACTTTGTCGCACCCGGTTAATCCGACGCGGCTCACGATCTTCATCGGGTTTGTGTATCGCTCGTATAGGCTCAAACATCGGCAGGTCGCCCTCGTCGAGTTCAACGAGTACATCCCAGTTTCTGGGGGTCGATCCATGGCTTTTGTAGCGGCTCATTTCCTGTTACCTCTGTCACATGGTCCTGCCGGTTTACGACAGGCGCTAATCAATTCGGAAGTCAAAATCGCCGAGTTCGCGGCGCAGCGCGATGCGATCACGCGCCCGTTCAATCTTGCGCCAGCAATTGCGTGTCGCACGACGTTTAGGCACTGTCATTTCCACGTCGTCTTCGTCGGGAATAAAGTCATCATCAAAAAAATCGTCGTCGTCATAGTCGTTCATGTCTTGCCCCTGCCAGAGTGGCATTCTTGTCTGTCAGTGATTAATGACCCACTCTGACCACATACGACGAGCGCGTCGTGTCGGCATGCCGACAGCAGTCCAGTAGGCGTGTAGCAAAATGCGCCAGCTCACGTTGAGCTGATTAATAGAAACCAGGGGCCAGGTCAGTTGATTGCGACCCGCCTTTACGCAGAGTCCGTTTTCGATCAGGTCGTCAGCGACATCGCGCTGCAGCCGCAGGCACATCGCACCGTCATCAGCGATGACCGCAAAGATGCTGCCGCGGAGGAATCCTGCCGCCTGATCTCCCGGGGGCAGGGTGAGTCGCAGTGGTGTGCCGGCGAAGCATTTAATGCCTCGTCCCCCGGCTCGGACGTAATCAAGGGCGCTCGCCCGGGCGATCAGTTGATCGCCAAAGCTGACCGGCGACAGGGCTTCTATACGAGCCGTATGGTGGTGTCTGCCAGGATCGCCCCGATCCTCAACGAGCCGGGGGACGGACAACTCTGTGAATGCTGCAACCATGTACCTACCTACAAGTAATTTGACATCAAAGTAATCTCCTGTATACCCGGATTTCCATCGATGTCAAGTAATTTGATATAAAAATAAATAGCCGCTATGATCCAGCCCATATGGAAACAGACAGAGTCGACAGATTGGTGGGCCAGTGGGGCGCAGAGCGCCCGGAGCTTGACGCTTCGGGCCTCGACGTCGTCACGAGGGTGCAGGACGCCGCGCGGATGCTGCGCCGCAATGAGGATGAAGCGTTAAAGCGGCTCGATCTGCAGATGTGGGAATACGATGTGCTCTCCGCGCTGCGCCGGCAGGGAGAGCCGTTCTGTCTGCCGGCGACCGAACTCGCGCGTCAGAGCCTGTTGAGTGGCAGCGCCATGACCAATCGAATCGACAAGCTCAAGGATCGCGGGCTGGTCGAACGTGAAGCCGACGAGGGTGACCGTCGCATTGTGTTGGTCCGTCTGACGACGGCCGGTCGTGCTCTCGCTGACAAGGCTATCGAGGCACGACTTTCCGCGGCGGAGTCTCAGTTAGACCGCCTTTCGAAGGCAGAGCGAACGACTCTGGCCAGTGGTCTGCGCAAGCTGATACTGTCTGACGATTAATCATTCGGTCGTCAGACGCTTGCGACTGCCGCCTGTACCTCAACAGTGAACCTGTATTGAAAAAAACTCCCCCCCAGATGATCGGGTGGCGCGAATGGGTCGCGTTGCCCGGGCTTAATATCCCGCGGATCAAGGCGAAGGTTGACACCGGCGCCCGTACATCGGCGCTGCATGCGTTCAGCATCGAGACCTTTCGCGGGCCGGACGACGTCGAATGGGTTCGCTTCGGCATGCACCCGGTGCAGGATGATCAGGACACCGTGATTTACTGTGAAGCACCGATCAAAGATCGACGAACGGTGCGCGATTCGGGCGGTCATGAGACAGAGCGCATCGTCATTGAAACAGAGATCAGACTGGGCGAGAACCACTTCCCGGCTGAGATCACGCTGACTGATCGCGACAACATGCTGTTTCGCATGTTGTTAGGCCGCACATCACTAAACGGACGTTGCACCGTCGATCCGCAAAAAAGTTACCTGACCGGCAAACCGACTGCAGGAAAACAACGCTCATGACAACTGCTGGCACTAAACAAGCGTCGATCACCATCGGCGGGACTACCGTCGAGCCCGGCGAGCGCGCCGTCATCGATTTGCCCGTCGCCGATCTCTACACCCATACGTCCTTGCACATGCCGGTGCAGGTCATCAACGGGCGCCGGCCGGGTCCGACATTGTTTGTATCTGCAGCTATCCACGGCGATGAGCTCAACGGTGTGGAGATCATTCGCCGGCTACTGCAACAAAAAATTGTCAGCCAGCTCAGAGGGTGTCTGATTGCGGTGCCAGTCGTGAACGTGCACGGATTTCTGGACCAGTCACGTTACCTGCCGGACCGGCGCGATCTGAACCGGTCGTTTCCCGGCAGCGCCAAGGGTTCGGTGGCAGCAAGGCTCGCCCACAAGTTCAGCGAGCAGATTTTGCAGGCGGCGGACTACGGCATCGACATGCATACCGGGGCTGTGCATCGTTCTAACCTGCCGCAGATTCGTGCCAACCTCGATGATCCGGAAACGCTGCGCATGGCGGAGGCTTTTAATGTGCCGGTGATGCTCAATGCGGCGCTTCGCGACGGCTCGTTGCGCGGTCATGCCGGTGAGCTGGGCGTGCCGACCCTTTTATACGAGGCGGGCGAGGCGCTGCGCTTTGACGAGGTTGGCATCCGCGCCGGGTTGCGCGGCGTCACAAGCGTTATGCGCGAGCTGGGTATGCTGCCGCGTAAAAAGCAAAGCGTGTCAAAAACCGAGCCCTTGATCGCCAAGTCAAGTACCTGGGTGCGTGCACCTCTGAGCGGCGTTGTGCGCATGCGCGCGCGTTTGGGTCAGCGGGTCAAGAAGGATGATGTGCTGGCGGCAATCAGCGATCCTTTCGGCGAGACTGAGACCGTCCTGTACGCAAGTTTTGCTGGTATTGTGATCGGGCGGAGCAATCTTCCGCTCGCGCATGAAGGCGATGCATTGTTTCATATAGCACGCTTCGACAGCGTTTCTCGAGCCGAAGGCTCGGTCGAAGAATTTCGCACAGAGCTGCACCCGGACACCGCTCCGGTACAAAGGTAATAACAATGAAGATTGGCATTCTATCGACCAGCAAGACACTGTATTCCACACGCAGGCTTGTAGAAGCGGGCCAGAAGGCCGGCCATGAAATGCAGGTCATTAACCACAAGCGCTGTTACATGAACATCGCGACCCACAACCCCGGTATTCATTACAACGGTGAGGCATTGACAGGTTTTGATGCCGTTGTTCCGCGTATCGGTGCGTCTGTGACCTTCTACGGTACGGCGGTGGTGCGGCAATTCGAAATGATGGGCGTGTATTCGGTCAACGAATCCGTGGCGATCTCACGTTCACGCGACAAACTCCGCGCGCTGCAATTGCTCGCGCGCAAGGGCATCGGGCTGCCGGTGACCGGTTTTGCCAATTCGCCCGGCGACACCGCTGATCTCATGAACCTGGTCAACGGCGCGCCGGTCGTCATTAAATTGCTCGAAGGCACGCAGGGTGTCGGCGTGGTGCTCGCGGAAACGCGCAAAGCGGCGGAGAGTGTGATTGAAGCGTTCCGCGGTCTGGATGCTGAGTTTCTCGTGCAGGAATTTATTAAAGAGGCGGGTGGCGCAGATATACGCTGCTTTATCGTCGGGGGCAAAGTGGTGGCGGCGATGAAACGGCAGGCCAAAGAAGGCGAGTTTCGCTCCAATTTGCATCGTGGCGGATCGGCTGAAATTATTAAACTGACGCCCGAAGAGCGTTCCACTGCGGTACGTGCTGCCAAGATTCTCGGCTTGAACGTTGCCGGTGTGGATCTGTTGCGATCAAATCATGGCCCGGTCGTGATGGAAGTGAATTCCTCGCCCGGCCTGGAGGGTATTGAGGTCGCAACGGGCAAAGATGTTGCCGGCCTGATTATTGAGTTCATTGAAAAGAATGCCCGGCCCGGACGCACCGCTACGCGGGGCCGCGGCTAGAGAGGTTCAGCGTGAACTTTAGTCTCAAACAGCTAACGGCGTTTCTCGACCAGGCTGTCTTCACGCTGGGTGACACCACCTTGACGATGGGGCAGCTGATCCTGACGCCCACGCTGCTGGTCATTGGTCTGCTGATTGCCCGCTGGCTTGGCAAGAAGCTCACGGCGCGCATGACGGAGAAGGGCAGCAACCCGGATGTGGTGCATCTGGTGCAGCGCATTTATTTCGTTGTCGTGCTGCTGATCTTCTTTTTTACTATTCTGGAGCTGCTGAACGTACCGCTCACTTCGTTTGCGTTTATTTCCGGCGCTATAGCCATCGGTATCGGTTTCGGTGCGCAGAACATCATCAATAACTTTATCAGTGGCTGGATCCTCCTGTGGGAGCGGCCGATCCGGATCGGCGATTTTCTGGAAGTGGGCGAGACACGTGGCACCGTTGAATCCATCAATACCCGGTCGACACGTATCAGGCGTGTCGACGGTGTGCACATGCTGGTGCCGAACAGTCATTTGCTCGAAAATACGGTGGTCAACTGGACACTGATAGACAGGCTGGCGCGCAGCGAGGTCCGGGTCGGCGTTGCGTACGGCTCGCCGGTCGAACAGGTGCGCGAATTAATACAGCGTGCTGCCGATGAGCATCCTGAGGTTTTGAAAACGCCGGAGCCTATGGTGTGGTTCGAAGACTTCGGCGACAGTGCACTCGTCTTTGATCTTGTCTTTTGGGCTCAATCCGATAACGAGCGGGGGCTGCGTGCTGTGCGGAGCGATTTGCGCTTCAGGATTGATGCGCTGTTCCGCGAGCACGACATTGTTATCTCCTTCCCGCAGCGTGATGTTCACCTTAGCAGTCTGTCACCATTGCAAGTAAAGATGGTCGGCGGGCATGGTGACGAGAACAACGATCATGGCTGAGAAGAAGACAGCGCTGATTCACGGGTTCGGGCTGGATGGTCAGGGCGGTGCCGTAAGTTACAGGCTGGCGGACATTGCCGGCATCGAGGCCGGCCAGCCACACTGGGTACACCTGGATTTTACAAGCCGGCGCGCGCGCGACTGGATACGTAAATCAAGCGGACTCAGCACGATTGTTGCCGATGCACTGCTTGATGAGGACAGCAGGCCGCGCGTGCTTGAGAAAGGCAACGGTGTGCTCATCATACTTCGCGGTGTGAATCACAACCCCGGAGAGGCCATCGACGACATGGTGTCGATCCGGGTCTGGCTGGAGCCAGGTCGCATTATCTCCACTCGTCGCCGGCGGTTGCTGTCAGTTTCGGGGCTGGCAGATGATCTGCGTGCGGGCAACGGCCCGATTTCTCTGGAAGCACTGGTGCTCGATCTTGTTATACGACTGAACGACCGTATCGACAAAGCGATTGACGAGGTTAATGATGCGATTGAAGCGGCGGAAACCCAGTTCGGCAGTGGTCATGTCACGAGCTATCGCGGTGAATTCGCGCAATTGCGTCGTCAGGCCGTGCGGTTACGGCGCTGGCTGGCGCCACAACGTATTGCACTTGATGCGCTGACGCGCACCACGGGCGGGCCGCTCACTGAGAGTCACAAGCTGCGGTTGCGTGAAGCCGCGGATGAATTGACGCGCTTTCTCGAAGAGCTGGATCTTGTTCGCGAGAGGGCGATGGTCGCGCAGGAGGAGCTGATCGCGCAGCTGGCGCAGGAACAAAACTCGCGCATGTACATCCTGTCGCTGATCGCCGCAGTCTTTTTGCCATTGTCGTTCCTCACCGGCCTGATGGGCATGAACGTGGCGGGCTTGCCCGGCACTGTGGACCCTCAGTCCTTTAGCTTGCTGGTGTTCGGAATGGTGGCAGTCGGAGTGGGCATACTGGCGCTGTTCAAATGGCGCAAATGGCTGTGAACCAAGACCCATGATCCGGCTCGTTATCACCTATCCGAACCACAGCGATGCGCGCTTCGATTTCGACTATTACATAGAGACGCACATGGCGCTCTCGCGCCGGCTGCTCGATAGCTTCGGAATGGGGCATTTCGAAGTCTTGCGCTGTGATCAGGCGCTGACCGGTGAGACGAGTGAGTGCGTGTGCATTACGCAGATCGAGTTTGAGAGCCTTGATCAGCTCCAGGCGGGTCTTGCCGTGCATGGCACCACACTGGCCGCCGATTTCTGCAACTACACCGACATCACGCCGGTTGCTACGGTCTGCGAGTCAGTAACGCGCGGTTAACCGAGCGCATCAGCCAGTTTACCCGGCATCCGCAGCAGGCCTTCGGCATGACGCATCAGTGCCGCGCCGACGTTAGACGCATTAATAATACGTATCGAGTAACTCACTGAGTCGGTCAGGTTGCGTGTGGTGTGCCACCAGTCGGCAGGCAATAACAGGGCCTGGCCTGCATTGAGCGTTACGGTGATAGGCGTGGCTTTGCGTAATTCAGGATAGGCTTCCAGATCCCGCATGCGTTCCAGCGTGATGGCGGAGTTGCGCATTTGCCACGGGAACTGTGCTCCCGGCTTGCGGTAAAGGTATTGGCCATCTTCCGGCCGGTACAGCGTGAACTGCTTGCGCCCCTCTAACTGTACAAAGCCGATGTGCACGCTGGAGTGATCCTGGTGGAAATTACCGAAGCCCGTGCCGGCCTGGCCGAGAAAAATTTCCGGGCCGCTGAAGCGGTCCAGCCATGGGTGATCCACCCAGTTGGGCGTAAATTCAGCCGGGTGATGAATGTGCGCGCGCAGGTCCCGCATCTGCCGGTTAACCGACAAGTGTCTCAGGTAGGGGAGCTGAAGTGAGCCCTCGCGAAACGCATCAATATACTCTGCGAGCGTGGTGAGGTGCAGCGCTTCGTAATCCTCGACCTGACGGTAGCGCACTGACCAGCCGTAACTGCCGCCGAAACTGTTCAGCGATCGTTGTCCGTGATGACTGCGAAGGTAGTCAAGCAGCGGTTGTTCGTGCCGCCACAGCGTGTCGCATTTGAAAACGCGCGGGAAGGATTCCGCTTGAGTCGTATATCTCGATGTCAGTGTTGCGCTATTCATGCCTCGGGGTCTCCAGCTAAGTTCAGCGTGGCATGATTATTTTTTCGTCAGTTCAGCCCGATTGGTTTCACCGATTTGGGTATTCGTGCGTTGACTGCGCCGGGCGCCTAGAGGCCAAGCGGTGTAAGGATGTCGCGACCCGTGATTTTCGCGGTCAGGAAGCGCCAGATGACTTTGGGCGTGGTCAGCCAGCGCACTGCGGCGCCGTTCTTGCCATGGTTGGCAAGGATGTTGTCCACGAGCCAGGGGGTCACCACATCAACTGTGTCCGCGAGAATGTTGTAGATGCCGCGCTTTTTCGGCCACTCGGGGCTGTTGCGCATTTCCTGCGGGATCAGCATGTCGGTCACCACCATGCCGGGGCTGAGAAAGCAGACGTTGACGGTCTTGTCTTTACACTCTTTCGCCAGCACTTTAGTGAAGTATTTAAGGCCGTACTTGGTGGTGCCGTACGGGCCGTATTTGGCCATCGTCTGCCCGTTGCTGCCGAAGCCTTCCATGTTCCAGATGGTGCCGCTGCCCTGTGCATGCATTCCGTTCAGCGCCACGTGGTTGCAGTGCATGACACCGATCAGGTTCGTATTGACAGTGCTGACGTAATCTTCGGGCGGCAGTTCGTGAAAATACTCCTGTTGGCCATCACGCCCGGCGTTGTTAATCCAGCAGTCCACGGTGCCGAATGCGGCGACGGCTTTGTCCCAAAGTGCCTGAACCTGGTCCCGGTGGCTGACATCGCAGGGCTGGCCGGCAATTCGTTCGGCCGGGAATTCCTGCTGCAGTTCCCGCATCGCCGCATCCACCGCCGCCTGCCCCCGACTGGAGACCACGATGCTGTGGCCGCGGCGCAGAAATTCCCGCGCCATGCCGAGTCCGATGCCCTTGGTACTGCCTGTGATGACGACGTTCATGCTGGCTCCCTGTGTGCCGTTTATCGTGGGCGGGGCAGTGTGCCACCAACGGTGCGAAAGTCCCACCCGCCGTCGCTTCCTCCGCTATAATCGCGCGCTCAGCGGCCAAGGGTCCGGGCCCGGTGTCCGGGCACAAGCCTTGGGATTCAGGGCGAAAGTGGCGGAATTGGTAGACGCGCTGGATTTAGGTTCCAGTGGGGCAACCCGTGAGAGTTCGAGTCTCTCCTTTCGCACCACCCGCCTTACATACGATTTAAAGCATATATAAAACAGGTTATTACGATGCAGGTTTCAATTGAATCCTCGAACGGTCTGGAGCGTCGCCTGCGGGTGCAGGTGCCGGCAGACACGATCGAAAGTCAGGTCGAGGTGCGGCTGAAAGAAGTCGGCCGCAAGGCAAAAATCAGTGGCTTTCGCCCGGGCAAAGTGCCGGCCAAAGTGGTGAAACAGCAGTTCGGCGGGCAGGTGCGACAGGAAGTTCTGCAGGAAGTGCTGCAGTCCAGCTACGCCGAAGCCGTCACGCAGGAAAAGCTGCAGCCTGCCGGCAGCCCGAACATCGAGCCGGAAACCATAGAAGAAGGGAAGGA
>JABDLC010000070.1 GCA_013001905.1 Gammaproteobacteria bacterium | reverse complement strand
GGACGGTGTTCCGTCTGGCCGAGGGCCTGGCGACGCCGGATCCGATCGACTTCGGCAACGTGCGCCTGGACGATCTGATTACGCAAGCGCTGACTGTGGCCAACGCGGCTGCGAACGACGGCTTCTCCGAGGGTCTTGGCGTAAGCGCCAGTGACACCGGTGACGCGACGCTGAGCGGTGCGGTGGCCGGTTTGATTGCCGCGGGAGATAGCGACGATGGCCTTAGTGTCGGTCTGGACACCAGTGCGGCCGGTAATCGTGCTGGCACCGTCGAGCTGACATTCACCTCTGATGGCGAAGGCACCAGTGGCCTGGCAGCCATCGAGTCGGGTGCGCAGAGCGTTGAGGTGACGGGCACGGTGTTCCGTCTGGCCGATGGCCTGGCGACCCCGGATCCGATCGACTTCGGCAACGTACGTCTGGACGATTTGATCAGCCAGGCGCTGACGGTGGCCAACGCGGCTGCCAACGACGGTTTTTCTGAAAGTCTCGGCGTTGCTGCGACTGAGACTGGCGATGCGACCTTAAGCGGCGCGGTGGCTGGTTTGATTGCCGCCGGTGCCGAAGACAGCAGTCTGAGCGTAGCGCTGGATACCAGTGCGGCCGGTAATCGTGCTGGCACGGTGGAGCTGACATTCACCTCTGATGGTGAAGGCACCAGCGGCCTCGCAGCCATCGAATCAGGTGCGCAGAGCGTTGATGTGATGGGCACGGTGTTCCGACTCGCGGCCGCCGGCGCGCATTCCCCGGAGCCGGTCGTGATCCATGCGCGGGTTGGCGATACTGCCGAGCAGGCACTTTCAATCACCAACACGGCAACTGCCGATGGCTTCTCGGAGAGCCTGAATGCCATTCTCGGCAGTGCAACCGACGACGCAACCGCTGCGGGCTCGTTTGACCTGCTGGGTGCGGGTGAGACCGACGCCAGCAGTCTGGTTGTGGGGATCGATACGACGGCGTCCGGCGTAAAGAGCGGCACTGCGATCATCAGCCTCGAGTCTGACGGAACGGGCACCAGCGGCATCGCAGACAACGTGGCGTTGCCAGGTCAGACCGTGAACGTGGGCGGAAACGTCTGGGCGGCTGCAGTTGCTGATGTTCAGCCGTTGCTACTGGACTTCGGGATCGTGCATGTTGGTGATGTTGTTGCGGCGCAGACGCTGGCGGTCAGCAACATCGCGGTTGGCGAGTTGACCGATGTCCTGCAGGGCGGGTTCGGATCGGTTGACGGCCCGTTCAGTGGGGCGGGTAACCTTGGAGCCGGCGTGGCCGCCGGCGATACCGATGACACCAGCTTGAGCGTAAGCCTGAGTACCGGCAGCGCCGGCATCTTCGACGGCGCGGCGAACCTGGACCTGGTGAGCCACAATCCTGATCTGGATGATTTATCGCTGGATGCCACGATGATCGCGCTGTCGGGGCAGGTAAATAATTTTGCCAATCCGGTGTTCGACTTCCTGAGTGGCGACGGCATCTTCTCCGGAGGCGGCGATTCCTACCTGCTCGATTTCGGCGACATCGTCCTCGGTAGCGGCACTATGCTGGACAGTAACCTTGCGGTCGGCAACGACGTGCCCGATCCGGCCGATAGCGTGGATCTGTTTTTTGATCTGTCGGGCATCAGCCTGTTCTTGCTCAGTGGCTTTGATGACATCTTCAACCTGTCAGCCTCGTCATTCATAAATGACCTGTTTGTTGAATTCGATTCTTCAGCAGTGGGGCTCGGGTTATTTTCCGAAAATATTCTGCTCAGCCCGGTCGGCTTCAACGACAGCGGATACAGGGAGGATCTGAGTCCGATTACCCTGGCGCTGCAGGTCAATATTATTGATGACGGTGGCGAGCCGCCGGTGCCTGTGCGAGAGCCCCATGTACTGGCGCTGATGGCCCTGGGACTGCTGCTGATGCTTGCTGCAGCCGTCCGCAGGAAGAAAAGAAGCTCTGGGTGAGCTCAGCCGAGCTGAATCTGAAAAATGGGCGGTACTGGCTGCTGACGATAGCGGCCGGTATCGCCCTGCTCCTCGTTGTGGCCAACACAATCCTGGCGCGTGCCAATCAAGAGGCTCAGGAAGAAATCGACAGCCGCCAGCTGTACATCAACCAGTCGATCCGGGTGAGCCGCCTGAATACACAGGTAATCCAGGCGCTGGCGAACCTGTCAGCCAGGACAGGGGACGAACAGATCCGGAAGCTGCTTGCGGATCACGGCATCAGCTTTACCGGGAAGGCCGCCCAGCCGCAGGCCGATACTGGCTCCGCTGATGGCGAAGAACCAGACGAGACCAACTAGGAACTCGGCAGAAATGCAGCACGAGAACACCCCTGAACATCCACAAAAGGAGAGGGATTATTTCGTCCCCTTGCTGCTTGTCGTGTTTTCGCTGTTGTTTATCGCAGTCGGTCAGCTGATCCACATACTGCAAGAAAAGGATAACCTCGCCCGACTCAAATCGGGTCAGGAAAAACCATTGCAGGAATCTCGCAACGTGCGTGAGCAGTTCGATTCGGTTACCACGGGGATGGCGCGGCTGGCTGCCCAGGGCAACCCGCACGCGGCGCTGTTGCTCGAGGAACTCAGGAAACAAGGCGTCACCATAAATCTGCCGGACAACTCCTCACCCTAGAGCCACGGTATCCCTTGCTTCGGCCCGATCGCGCCGGTGCCTGCAATCTTAATCCGATAACAGGGCTATTCCGGCCCGGCTGCTTCTGCTGTTCGCCGCGAAGATCTTGTCAGGACGCACTCGCCCTGATGTTCGCACGTACGTGATGTGTCGAGAGCTGTGTCCATCAGGCGAGGTGCCCTCGGCATCGCTGAGGCTGCTTCAGGCTTGCGCAATTCAGCGTTCAATGAAACCGGAACTCCAGCACTCGGGGCGGCACCGGCTCCGCGGCAGACCCATGCAGATTCGAGTGGTGTCCCGATTGTTCTCGACTAAACACGACACCGGGACCGCGTCGCTAAGGGATATGCAGCGGGTTTGGCCGGGTCTGCGACTCACAAGGAATAGCCCTGCTGGTCAGTCCGACTCGACCAATCAATTAAACATAATCTAGA
>JABDLC010000035.1 GCA_013001905.1 Gammaproteobacteria bacterium | reverse complement strand
GGCCGCCAATATGTAATCAGGCCGCAGCGGTCAGATTGCGCGGAAGCGCATCGAGAAGTCCACCGCGCGAACATCCTTAGTTAGCGCACCAACCGAAATGAAATCGACACCGGTCGCCGCGATATCGTCCACGGTGTTGAGCGTCACGCCTCCCGAGGCTTCCAGAGTGATCCCGGCGAATGACGTGTCGCGCAGCTCCACCGCAGCGCGCAACTGCTCCGTCGTAAAGTTGTCCAGCAACAGACGGTCTGCGCCTGCGCTCATCGCCTGCTGCGCTTCATCGATCGTTTCGACTTCAACCTCGATGATGACATTGGCCTTAAGAGCCTGTGCGGTCGCGACAGCGGCCGCGATGCTGCCGGCAGACACAATGTGGTTTTCCTTGATGAGGATGCCGTCATAGAGGCCTACCCGGTGATTTTGCGCGCCGCCGGTGCGGACCGCATATTTTTGAGCGAGGCGCAGCCCCGGGATGGTCTTGCGCGTATCCAGAATGACCGCGCTGGTGCCCGCTACGGCGACACTGTACGCGTTCGCGGCGGTTGCCGTCGCAGACAGCGTTTGCAGAAAATTCAATGCTGCACGTTCGCCGGTCAGTATTGCCCGTGCGGGGCCGCGAACGGTGCAGAGCAGGTCATCTGCCTGCACCGCATCGCCTTCGTTAACTGCCCAGTCAACGCTGATCCCCGCATCCAGAAGGGTGAACACGCGCTCAAACCAGGCCTGCCCGCAAACAATCGCGTGCTCACGAACGATGACCGTGGCTTCGGCCGCTTGGTCATCAGGAACGAGCAGTGCCGTGAGGTCGCCGCTACCGACATCCTCACGCAGCGCGCCGGCTACGTCGGTGTCGATGCAGGTCTGTAATTCCGGTGTCAGGCTGGCCATGAACTCAGATAATAACGAAAAAGGCCCGGGTTACCCCGGGCCTTGATAACCGTTGGTTGCGTGGGTTACATGAAGTAACCGTGATGCGCGCCCACCATGCTCATCAGCATCGGTATCGACAGCATCGTGTTAGTGCGTGATGCCATCAGCGCGGTGCTCTTTGCCTTGGCGATTTGATCAGCGGTCGCTTCCACCATGCCGAGGACCTTCTTCTGGTTGGGCCAGATAAGAATCCAGACGTTAAACAGCATGACGGTACCGGCCCAGGCGCCGACACCAATGGTCAGGCCATAGCTGTCGCCGGCGGGGCTGGTTGCGCCTAATGTAAACGCGTTAATCAGTTCGCCGTTCACCATCAGATAAAACGCGCCGCTGAGCCAGGTGACCAGCGCTGCCCAGCGGAACCAGAGCAACGCGCGCGGAGCGACGTATTTAGTGATGCCCGCGCCGCCGGGGCCGCCTTCATCCGCAGCTGCTGCCGCGAGGGACTGCACCTGCACGAAGTTGAAGTAGTACAGCAGGCCTATCCACGTGATGCCTGCGGCTACGTGGATCCAGATGGTGATTGCCGCAGCACGCATGCCGGGGCCCGGATAACTGAGGTCTGTTACCAGCGCAATGACGACGGCAATAATCAGGCCGGTGACCAGTGTGCCTGTAACGGTCTTAAGTGGATTCATGATGTCAGATCCCCCTGAAGCATGATGATGAGAAACGTCCGGAGTTCCGAAGCCACTGATTTCAGTCACATTCGGCTGCCAGCCGTGATTGCTGGGAAGAATAGGGTAGCGCAGCGTATAATTCAATCCGCAACCCGTGGCATGCGGGCTAACCGGATATGCACAGCGCGCCGCCTTCCGGCGCACGATAGGTAGTCATGGACCGACCCACGCGACCGATGTCGCCCTGTATGAGCATCTGCACCCTGGACGAAACCAGAGTCTGCATCGGCTGTCGGCGGACCCTCGAGGAAATCCGTGGCTGGGCGCGCATGACACCGGAGCAGCAATGGGCGCTCACTGAGGAACTTAGTGCGCGGCAGAAAATCAAACCCAGAACCAAATACTAATGACCGGGCAGATGGCCCGGCAGCAAAACCGAGGTTTACAACGTGAGCATTAATGAACGTATCGAGCAGCAGCTGAACGAATTTCCCGTGCTGCTGTACATGAAGGGCACGCCGGATTTTCCGCAGTGCGGCTTTTCGTCGCAGGTGGTGGGCGCGCTGAAACAGTGCCAGAAGCGCTTTGCCTTCGTGAATATTCTGGAAGACGCAGAATTACGGCAGGGGCTGAAGGACTATTCAGACTGGCCGACCTTTCCGCAGCTCTACGTCAAGGGCGAGTTGCTCGGTGGCTGCGATATTGTCGTGCAGATGTACGAGTCGGGCGAGCTGCAGAAGGCGCTCGACGAGGTGGCTGAGTAGGCGGGTTACAGGCGCGAGCCGGTGGGATTTGGTCGCGAAGAATTAAGCGCAGCGTAGCGAGCCATCGAGCGAGTAAATCGCAGCGGCTCGCGCAAAACGCTTTACTCATTGTCGTCGTCGAGCGGCTCCGGCACCTCGCGCGCATCGTAGATCGGCTTAAACGAATTCACGATCTTGCAAAACAGATCCGCGGTGCGTTCCGCATCGTAGGCCGCCGAGTGCGCTGACCCTGCATCCCATGCCATGCCAGCCGCCGCAGCCATCCGCGCGAGTACGGTCTGGCCATAGGCGATCCCGCCGAGTGTCGCGGTGTCAAATACGCTGAACGGGTGAAACGGTGTGCGCCTGATGCCGGTGCGTTCTATCGCCGCGTTTAAAAAGCCAAGGTCAAAGTGCGCGTTATGCGCCACCAGGATCGCACGTTTGCAGCCTGTTTCTTTCAGCTTCTGGCGAACCTCGCGAAAAATCCGGCCGAGCGCATCGCGTTCCGGAATCGCGGGCCGCAGCGGGTGATGCGGATCGATGCCGGTTACCTCGAGTGACGCCTGTTCAATATTCGCGCCGGGGAACGGCTCCACGTGGTAGCGGTAGCTTTGTTCGACGGTCAGTAGTCCCTGCTCATCGAAATCAACAAGCACCGCGGCTATTTCAAGTAACGCATCGGTTTGCGCGTTGAAGCCGCCGGTCTCGAGATCAACCACGACGGGAAGGAAACCGCGAAAGCGATTGCTGATCGGACTGCGGTTGTTGCCGCTGCCGCTGTTGCCGGATTGCGCCATCTTATTGACCGGCCGGTTGCAGCAATTGTTCGTGTTGATCGAGAATCAGGTTGAGTGCATAACGCACCCCGAAGCCGGTAATCTCGGTGCCTACCTGGGCGAGTCCGCCGGTGCGGGTTGCCGCGCTCAAATCCAGATGCACCCAGTTCACATCGTCCGGAACAAACCGCTGCAAAAACCGTGCGGCCTGTATGTGGTCGCCGCCACCCGACGCCGCGCACTGCAGCACATCGGCTACGTCACTGCTGATTTCGGCATCAAAATCCTCGTCCATGGGAAACGGCCAGACCCGTTCGCCGCAGGCCACACCTGCATCAATCAGCGCCGGATTCAGATCACTGCGATTGCTGAACGCGCCGCTGTAACGATCGGTCAGCGCCGAGACGCAGGTGCCGGTCAGGGTTGCGAAATCGATAATTGCACCGGGCTTAGTCTCGCCCGCGAGCGCCAGCGTATCGGCGAGCGCCATGCGGCCTTCGGCATCCGTATGAATGACTTCGATCGTGGTGCCATTGCTTGCTGTCACAATGTCGCGTGATTTGTAGGCCTTTGCGCTGAGCCGGTTCTCTGTGATCGCGAGCCAGCAGTCCACCGGCTCCGGATAGTCCATCTCTGTCAGCGCCGCGAGTGCTGCAAGCGCGACTGCGCTGCCCGCCATATCGCAATGCATATCGAGCATGGCCTTAAACGGTTTTAAGTTGGTGCCGCCGGTGTCGAAGACGATGCCTTTGCCGACCAGACTCACCAGCGGCTGCGCATTTTTGGGCGTGCCTTTCGGGCGGTAACGGATATGCATGATGCCTGCATCACGAGTGGCATTGCCCTGTGCGACGGCGAGAAAAGCGCCCGCGCCTTTGCGCTTGAGCTTTTTCTCGTCGAGAAAATCACACTGCCATGGCTGGTCTTTTGCGAGGGCGGTGATGGCCCGGCGATAGCCCTTCGCGTCCAGCAGGTTGGGCGGGAGAGCGGTGAGCCAGCGGGCCAGATTGACCGCTGCAGATTCTGCCTGCACCCGGTCAAGGTCGACGCGCTGTGGCAGACCAACCAGCTTAATCGTGCGCAGTCGCGGCTGCGGTTTTTTCTCGCTGTTGAAGGCGGGCATCGTAAAGGCATGGGCTTGCAGAGCCAGTACGAGTGCGGCGTAAAGCGATTGTGCTTGCGCGTTTTCGCAGCCCGCAACCAGCACTGCAATCGAGGCCGGATTGTCAGCACACGCCTGCGCCGCCAGTTTGCCGGCCAGCGTCAGCTGAGCAAACGCACTGTCGTCAGTGCCGGCGCTCGCAACCGTGACCCCGGTGTTAGCGGAATTGTGCAGCCGGGCGCTGACCGGCCCTTTGGCCTGCCGCCGGCTCCGCAGCGCCTGTATGCGGGCGCCCTCCGGAAATTGTTTCCAGACGGCCGCCGGAGGCTTCTCCGGCACGATTACCAGTAAATGCTCCACTTTGTCCAGCAGGCTGGCTGTGGTTTTGCCGGTGTGCTGGTGGACGCGCACGGTGGTCTGGGCGGGCAGAAGCGTTTTGCGATTTACGGGCATGGAGTGTGAATCCGTGGGCTGCATGACATAAAATAAGGGGTCCGCATGATACTGCGGATTTGGGTTATTCATCACACTATAAAGTGAACCAGAAAAGTTGGCCGAATTTAAACGATACGATGATGCGGATCCTCAGGAGACGCAGGAATGGGTTGAGTCTATTGACTCCGTACTGCGTACTGCCGGACCGGAGCGCGCGCACTACCTGATCGAGCACGTGATTGACCATGCGCGCCGTTCCGGGGCGTACCTGCCTTACAGTCAGAACACCGCCTACCTCAATACGATTCCCCTGCCACAGCAGCCCGAGTACCCGGGCGACCGGGCGCTGGAGCGGCGCATTGAAGCGTATATACGCTGGAATGCGATGGCGATGGTGGTGCAGGCGAACCGGCAGAGTTCTGAATACGGTGGCCACATCGCCAGTTATGCGTCCTCGGCCACGCTGTATGAGGTGGGCTTTAACCATTTCTGGCGCGCCGCTGACGAAAAGCAGCGCGGCGATCTCATCTATATACAGGGGCATTCATCCCCCGGCATCTACGCGCGTGCCTATCTGGAAGGACGCCTGACTGAGGATCAGCTGAACGGCTTCCGTCGCGAAGTCGGCGGCAAGGGATTGTCATCGTATCCGCATCCCTGGCTGATGCCGGATTTCTGGCAGTTCCCGACCGTCTCGATGGGCCTCGGCCCGATGATGGCGATTTATCAGGCCCGGTTCATGCGTTACCTCGAAAGCCGGAGCATTATTGAAGAGAGTAAACGCAAGGTCTGGGCGTTTCTCGGCGATGGCGAAATGGATGAGCCGGAATCGATGGGCGCACTGACGATGCCCGTGCGCGAAAAGCTCGACAATCTGGTGTTTGTCATCAACTGCAACCTGCAGCGCCTTGACGGGCCGGTGCGGGGTAACGGCAAGATCATTCAGGAACTCGAGTCGGCATTCGCGGGCGCGGGCTGGAACGTCATCAAAGTGCTGTGGGGCGGGCGCTGGGATCCGCTGCTGGAACGCGACGACAAGGGCCTGCTGCGCCGGGTGATGGAAGAGTGCGTTGACGGCGAGTATCAGAATTTCAAAGCGATGGGCGGGGATTACGTGCGGGAGCATTTCTTCGGCAAATACCCGGAGCTGAAAGAAATGGTCGCCGGGATGTCCGACGACGAAATCTGGCGACTGAATCGTGGTGGCCTGGATGCCGTTAAGGTGTTCGCTGCTTACGACAAAGCCATGCAATCTGACGGGCGACCCACCGTCATTCTCGCGAAGACCATTAAGGGCTTCGGCATGGGTGAGGCCGGTGAGGGCAAGATGACGGCGCACCAGGCCAAGAAGCTCGGTGGTGACGACCTGAAAGCGTTCCGTGATCGTTTCAATATCCCGGTGTCCGACGAAGACATTGATGATCTGCCGTACTGTAAACCGCCGGAGGACAGCGAAGAGATGCGCTACCTGCATGAGCGGCGGCAGGCATTGTCGGGCTATCTGCCGGCGCGCTACCCGGAAGCGCCGCGACTCGTGGTGCCGGAACTCGATGCATTCAA
>JABDLC010000031.1 GCA_013001905.1 Gammaproteobacteria bacterium | reverse complement strand
TCGAGCAAACGCGCGGCTGTGCTCATCTCCGCGTCCTGATATACGGCGACGATGGCGAATCCGGTGGTATGACTGTTGGCTTTGGCTGAAGTAGCGGCGAATTCCATGGTGGCGGGCCTTCTGGTTGAGTTTGGAGTCAGCACGACTTGTAGTGAGGTAGTGTACTTGAATAAAGTGCAGGCATGGGCTCCATCCTTAACCGCTATGTCTTCCGAGAAACCGTACTCATGTGGGTCGCGGTCACGGGTGTATTGCTGGTGGTGTTGCTCACCGACCAGTTTGCCCGCGTACTCGATGATGCGGCGGGGGCCGAGCTGCCGAAAGACGCGATCTTTGCGGTGATGGGGTTGTCGTCGATTCAGTACCTTACGATTCTGGTGCCGATCGGCATTTTTCTCGCCATTATTCTCGCTCTGTCGCGGTTGTACCGGGACAGTGAGATGGCTGCGCTGATGGCGTGCGGGATCAGTAACACCTCACTGTACAGGCCCATCATGGCACTTGCCGTGGTGCTTGCTGCCGGCGTGAGCTGGCTGGCGATCGACGCGGGCCCGGCGGCTCAGCGCGAGGTAAAAACTATTTTCGATGAGGCACGCAAAACCGCTGACCTCGGTTTACTCGAACCGGGCCGGTTTATTTCGTTTGGGCGTGAGCAGGTGACGATCTATGCGGAGGGTGTGAGCGAGAGCGGAGAGCTGTCCAACGTTTTCGTGCAGTTGCGCGACCGCGACAAAGTCACGGTAGTGGTGGCAAAGCGCGCTGCGCAGCGTAACGACCCTGAGGCAGGCGCTAAGGTGCTGACCTTTTACGACGGGCAGCGATATGAAGGCGTGCCGGGCGCGCAGGAATTTCTGATCGTGGAGTTCGCCGAGCACGGCATTCCGTTTGCAGTGAGCCAGTCGTCCGCCCGTAATCTGAAGCCGGAAGCAATGAGCATTAACGAACTCGTTGACCGGAATGATGTGGAGGCGCAGGCAGAAATCCAGTGGCGCCTGTCGGCCCCGGTCACCTTGCTCATTCTGGCGCTGATTGCCGTGCCGCTCAGCCGCACTCAGCCGCGCCAGGGTCGCTACAGTGGTCTGGCGACGGCCATACTTATATATGTCATCTACAACAACCTGCTCGGCGCGGCGAAAGTGTGGCTGGAGAAAGACGCGCTGCCGTCATGGCTGGGCCTGTGGTGGGTGCACGTGGTGTTTTTTCTGTTCGCGCTGATGTTGCTGCAGCATCAGAACCGCTACCTGAACCGCTGGTTTGGCTCGGCCGGCAAGAATTCGTCCGGTAACCATAAGGAGCAGACTGTTGCGGATCGTTAACGGCTATTTGTTCCGTGCGGTGGCGGGCAGCACTGCGCTGGTGCTGTTGGTGCTCGTCTCCATTGGGGCGTTCATGCAGTTCGTGTCGCAACTGGACGATCTGGGGCAGGGCGACTACGACATGTGGGCGGCAATGCAGTACGTGTTGCTGAAAATGCCGCGGCTTGCGCACGGTATGTTGCCGGTGTCGGTATTGCTGGGGTCGCTGCTGGGTCTGGGCGCGCTGGCATCCGGCAGTGAGCTGATCATCCTGCAGGCCGCCGGTGTCTCCGTGCGGCGCATCGCCGGTTCGGTATTGCTGACCGGGGTTGCGATCGCCGTGGTCGGGGGTGCCATCGGCGAGTTCATTGCGCCCGAACTGGATCTCTACGCGCGCCAGGCCCGGGCCATGCAGAAAAGCGGTCAGGCTGATATCACCGGGTCCAGTGCGTGGCTGCGTGAGGGCGACAAAATATTTAACGTGCGGCCGTCTATTGATGCCGTGGAGAACGCGGGCGTCTACGTGTTCCGTATGCAGGGGGAGGGTGAGCTCGCCGGCATCGGCCGGGCTGATTCCTTTGAGTCAGCAGACGATGTCTGGGTGTTTCGCAATTATCGTGAATCCGTACTCGAATCCTCAGGCGTCAGTATCGGCACCGAGATCGACGCGGCACAGGTCAACAAGCTGAACGACCTGCTATCCATTACCGCGGTGAACGACAGCAGTTTGACGGCACCCGAACTATACGACTACATCGGCTATCTCAAGAGCAACGGGCTGGATTCCGAGCGCTATGAAATTGTGTTCTGGAGCCGGGTCGCGACGGTGGCCGGTATTGCGGTCATGTGTGTACTCGCCGTGCCGTTTGTATTCGGCTCCCTGCGCGACACGGGTGCGGGTGCGCGGATGATCGTCGGCGTGTTGATCGGCGTCGGGTATTTTCTGCTCAGCAATACGTTGGCCGACAGCGGCGCCGTTTTCGACCTGAGTCCGGTGCTGGTGGCCTGGATGCCGACCGCGTTGCTGGCTGGCGGCACATTCATCGCACTCAACCGGATGTCGTAAGCGCTGCCATAAAACGCTCAGTCTTTTGTGCGTTTCGGCAGCACCACGATGCGGGTGCCGGACCAGCGGTCATGCCACGCGCGCCGCTGCGGGTCGAATAATGACCAGACAAACCCCAGACCGAGGAGCATTACCGACAGCCAGGCGCTGAGATAGCGCCGCGCAGCGGCGGGCACCGATACCTCGCCGGCTGCCCCGTGATCGCTGATCAGTCGCAGCCGCCAGGCACGCATGCCCAGTGTCTGGCCGCCACGCACCCAGAATCCGCAGAAAAACACGCCGGCAATGAGCATCAGGGCCGCCTGATAGAGGGCATTACCGGTCGCGATTGCATCACCCCGCAGCGCGACCACCGGTATCGACACCACCATCATCACCGCCAGCACCAGCAGCCAGTCATACAGGGCTGCAAGCAAGCGCTTGCCGAGGCCGGCCGGTGGCAGTTTATGTAAATCGTAATCAACCATAGATCAATAACTTGAGCCAGTTCCTTCGCGCAGAGTCGGGTGGGGTGTAGTTTGGAATCGTTAATGGAGAAAGGCTATGCATCAGAAAAACAATAATAACGATGCGATCCGTAAAACGTCAGATATACGCGATCCCCACGTTTCCAGTCTTGCCCGCAATGATGGTCGGTGCAACGTCCGGTACTCTGAAGCTGTACGAGCTGTCATGGATGAAATGAGCGGCACGTCGACGTGCCGTCGCGGGCCGCGAAACGGCGTGCGTCACTAGCAGCGACTGCGCAGATCACCCGGATAGCGCGCCGGAGCTTCACGCCGGCGCACTTCACGCAGGCCAAGCAGCTCTGCGATACTGGTTCGTGCGCCGTTAATAACGACGGTGCAGGAGCAAGGTATGAGTTTTCTGCAGGGTTTTCTGGCCCGGTTCCGGCCCGGCAATTTCCTGATCGACCCGAAATTTGCCGCTAACAGGATCCGCTACATCGCCCAGTGCTGCTTTGTCGGCGCGGTGATGCTGGTGGTCTTGCTCATGCTGGATGCGTTTTACCAAACGGTGTTTATCGCGGCGCTGGGGGCCAGCTCGGTGGTCGCCTTTGTCACACCGACCCTGCGCGCATCGCGACCCCGCTGCCTGATCGGCGGCTACCTGGTCGGCATCCTGGTGGGCTGTGCGGTGTCCACGCTGGTGCTCGCCATCAGTAATCTGGTGCTGCTTGACGAGCGGACCGTCCGGATTGTGCTGGGCGCCGCCGCCGTGGGGCTGGCCATGTTCATCATGGTGACCACCGGCACAGAGCACCCGCCCGGCGCTGCCGTGGCCCTGGGCTTCGTTCTCAACGAGTGGGATTTCTCCACCATCGCCATAGTGCTGGCGGGTATCACGTCGATCTCGGTGATCAAAGAGCTGGTGCGCGATCAGCTGATGGATCTGCTCTGAGCTGACCGTTTGTCGGCAGCCGATGACCGCTCATCCCATTGCCCGCGGTGGCTTCGAAACTGTGAGCCAGCTCACAGGCTGGTGAATTATGTTGCCTCAGATTGCTGCATCCGCCGCCCGATATCTCCCCCTTAAAAGCCTAATAAATACAATTAATAACAATAGCTTATTAATACTTTGTAAGGTGGTTTTATAGTTCGTGCAGGCCGGTGCAGGAGGGTGTCTGGTGCGGCGCTGAGCGAGGCTGAATGCCGCAACCGTGATTAAGTTCAATGTTTTGGCCACAGGCCGTCCGTAGTATCGCCAACGTGATGTCACGCCCGGGGCACCGGGCAAAACGGATTTAGCTAAATGGCTCAACTGAACATACAACGACTGAATATGCAGCGACGCGAGCAGGCAGGTTTCAGCCTCCTTGAGCTGATGACCGTGCTGTTTGTCGCCGGCATCCTTATGACAGTGGGGATCCCCGCCTTCAGCGGGTTTATGGCGAACAACCGCATGTCGACGACTGCCAACGACCTGGCGATCACGTTGCACATGGCCCGTACCGAGGCACTGAAGCGTCGCGCGAGCATTTCTATCTGCCCGAGCGATGAGTGGTCTGAAGAAAGCCCGGACTGCACGGCGGGTTCCGGTTTCGAAGACGGCTGGATCGTGTTCGTGGATGCCGTGGCACCCGCCAACCCTGATATGGCGCACACCGGTGCACAAGACATTTTATTTACCCACGGACCGCTGCCGGACGGCATCGATCTGGACTATTCCGATGCGCAGAACCCGCTGGCAGCAGCGCCGCGCCTGATATTCGGGCCGAACGGCTTTCCGCTCCAGCAGCTCGGCGGTGTGAACACAGTATTCAATTTTCAGCTCTGCGATCACCGCGGTGACGCGAATACAGGTGGCGGCGTTGCTGCCGGTCGCTGGATTCAGCTGACACCGACCGGTCGTCCGCAGATCTATCGTGAACAGGCTCAGGTGCAAGCCGGCGCCAACCCGGCAGGAGGCTGCTAGGTCCATGAAACTGATGAATAAGCTCGTCAACAAACAACATCAAAAAGGCTTCACTTTGCTGGAGTCGCTGATTTCGCTGGTGGTGCTGTCGATCGGCATGCTGGGTATCGCGGCACTGTACGTTGAAGGCCTGCGTGCCGGCCGCACCGCCCTCTATCGCACGACAGCCGTCACGCTTGCTGCAGATTTGATGGACCGGATCCGCGCGAATCGCGGCGCGCTGGTCGCGTATGCCGGCGCACCGGGGCTTAACAACTGCGTCAATCAGGCTAACGATTGCACACCCGCTGAAATGGCCGCTCATGACCTGCAGTTGTGGCTTGACGACATTGATGCGCGCATGCCGCCAGGGTCGGACACCGCGGTTGTCTTTGTCCCGGGCCCGATCGTGAACACCTATCGAATTCAGATTGAATGGCCGGAACCCGGCTACGACCAGCCCCTGACTTACACGCTCGAAGCACGGATGTGAGATCTGGAACTATGCGAACTCTAGTCACAAAAACTCTAGCAACAAAAACGCACACGCAACGCGGTATGACGCTGGTCGAACTGATGGTCTCGATGGTCATCGGGCTGTTTCTCGTGCTGGGTGCGGTGACCGTCTACAACCAGGGTCGCCAGAATTACACCGCCAACGAGGGCATTGCGCGACTGCAGGAAAATCTGCGCTTTGCCATGGA
>JABDLC010000004.1 GCA_013001905.1 Gammaproteobacteria bacterium | reverse complement strand
AGGTGGCCATGGCATTTGCTGCTGCGGGATTTGGTTCAATGCTTGCAGCGCTGACCGTGCCGAAGATCATCGACCAACTGACCGATAAAATCGTCATGGTGACCGGCGCGTTTGTTATGGGTGCCGGCGTGTTGGCGATTGCGGCGAATCCGGGCTTAACGACCATGTTGCCAGTATGGTTTGCGATCGGACTGGGCTGGTCGCTGGTACAAACGCCTGCAGGTCGCGTGGTTAACAGATCAGCACGCCCATCGGATCGCGCTGCTTATTTTTCTGCCCAGTTTGCGTTGTCGCATGCGTGCTGGTTGCTGGCATACCCGTTGGCCGGGCAACTGGGTGCGCGCTTCGGTATCGACACGACGGCGCTCTGGATGGGTTCCGCAATTGTGGTGCTCGCCGGTCTGGCAGGACTGGTCTGGCCGCGTCACGGTGGCGAAAACCTCGAGCATGAGCACGATCCGGTGGATCATTTGCATCGGCACACTCACGGGCAGCACCATCAGCACGACCACCGGGGTGACGAAGGCCCGGAGCCGCACAGTCATCCGCACTACCATCCCCCCGTGCGTCATGCGCACAATTTTGTGATCGACGAGCATCATTTGACCTGGCCCAAGCCGCGGGTTTAAATTCACCAGCCATTAAAGCAGCTGCGTTAAACCCGTAGCGGCACTCATGACCCGGGAGGGCGCTGCACGTGCCACACCGCTTGTCTGTTTTAGCGCTTTGCCTGCTGTCGGTGACGACCGCGTTTGCCGGCGGGCATACCAACACGCTCGGCACAACGGGTGATCCCGTGGTTGTGCACGCCGGAACGCTGCTGGCGAAACCCGGCAACACGCCCCGAAAAGAATCCAGCATCGCGATTGTGAACGGTCGCATCGCCGCGATCGAAGCGGGCTACCTTGAGCCGGCCGAGTTCGGTGACGTGTTTCGCCGCCCGCAAAAGGTCAGCGTGGTTAATTTGCGTGATCACTTTGTACTGCCGGGGCTGATTGATGCGCACGTGCACATGACCGCGCAGCCCAGCGTTTTTATCCGCAATGCACAAACTGGCGGCGGCACCATTTCCAAGACTGATTTTGCGCTGAACGGAGCCGTATTCGCGCAGCGTACGCTGGCAGCAGGTTTCACCGCCGTGCGGGATGTCGGCGCTGACGATGAGTCCGCATTCGCGTTGCGCGATGCGATCAATCAGGGCGTATTGCCGGGCCCGACGATGCTGGTATCGGGGCCGACATTGTCATCCACGGGCGGGCACGGCGATAAAGGCTTCGGTGCTAGTGAATCGTTGCACGCGCACGTGCGCCGCGCTGAGGGAGTATGTGACGGCGCTGCTGAATGCGCGCGGGCGGTTCGACACAACGTGAAGCTCGGTGCCGACCTCATCAAGTTCACAGCATCGGGCGGCTTCATGTCGGGCACCGGCACGCAGCAGATGTACGAGGCTGACGAGATGCGCGCGATTGTCGAGACGGCTCACGGCCGTGGCCTTAAAGTGGCCGCGCATGTGTACAGCGCTGACGCAGCGCGGGTTGCGCTGGATGCGGGCGTGGATTCGCTGGAACACGGGTGGTTGCTGGATGATAAAGCGCTGCGGCAGATGAAGAAGCAGGGCACCTATCTGGTGCCGACGTTGTTGATCAGCCGTCCGTCTATGTGGGCCGACATGGCGGGTACCGGCAAGGGCGGCGTATTAAGAGATGAAGCGAAAGCATTTGAGAAGGCCTACGCGATGGGTGTCAGGATCGCGTTCGGCACCGATGTAGGCATTTTCGATCACGGCCAGAATGCACTGGAGTTGGAATTCATGGCTGAACTGGGCATGAGCAATGCAGACGTGATCTACTCAGCGACAACTGCCGCCGCAGATTTACTGGGCATTGATTCAGGGCAGATAGCTCCCGGTGCGCGCGCCGATCTCATTGCAGTCGCCGGTAACCCGCTCGAGGATATAACGGAACTGCAGCGAGTCCGGTTCGTGATGAAGTCAGGCGAAATCTACACTCAGGATGGCGTTTACCGGCGCGGGGTGACCACGCGTAAAGTCGGGTCGCCGGTCAGTCTGCGATGAGTGCTTGCCGAATCATCGTATGGCTTGTGGCGCTGGTCGTCGCTCCGCATCAGAGCGTCTATGCCCAGGGGTTTCCGTTTGGCCCGAAGCAGCCGGAGCGCCCGGACACCGTGCTGGTCATTCATGCCGGCACGCTGTTGCAGGAAGCGGGCAAGCCACCGCTGCGCGAGCAGACCGTGGTGGTGCGCAATGAACGCATCGAGAGGATAACCGAGGGCTTTGCCGACCCGGGCACGCTCGACACTGGTGATGCCGTGGTCGAGGTCATCGATCTGCGGGCACAATTTGTGATGCCGGGGCTATTCGACTCACATGTGCATCTGTCGCGGGCAACGGGCAGCTACAGCCCCGGGTTTGCCGGCGTTAACAGCTATGCGCCGGCAGGCGCGGCCACCGTCAATGCGGTCATCGCAGCGCGGCTGAATCTGGCAGCCGGATTTACCGCCGTGCGCGATCTGGGTTCGGATCCGCAGTCGGTGTTTGCTGTGCGCGACGCGATCGACAAGGGGCAGATAGTCGGGCCGACCGTCATAGGCAGTGGTGCCTCTGTTTCAGTGACCGGGGGTCACGGTGACGAGTCCGGCAGCAGCGATCCTGACGAGAGGGCGGCGGCCGGTGTATGCGACGGTGCCGACGACTGCCGCACGCTGGTGCGTCATCTTGAAAAGACCGGCTCTGATCTCATCAAGTTTAAGGCGACCGGTGGATTCAGCTCGAACACCGGGCTCTTGCAGCACATGACCGCAGATGAAATGACGGCCATCGTGCAGACTGCCCACCGTCGCGGAATCAAAGCAACTGTGCATGCGTACGATGCTGACGCCATTCTTGACGCGGTGGAAGCGGGCGTTGACAGCGTTGAGCATGGCTATCTCGTCAGTGACGAAGGGCTGCGACTGATGAAGAAGAACGGCACTGTGCTGGTGCCGACGCTGACGGTGGCTGAACCGCCGTCAATTGCGAAACGGTTTCTCGGCAAGCGGGAGCCGAAATCCGTCACGCTGCGCAACGAGTCACGCGCATTTGAGCGTGCCTATGAGAAAGGCGTAAAGATCGCATTCGGCACCGATTGCGGTATTTATCCGCACGGCCGCAACGCCGATGAGCTGCTGCGTATGGTTGAGCTCGGCATGACGCCTGAGGATGCGTTACGTTCCGCGACGGTCGTGGCCGCGGAATTGTTCGGTGTGGATGGGCTGACCGGCACTGTTACGCCGGGTAGCCGGGCCGATATCATCGCGGTTACCGGCAGCCCGCTCGACGATATCAGTGTGATGCTGGACGTGCCGTGGGTGATCAAGAACGGACAGGTCGCAAAAAGCAACGGCGCCATGCAGGCGCCGCTGGATTATTCCTTAGTGCAGGAGTACTAGTCAGGCACTTGAAACACCCGGCTAGTTGCCAAAGCGGTACAGCCACTCCACTCCGTATTGCCGACCCGGAGGCGGTGCATACGAGTTCATATTAGGCGTGCGCCCGGTCGTGTTGTTAGGCAGGTTTGAGTCAACATCGAAACCGTTTTGCCAGTTCAGGCCATTAATAACTTCAAAACCGAAAATAGCTGTTGGGGTCTGATCGTCGAGCAGATTGCTGCCATACGCCGTCAGTGTCCATGTAGGCTGATCCAGGCCAATGCGCATATTCAACAGCTTACGGTTTGGGAATTTGATGAAGTTGGTCGCCGAGCTGTAGCGATCAGTTTCGAGCACGAAGTCAGTCCGTGCAAACCATTCGATACTGTCGATCCCGAGAAGGCTCAACGAAGTTTCTCGCTGGTAGTCGAGTGCAACCACGAACGAGTGCTTGGGCGATGACGGCAGGCGGTTGCCTTTTGCATTGTTCGCACTTTCATCGAATACCAGGTCACGGTCATTGTCATTATCGTCAGCAGGATCAGGGTCGACGCGCAAAGGTTGATTCGTCATAGGGTCGATGACAAGTCCGAAGCCGGTTGACTCTGCGATAACGGAGTCGTTGTATCTGACAAACTTACCGTCTGCCAGTCCGTAGCTGAATCGACCTGTCAGGTACTCGGTAAAGACATACGATGTCTCCAATTCAAGGCCGAACACTTCGCTCTTACCTGCGTTACCTGTAATTTGAGTAAGCACACCATTGACGGGGCGGACCTGAAACACACTCTGGTTGCGCCAGTTGATGTAGAACAGCGACAGATTAGTGACGAGCCTACCGTCCAGCCATTTTTTCTTGGCGCCTGTCTCGTAGGTCCACGCCTTTTCTTCTTTAATCTGCGTAATACCAGCATCAATAGCCTTAGCTGTTTCACAGCCTTCGCCCGTTGCAACCCGAAAAAACGCGCCGTTGAACTCGGCCGGCTTGTTACCTTTCGCGGCTAGTGCGTACAGCATCAAATCATCATTTGGCTCATAGCGCAGAGTGACGCGCGGTGTCAGGGCTTTAGTTTCCTGCTCGTCACGTGCCTTGCGGCCAAAGTTCGGATCATCAGGGTCTGTGCAGGAGAATTGCGCTTCAATAGTCTTTTCATCTTTCGCGTAGCGCGCTTCACCGCTGATAGTCCACTGGTCCGAAATGTCGTATTCGAGCGTTGTGTATACCGCGCTGTTCTCCGTTGTGCGCTGAAGTGGCTTTTCAAACTGCGCGAAGCCGCCAATTCCGATAAAGCGCTTGGTTTTGCTCTTTAGCTCGGAATCAAAATAGTAAGTGCCTATAGAGCCCCGCAGCGGGTTGTCGGCGGGGCTGTCCAGACGCAGTTCCACCGCATAGTCTTCTGTGTCATTAATGGCGTAGTTGCTAAACAGTCCGCCGAGATAGCGTTGTTCAGTACGGTCAAGATCAAGACCCTGCTTAAATTCGTCCTCGTTGTAGGCGAGACGGATTATGCCGGTCCAGGCGCCCAGGTCCTGCGTGTAATCCAGCAGGAAGCGACGTTGGTCACGAGTAGCACCAACGCGTTCCGGTGTTGCGAGCCAGTCTTCAGGTTGGGTAACGCGGCCGAAGGCTGACAACTGTACGCTTTCCGGCAGAGTGGAAAAATCCGCAAACGCCATACCGGTGCGAATATCCGGGATGTTTAATCGAGCCTGGCGTGGCCCACCGTTGACGGGCAATCCGTCAACGAGTGCATTGATGCCGGTCATCGAATTAAATCCGCCTGGGAAGTAGCCTGCGTAATTAAACCCCGGACTGGTCGGCGCGAACGGATTCACACGCTTGTATTGAACAGCCTTAGGGTCAAAAGTGCCGCAGAACTGACCCTTCGACGTAGTGAACCAGGGCTCATCACTGTTATCCCGTGTGCCGTTGCTGCCGTCAGTGGGCAAAAAGCAATTAAGCTCACCCGGTTCCTGCAGGAGTTGCGCATAATGATCATCGCGGCCCTGAGTAAAACCAAACTTGAGCGAAAGTTCGCTGGAATCGGTAGGGTTCATTACTAGTTTTAGCTGCGCATCCTTTGTTTCGGTGCCGCCCAGCGGTGTGTTGTCGTCACCTTGCGGTGGACTGCCGACTAAAGGGTCGCGATTGATGAAACCGCCCACTGGCGGCTGATTTGCTTTCAGTGAATTCCGCCATTCGCCGCCGTAGGTGTTGTAGCCTGCCGAAACAAAGAATCGCAGCACTTCGGGTACAACCGGGCCGCTTGCCCAGACAGAAATCTGCTTGGTGTCATGGTCGCCCAGCTTGGCTTTGACCTCACCAATCAGTTCATCCGTGGGTTTACGGGTGACATAGTTGATAGCGCCCGCAAACGTGGCGCGACCAAACTGAGCAGACTGTGGGCCGCGCAAAATTTCGACGCGTTCGATTGGCCCTAAAGTCACGGTTGAAATGCTACCTGCAACAGCTACGCCATCAATAAAATACGATGCGTTCGGTTCGCCCCCGACTGCGGCCGCTGATTGCCCCCTGATCGTGGGGCGATCGAGACGACGGCCAATTTGGCGCACCGTATTGAAATTCGGCGTTAACAGGGCAATGTCTTCATTGTCTGCTGCGCCGGCTCGCTGGAGTTGCTCTGCTGAAAACGCACTGACGGACAACGGTACATCCTGCAACGACTCTTCGCGTTTACGCGCGGTCACGACCAGCTCTTCGGTAGCCAGCTTGCTGATCTTTGTGGGAGGTTCGTCCAGTTGCTGAGCGCCGGCCGGCAGCACGACGGACAGAAGGAGAGCGGTGATCGCTGACACAGCGACCCGGTTGCAGTATCGGTACACATTGACCCCCGTAGTGAGCGGCTGGTATTGCCACTTCATTATTAAAGCGGTTGAATTAAATCATGGGGGCACGGTCGGCGCAAGTTTGTTGCGCTGCATAAAAAAAGCCCTGACAGCGCAGGCCGTCAGGGCTTCTGATCAGTGCGTGTGCCGACTAATTGACAGCCGAGAGTTTCCGCTCGGCCCGGTCGCCGACCAGAGGCACTGCTTCGACCACCCAGTTTTTGGATTCGCGGCGCGCCGGTGACGGAATGGCAAACGCTGTGGCTTTACCATTGCGTCGATTGAACTCATCGATATCGACACGCCATCCGGCGTCATCGAATTTCGTGAGCCATTCGCGATACGCCACGATTGCTTTGTCGGCCGGCATCAATACTTCTTTCGTATTGGAGATCGGCGTCTGTGTAGGATACACGTGCTCCATGATGTCGATGTCCTGCTTCGCGATCTCTTTATTGCGCGCATGAATCGGGCCGTCATGTTTCGGATCCAGCATGAAGTTGCGCATGTTGAGGAAGAAGATGCGCGTGTGTGTCTCATCGATGGGTTGCTCAAAGAAATACTGACGGAAACCCATCTCCGGTGTCGGATTGATGTGGGTGATCACGGTATTGGGTCCGTAGGTGCCGCCACCGGCCCACAGGTCACCGGCTTCGGTACGGGTCTTGCCCCAGTTTTCTTCCTTCAGAGGCGGCGCATCAAAGCGGTGCATGAACCACATGCCCCAGCCCTGAGCGTTGTCTTCTGTGTCGTACTCGCGCACATGGTAAGTCTCGCGGTTCATCGCGGTGAAGCCGTGCGTGGGATGGACAAACTCATTGTGCGCCGGATCGAGAGCATTCTCGATGGAACGCTCATAGTAGTAGTTGATATCCAGAGTCAGCACGGTATTGGCGCGCCAGTTCGGGTCATCGTATTCCTCGACTTCCAGCAGCGGCGGGCGCTCTTCTTCCGGTAAATCACCGAGGAATGCAAACACGATGCCGTAGCGTTCTTCGACGGGGTAGGAATCAACCTTGGCACGCGCCGGCGGTTTGCTGTCGTAACCGATAGACGGGATGTGTTTGCAGGCACCATCGCCGCCGAACTCCCAGCCGTGATAGGGGCAGACTACGCGGCCGTCAACAATGCGCGGCACGTTCGGGCCGGCTGACCAGGCGCCGCCCAGTGAGCCGCCGCGGTGCACGCAGGTGTCGCTCAGCACGGCGGCATCGCCGTTCTCATCGCGGAATACAACGAGGTTGCAGCCCAGCACTTTGACCTTTTCCGGTGTATCCATCGCGAGATCTTCGCTGCGGATAATCGGGTACCAGAAATTGATATACATGTTCGTCTCCTCAAGCTGCGAGGCGCTGTTGTCGCGCCTGCCTGATGAGACAGTCTCCGCGCGCCCGGGCGAGCACGCTATAGGTGATGATACTTACAGGCTGAAATGCCTTGCATTACAGCTGCTTAAAAGCTCACTCGTAACGCAGTGCTTCAATCGGGTCGAGGCGGGCCGCCTTGCGTGCCGGCAGCAGGCCGAACACCAGTCCGACGCCGGCGCTGAAACCGAAGGCGATCAGCACGGCAGATACCGACATCGGCGTTGACCAGCCGGCAGCGGAGGCGATCGCGGTTGCGGCGGTCGCGCCGAGTGCAATGCCCAGCAGGCCGCCGGCAATACATAGCGCCATCGCTTCGATCAGAAACTGCAGCAGTATGTTGGTGCGCGTTGCCCCGAGTGCTTTGCGTATCCCGATTTCACGGGTGCGTTCCGTAACCGTCACCAGCATGATGTTCATGATGCCGATACCGCCGACGATCAGGCTGATGCCGGCAATGCCGGCCAGCAGGTAGGAAAAGATTTCCGCCGCTTCCTGCTGCATGTTTAAAAACTGTTTGCGGTCGCTGATGGCGAAATCATTGCTGCCGCCGGGAATGATCTGATGTTCACGCCGCATCACGCGCTCAATGTCTATCATGGCGATATCGAGCGGCACATTCGGATCTATCTGCACGCTGATGGCCGTGAGCGTATCGCTGCCCGTTAAGCGCGACTGCGCTGTGCTGACCGGCACCCATGCATGCTCATCGGTATTCTGAAAACCAACGGCGCCTTTTTCCTCGAAAATACCGATGATATTGAACGATGTGCCTTTGATGATGATGGACTTGCCGATCAGCATTGTCGGGTCGGTTTTCAGCATGGGCGGCACGCCGCCGCCCAGCACAACAACCCGCTTTTTGCCGGCAATTTCCGCATCGGTAAACATGCGGCCATAGAGCAGCTCGTATCTGTTCACGTCCATAAAATTCGGGGTCGTGCCGACGATATTGATGTTCTCGTTCTGGTTGCCGAACTTCACCTGAATTCTGCCCGACGTCTCAGGGACCACGGCAGTCGCCGCCGCAACATCGCGCGCAATGGCTTCGGCATCACTGAGCGTCAGTTTCTCATCCGTGACGGATACACCCCGACGCATCCACGAGCTCGTGCGCACCGAGAGAATGTTGCCGCCCAGGCTGTCCAGCTGGTCAGTGATCGCACGCTGGGCGCCGCTGCCGATGGCAACCATGCTGATCACCGCAGCGACACCGATAATGATGCCGAGCATGGTCAGCACCGCCCGAAAAAAATTGGCGCGTATGGACTGCAATGCAACAACAATCATTTCCCACAACAGCATCGGAACTTACCTTGTTGAGTTACTCATCGTCTTCATCATCGGTCTTGCGGCCCGGCAGCCCGCTGAACTGCCCCATCATGCGCTGGAACCGGTCCTGCGTCATGATCAGATCTGTGCTTGGCAGCAATATGACTTCGTCATCTGAGCTGAGCCCGGCCACAATTTCGCTGTAATCGAGATCGGTCAGGCCGGTCTGAACATTTTGCGCGTAGGGCTCGCCATTGCGCATGACCAGCAGCCAATACTCACCGCCGAACAGGTAGCCCTGATCCATCAGCGGCTCACTGTCGACAGGCGCGCTGTATGTCGGCGGCTCGCTCGTAGCGGGCTCTGTTTCGGACTGGCTCTCGTCCTTGCTTTCGTCGTCAGCGGATTCCGCTTCATCAGCCATACCCGTCGCACCGGACCAGGCATCGGGGACCGTCATGCCGCCACTGCGCAATTGTTCCCGAAGTACGTCTTCCTCAATGCCGGTGTACATCGCCGCTGCAGTGATGTCGCGTGGTGTCCTCAGCGCAATCGTCGGCACTGCAGGTACGCCGAAGCGGCTGGCGATATCCACTTCAACTTCTGCGTTCATACCGGGTTTGAGGAGTCCGCCTTCATTATCAATCGTGACAATCACGGCAAACAGTGTCACGGCTTCCTCGTCTTCTGCTTTCGGTTCAACCTTGCGCACTGCGCCGGCGAACGGCTGGTTGGGGTAGGCTGCCACGGTGACGCTGGCTTTTTGCCCCGGCAGGATTTTGCCGATGTCGGTTTCGTCGACCAGCGCGCGCACCTGCACCGAGCGCAAATCCGCCATGGTGAGCAGCACCGTGCCGCCGCCGACATCCTGAGTCGGTGACGAGATAACCTGACCGACTTCAACATCGCGGGAGATAATCGTGCCACGAATGGGGGCGCGCACCTCGGTATCGTCCAGCGCAATACGCGCGTTTTCTACGGCGACTTCCGCTCTGACAACCTCAGCCTTCGCGTTGGCGTGTTCGAGAATGCTTTGCTCGTAGTCGACTTCGTTGATGGTGCGGGAGCCGAACAGGTCTTTGGCGCGATCGCGTTGCGTCTTGGCAATGTCTCGGCGCGCGCCTGCGGCCTCCAGTTCGGCACGAGCCTGTGCCAGGCTGTTGCGTGGTGTGCGCTTATCGATCTGCACGAGCAATGTGCCTGCATCGACCACATCGCCGGTGTCTGCCGCAATTTCCAGAATCTCTCCGGACGCTTTTGACTTGAGCTCAACGGTGGTGACCGGCTCAATAATGCCGGCAGCCTGCACCGACACAACGATATCGCGGGTGGTGACCGGAGCGATATTCCAGGTTTGTCGCTGCTCCGCTTCCTGCGCGCATGCACTCAGCAGGACGATTGGCAGGACGACCGGCAGGGCAAGTGCAATTATGGGTCTGATTCGCAAAATCGGGGCTCTCTTATATATTCGATGTTGTTGTAGTGGCAGCAGCAATCTCTGCCGCGGCAGTATCGCTCGCCACCCGGCCATCGCGCAGCACAATCTCCCGTCGGGCATGTTCTGCAATATCGGATTCATGGGTCACGAGTACGATGGTCTGGCCGCTGCTGTGCAGTTCATCGAACAGCATCATGATCTCATGACCGGTCTTCGAATCAAGATTTCCGGTCGGTTCATCCGCGAGCAGAATGCTCGGTTCCGTTACGAGTGCACGAGCAATGGCTACTCGCTGTCGCTGACCACCTGACATCTCCCCGGGTCTGTGCTCCATCCGTTCACCCAGACCGACTTTGGTCAGCGCCGCTTCGGATCGCTCTATGCGTTCCGCCTTAGGCAGGCCGGTGTAGATCAATGGGAGTTCCACATTGTGCAAAGCAGTTGCGCGCGCCAGCAGATTAAAGGTCTGAAAAACGAAGCCGATTTCCCGGTTGCGTACCCGTGCCAGCGCGCTGTCGGACATGCCTGAGGTTTCTGTCCCATTCAATGCGTAAGTGCCGGACGTCGGGCTGTCGAGACAACCGATCATGTTCATCAGCGTGGTCTTGCCGGATCCCGATGGCCCCATAATGGCTACGTACTCGTTGGGGTAGATGTCGAGATCGACACCGCTCAGCGCGTTGATCGTCGTGTCGCCCATCGTATAGGCGCGCGTCAGCCCGCGAATTCGGATGAGGGCTTCAGTTGTCGGTTGGCTGTTCATTTGAGATTCACATTTTCGCACCCTTGTAGCGGGTGATGTGTAGCAAAATGTAACGCTCGCAGGGCCAGAAGGGCAGCGGGCCGGGCAGTTTGACTTAATCGATTCCGCGTCTGTTGAACCAGGCCGACAGCGCCAGCAAACGCTCTGAGAGGTTGGCTTTGCGCCAGTTTCCGGCGGCAAATTTATTGGCCTCAGCCAGCGTCGGATAGATGTGCACGGTGCCGAGTATCTTGCCGAGCCCAAGTCCGTTGCGCATGGCGAGCACGTATTCGCTGATGATGTCGCCCGCATGCGGACCGACGATTGTGACGCCCAGAATCTTGTCGCTACCGGTCGGCGTGATCACTCTCACAAAGCCATGAGCTTCGCCGTCGGCAATGGCGCGATCAAGATCGTCGATGCCGTATTCAGTGACGTCATAATCAAGTTGCTGTTCGCAAGCCTGTTGTTCGTTAATGCCGACGCTCGCGACTTCAGGGTCACAGAAAACGGCGCGCGGCA
The DNA here is from genome assembly GCA_013001905.1 of Gammaproteobacteria bacterium. Lineage (GTDB taxonomy): Bacteria > Pseudomonadota > Gammaproteobacteria > Steroidobacterales. Next base: position 27,910 of record JABDLC010000004.1, on the reverse strand, counting down.
GCACTGAATAATCGACGCGGAATTTCCACAGACTGCCGTACAGCGCATTCATCGCTGCATACCAGGCCTGATGCGCGGCTGCGTGCGTGAGCTGATAGGGGCCGGCGACGTCACCGCAGGCGTAGATGTTGGGGTACGCCGTCTGCAGGTACTCATTAACGACCACAGTGCCGTTGCGATTGAGTTCAATACCGTCATCGCCGAAGCGGAGGTTTTCGAGACCCAGTCCCTCGGTGTTACCCTGACGACCGGTCGCGACCAGCACTTTGTCGAACTCAATGTCTTGTGTGGCGCCGTCTTCTGCTTCCGCCGTTGCCGTTAACTGCCCGGCAGCGCTGCTGAAGCGGGTGACTTTCATGCCGGTTAGTACCCGAATTCCGTCAGCGGCAAATTCCGCTTCGATCGCTGCTGACACAGGTGCATCTTCAACGGCCAGCAGGCGCGGCATCATTTCCACCTGCGTAACCTGGCTGCCCAGTCGGCGAAACGCCTGCGCCAGCTCACAGCCGATCGCGCCGCCGCCGAGTACCAATAGCCGTTGCGGTAGTTCCTGCAAGTCCCAGAGCGTGTCAGAGGTCAGGTAATCAACCTCGTCCAGGCCGGGTATCGGGGGGATTGCAGGTTTGCCGCCGCTGGCAATCACAATGCTGCGCGTGGTGATCGTTTTGTCGCCGACTTTGACTTCCCACGGCGACACAATCTCTGCGCTGCCGGCTTCGCAATCAACGCCGAGTGCTGTGTAACGCTCGATGGAATCATGCGGCTCGATCTTTGCGATCACGTCCTGCACGCGACGCATGACGGCGGAAAAATCCGCCTTTGCAGTGGCCGGCAGCAAGCCGAATTCGGGCGCACGGTGGATGTAGTTAGCAATGCGCGACGAGCGAATGAGCGCTTTGCTGGGCACGCAGCCTGTATTCAGGCAGTCGCCGCCCATGTTTTCCCGCTCGACGAGCGTGACCTTCGCTTTCGCAGCGGCTGCAATGTACGACGTCACCAGCCCGGCCGATCCTGCGCCGATGACCACCATGTTGGTGTCGAATTTTGACGGCTTTTTAAAGTGGCGGTACAGGCGTCCCGCCTTGTAACGGTTGACCAGAAATCTTGCGATCAGCGGAAACACACCGAGCAGGATGAGAGAGCCGAGCAGTGCAGGGGAGAGGATGTCGCCGGTGGTCTCCAGTTTGCTCAGCTGAGTGCCGGCATTCACATAAATCAGCGTCGCTGGCAGCATGCCGATCTGACTGACAAGGTAATAGGTCAGCACAGGCATGCGCGTCAGCCCCATGACCAGGTTAATGACGAAAAACGGGAACGCCGGTATCAGTCGCAGCGTGAACAGATAGAACGCGCCATCTTTCTTGATGCCTTGGTTGATGCGTTCACTGAAGCCCGCGAAACGGTTTTCAACCCAGTCACGCAGCAGATAGCGTGACAGCAGGAACGCCAGGGTGGCACCGATGGTGCTCGCAAACGAAACCAGCACCGTGCCTTGCAACAAACCAAAGAGCGCACCGCCGACCAGCGTCAGAATCGCAGCTCCGGGAATATTCAGCGCGGCCATCGCGATGTAGACGATGAAGTAGGTGAGTGCGGCAGTGACAGGTCTGTCGGTGACCCATGCGTCGATTCTGGCCTGACTGGCTTTGAAGTTTTCGAGCGTAATGATGCTGCCGAGATCAAACCAGAAGGCCGCACCCATCAGGATGACCAGTGCGGCGATCAGGACCAGGCGAGGGCGTGTCATGGGCGCTCCCGCCCGCTATCAGCAATCATACGTGCTCAGATACCCGCAGCCTGATCAAGTTCCGCGCCGGATTCCTCTGCCGCTGCCTCATCGGCGGCACACAGCGGAATCGAGTCCAGCACCCAGCCCTTGTGTTTGCGGCGCTCCGGCGACGGAATGGCATAGGCGACGCGTCGTTCGTTCGCGGTGACCGTTTTACTGTCTATACGCCAGCCGCGGCGCTCCCATTCCTTGAGCCGCTCCCGGTAGTGACCGATGCAAAGGTCTGCGGGCATAAAACTTTCTTTATCGTTAGTCGGCGGCGTCTCAACAGGGTGCAGCTCTTCAAGTACGTCACGGTCCTGCAAAACAACATACTCATTGCGCGCCATCACGGTTTCGTCGTGCTTGGCGTCGGGTAAGAAATTACGCAGGTTAATGAGCCAGACCCTCACATGATGCTCATCAATCGGGCACTCGTACATATATTGATGTATATGCATCGCTTCAGTCGGATGGATGAACGTCCAGAGGCTCGCCGCACCTTCGTGGCCCGTGCCGACCCAGATCATGGCGTCTTCGTCACGTCCGGACGCATCTTTCATCGCGCCTTCCGGTAGCGGCGGTGCCTTGATCCACTCGCCGAAACCGGTGCCCCATTCGGTCGTCTCCGGAATCACTTCAGGCGTGCGATAGTCTTCCCAGTTACCTTCGTAACCGTGCGTATCGTGCACAAACTCGTTGTGCGCGGGGTCGATACCGTTCTCGATAGAGCGCTGGAAATTGATGTCGAACTGATAGGTTTGAATGGTGTGCGCCCAACCTTCCTGACCGCATTCTTTAATGGGCATGATGGGTGGCCGCTCCTCTTCGGGCAGGTCGCCGAGAAAGCAGAACGCCAGCCCGTAAATTTCCTGCACCGGGTATGCGTCAATCCGGGTGCGCCCGGGAATCGTCGGGTTCGGCCCGAGTGAAGGTATAGCGGTGCATTGGCCGTCGCCATCAAAGCGCCAGCCGTGGTACGGGCATTGAATACAGCCGTTAACTACTTTGCCGTCGCCGAGCGAACCGCCGCGATGTGTACAGGTGTTGCTGACGCAGCAGGCTGTGCCCGCATCATCCCGCCACAATACGAAGTCCTGACCGAGCATCCGCACCTTGACGGGTGTATCCGTGAGTTCGGTGCTTTCGATGGCCGGATACCAGAAGTTGATAAACATGTTGGCCTCCTCAAACTGCGGTAACGTTTCACTATATTGTGCTACAAATGGCGGCTTGTCATGCGGCCGCCTCCCGGCCGTGTTCGCAATAGGGATGGGTGTGACCAGATTGCAGGGCTTTCCGCCGCTGGTGGGCGATGCGCCGAAGGTGCTGATACTCGGGTCCATGCCGAGCGTCGCGTCGCTGCAGAAGCTGCAGTATTACGGCAAACCGCAAAACGCGTTCTGGCGCATCATGGGCGAGCTGTTTGCTGCAGGCCCCGAGCTTGACTACGACACGCGGGTTCAGCGCCTCACAGTCGCGGGTGTGGCGGTCTGGGATGTGATCGCCCGCTGCCACCGGCCCGGCAGTCTGGACAGCGCGATCGACATGGCGTCTGTCGAGGTCAACGATTTTCCCGCCCTGCTGAGCACACATCCGACCTTGCATAGCGTCTTTTTCAACGGGCGCAAAGCCGAAGAAACGTGGCGGCGGTTTGTGCAGGCCGACGCTGCCGCTGTACGATCCACGCTTGCATACCATGCGTTGCCGTCGACGAGTCCGGCGATGGCGGCATTGAATTTCGCGGCTAAGCTGAAGCGCTGGCAGGTTGTTAAGGAAAAGGTTGAGACTTGAGCTGGAGTGAATTTGGTAAACGCTTCGCGCGCCGCACGGGTGCGCGGGAGCTGATGGATGATCTGGGCGATGCGCTCGCCAGTGACCGGGATATTTGCATGCTCGGTGGCGGCAATCCCGCGCACATACCTGAGATCGAAGCGGTGTTTCAGGCGGAGATCGAACGCATACTCGCGAATGAAGGCGAGTACCGGCGCATGTTTGCCAACTACCCGTCACCTCAGGGCGAGGAACGGTTTCGTACTTCACTCGCAAACCTGTTCAACCGGGAATACGGCTGGGACGTGACGGCCAAAAACATTGCGCTGACCAGCGGCAGCCAGGCCGGCTTCTTTATTCTTTTTAATCTGCTCGCCGGGCGTCAGCCGGACGGTTCGTTCCGCAAGATTCTGTTACCGGTGACGCCTGAATACATCGGTTATCAGGACCTCGGGCTGACCGAAGGCATGCTGACGGCGCTCAAACCGACGATTGAAGAGCTGGAGGATCACCAGTTCAAATACAGGCTCGACGTCAGCAACCTTGAAATCGGCCCGGATATCGGCGCGGTCTGTATCTCGCGGCCGACCAACCCGACGGGCAATGTGCTCACCGATAACGAAATGGAGCAGCTGCTGAGCGCCGCGCGCGGTGCGGGTGTGCCGCTCATTGTTGATAATGCCTATGGCATGCCGTTTCCGCAGATTCTGTTTACGGATGTAAAGCCGGTGTGGAACCCGGATCTGATCATGTGCATGAGCATGTCCAAGCTGGGCCTGCCGGGCATCCGTACGGGTGTCATTGTGGCCGAGGAATCAATAATTGATGCGGTGGGCAGCGTCAATTCCGTGCTCAGTCTCGCGGTGCCGAGTGTCGGTGCGGTTTTGCTCAATGATCTGGTGGCCAGCGGCCGAATTCTTGAGATCAGCGAGAAGATCATCCGGCCGTTTTACGTCGCCAAGAAGGATAAGGCGCTTGCGCATATCCACGACGAGTTCGAAGGCATCGACTACCGGGTGCACAAGCCGGAAGGTGCCTTATTTTTGTGGTTGTGGTTTCCCGGTTTACCGATCAGCAGTGAAGAGCTGTACCGCCGCCTGCGCCAACGTGATGTGCTCGTGCTGTCCGGACATAACTTTTTCCCCGGGCTTGATGTCGAATGGCAGCATCGTGATGAGTGCATTCGGATGACCTACTCACAGGACGACAGTCAGGTGCAGCGGGGTATTGCCGCGATCGCTGAAGAAGTGCGGCGCGCCTGGCAGGAGGCACGCTAGCCGCGCGTCAGTTCGCCCATTCCTGCTGCAGTAATTTGCCGAGCAAACGGAATTCTGCTTCGCGGCCACTGCCTTTACGCCAGCCCAGCCCGATCTTGCGCAGATTGCCCTTCGGCATCGGCAGGGTGGAGATACCGGTGCCTTTGAGACTGCCTGCGCGAATCGCCATTTCGGGTATGAACGTTACGCCGAGATCAGCGCGCACCATTTCGACCAGAGTCGCAAGGCTGCTCGCTGCGAAATTGTTGACACTGTCGCGGCTGGCAATCTTGCATGCGGACAACGCGTGATCCCGCAAACAGTGACCTTCCTCCAGCAGCAATACGCTGTCAGCATTGAGTCGGTTGACCTGAAAGTTCTTCGGGTCAATCAGCCTGGTGCCGCGCCGGTAGGCAAGGTGAAAGGGGTCATCGAACAGCTCCAGCGTGGTGACGTTGCGCATCGGGTAGGGCAGCGCCAGCAGAATGACATCAATGTTGCCGTCATGCAGTTCCTGCACGATGTGCTCACTCTGCCCTTCGCGCAGGTACAGCTGCAGATCCGGGTGTGCTTTGCGCAGTTTCGGTAGCGCGCGTGGCAACAGGTAAGGCGCAATGGTCGGAATGGAGCCAAGCGTCAGGCGTCCGCTGAGCGGCGCGGTGGTCGCGCGGGCGGTGTCGACCAGCGTTTCGACATCCTGCAGCACCAGACGCGCCTGAACCGCAATGTCCTTGCCGGTATTGGTAATAGTGACGGAGCGGTTGGTGCGATCGACAAGCTGAGTGCCCAGCGCGTCCTCCATCTCACGAATGGCATGACTGAACGCGGATTGCGAAACGAAGCAGGCTTCAGCCGCCCGCCCGAAATGGCTGTGCTCCACAAGGGCCAGGAAATAGTGCAGCTGCCTCAGTGTCGGGGTCTGGCTCATGTGTGAATAGTAATCGAAAAAATCGAATGAATCGACATATAAAAACCATTTTATTTATCAATAGGATTGACTGAAGATAGGGTCGTAACGCAGCAGGGCACAGGGCCCGGAGGAGAAACGAAATGAGCATCAATATCGGTATTTCAGAAGAGCAACGCAGTGAGATTTCCGAGGGCCTCAGTCGTTTGCTGGCTGACTCCTACACGCTGTACCTCAAAACGCACAATTACCACTGGAACGTAACGGGTCCGATGTTCAACACGCTCCACCTGATGTTCGAGGAGCAGTACACCGAACTCGCGCTGGCGGTCGACGAAATCGCCGAGCGGATCCGGGCTTTGGGCTTTCCGGCGCCGGGCTCTTACAAGGCGTTCAGCGAGCTGACCAGTATTGAGGAGCAGACCGGTACGCTCACGGCTGAAGAAATGGTGGCTGACCTGGTGGCGGGTCAGGAGGCAGTGGCACGCACGGCACGCAGTATTTTCGATGTCGTTGATGATGCCAGTGACGAGCCCACGGCTGATTTGCTGACACAGCGTATGCAGGTGCATGAGAAAACTGCATGGATGCTGCGCAGCCTGCTTGATGAATAGAATTTCAATTTTTAGACAACGAACAGTAGTACGGAGATAAGTATGTTGAAGAATATGGAAGGACAGCGCGTGCCTGACGTCACGTTTAAAACGCGCAAAGGCGCAGACTGGGTGGACGTAACGACGGCTGATCTGTTTGCCGGCAAAACCGTGGTGGTCTTCTCGCTGCCGGGTGCTTTTACACCCACGTGCTCGTCACAGCACGTGCCGCGCTATGACGAACTGGCCCCGACATTTAAGGCCAACGGTGTGGACGAGATTGTCTGTGTATCTGTCAACGATGCGTTTGTGATGAACGAATGGCAGATCGATCAGTGCGCCGACAACATCACCTTCCTGCCGGACGGCACAGGCGAGTTCACGAAGGGCATGGGTATGCTGGTGAACAAAGACAACCTGGGCTTCGGGATGCGTTCGTGGCGCTATTCCATGCTGGTCAAAGATGGTGTTGTTGAAAAGATGTTTATTGAGCCGGAGGTTGATGGCGATCCCTTTGACGTCTCTGATGCTGACACCATGCTTGCGCACATCAACCCGGCCGCTCAGCCCCCGCTTGATGTCACGGTATTCAGTCGCGATGGCTGCGGTTACTGCGTCAATGCTAAAAAGATGCTGGATGAGGCCGGCATTGATTTCGTTGAACTGAAGCTCAATCAGGATTTCCCGCATGCGACACTGCGGGCGGTGAGCGGAAAAGATACGGTGCCGCAGATTTTCATCAACGGCGAGCACATCGGCGGCTCCGAGGCGCTGGAAGCCTGGCTCAACGCCAGCGAAGCCGCTTGAGGTAAGGCACAGCAGGACTTATGCTCCCGTTCATCGAACGGGAGCTTTTTTTATGTCCGACCAAAACATCATGTTTGTATTCCCCGGTCAGGGGTCGCAGTACGCCGGTATGGGCAGCGACCTGTGTGCGGAATTTCCCACGGCCGCAAAAATTTATGCCGAGGCGAATGAAGTACTGGGCTTTGATCTCACGGCGTTGTCCCATAACGGGCCGGAGGAAGAGCTGGGTCTGACCAAAAACACCCAGCCGGCCTTGCTCACGCATCAGATTGCCTGCTTTGAGGTCTTTAAAGAGCTCACGGATAACCGCGTGCAGGCGGGGCTAACTGCCGGCCACAGCTTGGGTGAATACACGGCACTCGTTGCGGCCGGCGTTATCAGTTTCGCGGACGGCCTGAGGCTGGTGCGTAAGCGCGGCGAACTCATGGGCGAACACGGCGAGGGCGGTATGCTGGCGCTCGGCCTGACGGTCGATGATGCCGGGCCGCTGGCGGACCGCTTTTACTGTCAGGTGGCAAGTTGCAATCTGCCGTTGCAGACCGTTGTCGGCGGTACCGATGCCGATCTGGATGCGCTCGAAGCGGCATTGCCGGAGCTGTTCCCACGTAAGCGGGCGACACGCCTGAAGACCGAAGGCGCGTTTCATACCTACCTGATGGTCACAGCAGCGCGTGAATTTCGTACCGCACTGGATGCGGTCGAGTTCGGCGCGGCCGATTTCACCGTGTTATCGAATTACACCGGTGTTGCGCACGAGGAATCGCCGGATTCCATCCGCACGCGATTGTTTTTCCAGTTGTTCAATCCGGTGAATTGGGTGGGTTGCATGCAGTCTGCGGTTGCTGCCGGGGTGACAAAATTCATTGAGTTCGGTGGCGGTATCGGCACGGGTGAAACTCCGGCCGAGAAAAAGCCCAACCTGCAGAGCATTATTAATAAGAACCTGCGTACTCTGGAGCATGAGGCCGAGTATGCGGCCGCGATTAACGTGGAGACCCTGCGCGCATCCGCATGATTTGAGGCATCCATTTGCCATAATGTGATCCATCGCACGGTTCTGTGCCGCGCGACTCGCTACCTTGAGGGTGCAAATCCATGAGGTATGCGAGATGGCAGAAGTTGCAGAAAAGGATACGAACGTCAGCTACACGCTGATGGATCGCGTGACTGATTTGCTGATCTGCAGTCGGTGTTTTCGCCGTAATGTGCGTAAAAAGGTCACGACACATTTTTCACGTCGTGGCCGACCGATGCCGATCTGCGATGAGTGCAGCGGCAAGATCAAGCCCGGGCACACTGCCAAAGTCGTTAGTATCAGCTCAAGCTGAGCCCTGATCCGCGGCTAATTCTGCTCGAGTTCAACGAGCGTGCCGCAAAAATCCTTGGGATGTAAGAACAGCACAGGTTTGTCATGGGCGCCGTTTTTCGGCTCACCGCTACCCAGAATTCGCGCGCCGTCGGCAACGAGTTTGTCACGCGCGGCGATGATGTCCGGGACCTCGTAACAGACATGGTGCATGCCGCCTGCCGGGTTGTTCTCGAGGAATTTGGCGATTGGTGAATCGTCCCCCAGTGGCAGCAGCAATTCGATTTTTGTGTTGGGCAACTCCACGAAAACGGTCGTGACACCATGATCCGGGAGATCTACGGGTTCTGACACAGTCGCGCCCAGTGTATCGCTGTAGATAGCACTGGCGGCGGTTAGGTCGGGAACTACAATTGCTACGTGATTCAGTTTGCCTATCATTTGATAAATATTTCCATCAGTTTGTCGGCGGCAGTGGTGGGAGAAATTCGGTTGTCTCTCACCGCCTGTTCCAGTTCGGTGACACGGGCTGCCACCTCCGGTGTCGCTTTGAGACGCTCAACGAGCCCGTTCTGTATTTCGCTCCACATCCAGTTAATGGCCTGATCTGCGCGTTTTTGCGCAATCAGCCCCTGCTTATCGCGCTGCTCGCGATACTCGGTCACGGTTTTCCAAACTTCGGGAGTCTGCTCGCCGCTCAGTGCTGACATGGCTTCCACCGGTACCTGCCATCCATCAGCGCGATGGGCCATGAACATCAGGGCTTTGCGGTAGTCGGTGACCGATTGCTGCGCAGCCAGTTCAAGCTGACCGTCTGCCTTATTGACCAGAATCAGATCCGCGAGTTCGACGATGCCGCGCTTGATACCCTGCAGCTCATCACCGCCGGCCGGCAATAACAGCAGTAAAAACATATCGGTCATGCGCGAAACGGTGGTTTCCGATTGGCCGACACCGACGGTTTCGACCAGCACGACATCGAATCCAGCTGCCTCGACAGCGAACATGGTCTCACGGGTGCGGCGGGCGACGCCGCCCAGCGTTTCACCAGCCGGAGAGGGGCGTATAAAAGCTTCGGTGCGACGGGATAATGTTTCCATCCGCGTCTTGTCACCCAGTATCGAACCGCCGCTGATTGCCGACGAAGGATCAACGGCGAGCACCGCCACTTTGTGCCCGGCATCAATCAGGTGGTTGCCGAGGCTCTCTATAAACGTTGACTTACCGACGCCGGGCACGCCTGAAATGCCGACCCGAATCGAATCTCCCGAACGCGGTACCAGGTGTTCGAGTAACTGCCGGGCGGGTTCGCGATCATCAGCGCGACTCGATTCAATCAGTGTTATCGCGCGGGCCAGAGCCCGCCGGTCACCGGCGATGACTTGTTCGGCGAGGGTTGCTACGTCGCTGTCGGGCATGGTGTCCGGCCTATTCGAACTCAAGTATAGGTTGGTCTACCACGAGGCTTTGGCCCTGATCCGCCATCACTTTGGCGATTACCACATCATCCTGGGCGCGAAGACTGTTTTCCATCTTCATCGCTTCAACGACGGCCAGTTCTTCACCGGCTTTAACCTCATCGCCGGGCTTCACAACGAGCTTGACGAGCAGGCCTGGCATCGGTGACAGCAGGAACTTAGACAGGTCCGGCGGTATTTTCTCAAGCATGTGACGATTGAGTTCGGCCGCACGCGGCGTGCACACCATCAGATCGACCTGAGCACCGCGGCGGAACAGGCGAATGCTGGAACGGAATTTATCCTGCTGGAACGTGACCTTCTGACCATTGATGGTCGCATTCACCAGCGGATCGCCCGCAGACCAGTCGCTCAGCACTTCGTACTCTTCGCCTGCGTAGGTAACACGGTAGCCGCCTGCGACAGCGGCAACCTGCACCGGGTGTTCTTCACGATTGATGACCACGACCCAGTCGCTGGGAACGCGCCGTTCGTGCCCCGGAACCTGCCCGCTGAGCAGTGCGGCCCGATCCATGAGGTGCGCATTCAGCGCTGCGCCAGTGACAATGGCCAGTGCCGGATTGTCCTGCGGCACGTCCTCCGCAGAAAAGCCGTCCGGGTATTCCTCCGCGATGAAATTCGTCGTCATCCGGCCTTCAATAAAGCGCGGGTGTGCGATCAGCGCGTTGAGGAAGCTGATGTTGTGCGAAACGCCGCGAATGTAATAAGCGTCCAGTGCTTCAGCCATGTGTGCCAGCGCTTCATTGCGGTCTTTGCCGTACGTCACGAGCTTGGCGATCATCGGGTCGTAGTACATCGACACTTCTGAACCTTCACGGATACCGGTGTCAACGCGCACATTCGGCGTCTCTTCCGGCGGCATGTAGCGCGACAGGCGGCCAATCGACGGCATGAAGTTGCGGAACGGGTCTTCGGCGTAGACGCGGGTTTCGATTGCCCAGCCTTCGAGCTTCACGTCTTTTTGCTTCACGGTCAGTTTTTCGCCATAAGCAATTCTGATCATCCATTCGACCAGGTCCTGACCGGTGATGAGTTCAGTGACCGGGTGCTCCACCTGCAGGCGTGTGTTCATTTCTAGGAAATAGAAGTTTTTGTTGGCGTCAACAATAAACTCCACGGTACCTGCGGACTTGTAATCCACCGCTTGTGCAAGGGCGACAGCTTCTTCGCCCATCGCCTTGCGGGTCTTCTCGTCGATAAACGGCGAGGGCGCTTCTTCGATTACTTTCTGGTGCCGGCGCTGAATAGAACATTCACGTTCACCGAGATAAATGGTGTTGCCGTGGCTGTCTGCCAGCACCTGTATCTCGATATGGCGCGGCTCTTCGATAAATTTTTCGGCAAACACGCGATCGTCGCCGAAGCTGGAGGCGGCTTCATTCTGCGCGCGCTCGAATCCGTCGCGGCATTCGTCATCGTTCCACACGACACGCATACCTTTACCGCCGCCGCCGGCTGACGCCTTCAGCATGACGGGATAGCCGATGTCCTGAGCAATTTCTACCGCGTGATCGGGTCCGTCGATGATGCCGGTGTAGCCGGGCACCGTGCTGACGCCGGCTTTATCAGCCAGTTTCTTCGACGTGATCTTGTCGCCCATAACCTCGACGGCTTTGGTGCCGGGACCGATGAAGGTGATGCCGGCCTCGTCGAGCGACTTTTGAAATCCGGCATTTTCCGACAAGAAGCCGTAACCGGGATGCACAGCCTGTGCCCCTGTCTCTTTGCAGGCAGCGATTATGCGGTCAGCGACCAGGTAGCTTTCGGCAGACGGCGCCGCACCAATGTGCACGGCTTCATCGGCCATGCGCACATGGAGGGCATCTTTGTCCGCATCCGAATACACTGCGACGGTCGCAATGCCCATCTTGCGGGCAGTCTTCATGACGCGGCAGGCAATTTCGCCGCGATTGGCAATCAATATCTTGTCAAACATTAGTCAGGGAGCCTTTAGAGTGGGATGTTGCCGTGCTTGCGCCACGGGTTCTCCAGTTCTTTGTTTGCGAGCATCCGCAGCGAGCGGGCAATTCGCCGCCGCGTGTTGTGCGGCATGATCACATCATCGACATAGCCGCGAGCGCTGGCGACGAAGGGATTGGCAAATTTTTCCTGATACTCGTCCGTACGCGCCTGAATCTTTTCCGCATTGCCAATGTCGGCGCGGAAAATAATTTCCACCGCGCCTTTCGCACCCATCACCGCGATCTCAGCACTCGGCCAGGCATAGTTCACGTCACCGCGGAGATGCTTCGAGGCCATCACGTCATAGGCGCCTCCGTAGGCCTTGCGGGTAATCAGCGTGATTTTGGGTACCGTGGCTTCTGCATAGGCATACAGCAACTTGGCACCGTGCTTAATGATGCCGCCAAACTCCTGCGAGGTGCCGGGCATGAAGCCGGGAACGTCAACGAGGGTCAGCACCGGAATATTGAATGAGTCGGCAAAGCGAATAAAGCGAGCTGCCTTGCGCGATGCGTCGACGTCGAGGCAACCGGCCAAGACCGTGGGCTGGTTGGCAATCACCGCGACTGTCTGGCCCTCAACCCGGATAAAGCCGATGACGATATTGGGTGCATAGTCCGGCTGAATCTCGAAGAAGTCATACTCGTCCGCTATCTTCACAATCAGCTCTTTGATGTCGTAGGGCTTCGCCGGGTCATCCGGAACCAGCGAATCCAGCGACAGCTCCTGACGAGCCGCTTCATCTTCGGTCGGCCAGACGGGCGCTTTTTCGCGGTTGCTGGACGGGAGAAAGTTCATAAAACGCCGCGTCAGCATCAGTGCTTCAATGTCATTTTCGAACGCCAGGTCGGCAACGCCCGACCTGGTGTTGTGAGTGACAGCTCCGCCGAGTTCTTCTGCGGTCACTTCTTCGTGCGTCACGGTTTTTACGACGTCCGGCCCGGTCACGAACATGTATGAACTGTCTTTCACCATGAAGATGAAGTCAGTGATTGCAGGCGAGTAAACCGCGCCGCCGGCACACGGGCCCATAATCAGAGAAATCTGCGGTATCACGCCGGATGCGAGCACATTCTGCTGAAACACATCCGCGTAGCCGCCGAGTGAGGCCACACCCTCCTGAATCCGTGCACCGCCCGAGTCGTTCATGCCGATGACGGGTGCACCCACTTTCATCGCCTGTTGGAGAATCTTGACGATTTTCTCGGCGTGGGTTTCTGACAATGATCCGCCAAAGACCGTGAAATCCTGACTGTAGACAAAGACAAGCCGTCCGCTGATCGTGCCGTACCCGGTAATGACGCCGTCGCCCGGAATTTTGTTGTCGGCCATGCCGAAATCCGTGCACCGGTGTTCTTTATACATATCCCATTCTTCGAAGCTGTCTTCGTCGAGAAGGATTTCAATGCGTTCGCGCGCCGTGAGCTTGCCTTTGGCATGCTGATTGTCGATGCGTTTCTTCCCGCCGCCCAGCCTGGCAGCGGCGCGTTTTTCTTCGAGCTGCTGGATAATGTCCTGCATGGTGTTTCAGTCGCTCCTTATCAGAGGATTGTGCGATTCATTTTTTTCAAGTATCCGCTATTGCAGGCGGATTTAAAAATACTGCCGTTACCGGATTACTAGGCTGCGCTGCGCTTGCGGACAATATCCAGCACTTCGCCGGCCGCTTCCGGGATATTGGTGCCGGGGCCGTAAACGGCGGAAACGCCAGCAGCTTCAAGCTCACCGTAGTCCTTCGGCGGTATCACGCCCCCGCAGACTACGACAATGTTGTCCGCGCCTTGCTTTTTTAGTTCATCGATCAGTGCGGGCACCAGCGTTTTATGTCCGGCGGCCTGCGAGGAAATTCCGACCACGTGAACGTCGTTTTCAATCGCGTGCCGTGCGGCTTCTTCCGGGGTCTGAAAGAGCGGGCCGATGTCGACATCAAAGCCGATATCGGCGAATGCTGTTGCAATCACTTTCGCACCACGGTCGTGTCCGTCCTGACCGAGCTTGACCACGAGAATGCGCGGACGACGACCCTGTTCCTCCGCGAACTTCGCAACGTTCTGCTGAATGTCCATGAAGTTCTGATCTCCCTCATAGGCGGAGCCGTACACCCCGCTGATCGAATGTATAACGGCTTTGTGGCGGCCCCACGGTTTTTCCAGAGCATCGGAAATCTCGCCGACGCTCGCCCGGGCGCGAGCCGCATTGACCGCGAGTTCGAGCAAATTGCCGTCACCTGATTCGCCCGCAGCACTCAGCGCATCCAGAGCTGACTGGCAAGCGGCTTCATCGCGGTTAGAACGCACTTCGTTGAGCCGTTTGATCTGATCCTGACGCACGGCGCTGTTGTCGATATCCAGCACGTCAACATCGGGCTCATGCTCAAGCTCATATTTGTTAACGCCAACAATGACTTCGTCGCCGCGATCGATAGCGGCCTGACGCAGCGCCGCTGATTGTTCGATGCGCATTTTCGGCAGGCCGGACTCAACGGCCTTGGTCATGCCGCCCAGTTCCTCAACTTCGTCAATCAGCTTGCGCGCACCTCTGACCAGCTCTGCGGTCAGGCTTTCAACGTAGTACGAACCGGCCAGCGGGTCGACCACGTTAGTGATCCCTGTTTCTTCCTGAATGACCAGTTGTGTATTGCGTGCGATGCGTGCCGAAAATTCAGTCGGCAACGCCAACGCCTCGTCAAAGGAGTTGGTGTGCAGTGATTGTGTGCCGCCGAGCGATGCGGCCATCGCCTCAATCGTGGTGCGGATAATATTGTTGTACGGGTCTTTGGAGGTCAGGCTCACACCTGACGTCTGGCAGTGCGTGCGCAGCATCAGCGACTTCGGGTTCTGTGGCTGGAAGTGCTGTTCCATCAACTCTGCCCAAAGCAGTCGTGCGGCGCGCAGCTTGGCCGCCTCCATAAAGAAGTTCATGCCGATCGCAAAGAAGAACGACAGGCGCGGCGCAAATTTGTCGACCTCCATGCCGGTGGCGAGGGCAGCGCGCACATATTCGATACCGTCTGCGATCGTATAGCCCAGTTCCTGCACACAGGTCGCACCGGCTTCCTGCATGTGATAGCCGGAAATCGAGATGGAGTTAAAACGCGGCATGTGCTGCGCGGTGTAGCCAATGATGTCGGCCACAATGCGCATCGACGGTTCGGGCGGGTATATATAAGTGTTTCGCACCATGAATTCTTTGAGAATATCGTTTTGCAGCGTGCCGGCCAGCTGGTCGGGCGTGACGCCCTGTTCTTCGGCAGCAACGATATACATGGCCATGATGGGCAACACCGCGCCATTCATGGTCATCGATACCGACATCTTGTCGAGTGGAATACCGTCGAACAGAATTTTCATGTCTTCGACGGTATCGATGGCGACACCTGCTTTACCGACATCGCCGATGACGCGTTCATGATCAGAGTCATAACCGCGGTGTGTCGCCAAGTCGAAGGCAACCGACAGCCCTTGCTGGCCGGCGGCGAGATTTTTGCGATAAAACGCGTTGGATTCCTCAGCTGTCGAGAACCCCGCGTACTGACGCACTGTCCAGGGACGGCCCGCATACATCGTTGCGCGCGGCCCGCGTACAAAGGGTGCGAAGCCGGGCAGGTTGCCGAGATGATCGAGGCTTTCAAGGTCTTCGGCTGAATACAATGGTTTTACCTGAATACCTTCGGGCGTGTTCCAGTTCAGTTCCGCCGGGTCGCGACCTTTCAGTTCCTTGCGAGCCAGTTCCTGCCATTCTTCAGGCGTTTGCTTCTTATCAGCCATTGCTTTCGATTGTTTCTCAGTCAGTTTCGTAGTGCTTGCGATGCTTCGTGCAGCGCGATGATGCGTTCCGCGTCATCGACGTGCAGTTGTTCGATCAGTTGTCCTCGCACAACCGTGACTCCACGCTCAGCTGCGCGTGCTGCTTTCCATGCGGAGACGATTTCCCGCGCCAGATCCGCCTCCGCGTCGCTGATACCGAACACCGCATTGGCGTCCGCTATCTGCCGGGGGTGGATCAGTGACTTGCCGTCAAACCCGAGTTCACGCCCTTGTTCACAGGCAGTTCGGTAGCCGTCAGAGTCATCCAGTGCGAGATGGACGCCGTCAATTATATCAATACCGTGAGCGCGGGCGGCCAGTACACATCTGCTCAGACTGTAAAGCAGCCCGGAGCGATCGGCGCTCTGGATGACACGCAGGTCGCGCGCCAGATCCGAAGTTCCCATGACAACCGCTGTCATTCTCGGCTGATTGGTCACAATGGCGCTGATATTGAGGATGCCGGCCGGTGTTTCGGCCATTGCCCAGACGGGCAGGTCGGCCGGCCCGCCGGCCCCATCGAGCCCTCTGATGGCCTCGGTAACAGACCCGGGCGTTTCGACTTTGGGTAATACCACGCCACTGACGCCACTTGTCGCGACGGCCCGCAGGTCATCTTCGCCCCAGGGCGTGTCTCTGCCGTTGACCCGAATCAGCACCTCACGGTTGCCGTAGCCGCCCTCGCGCACGGCCGCGACAGCGCGCTGACGTGCTGTCTCCTTGTTTTCCGGCGCCACCGCGTCTTCAAGGTCGAAAATCACCACGTCGGCAGCCAGTTCGCGCGCCTTGTCCATTGCGCGTTCATTGTCACCCGGCATGTAGAGCACCGATCGGCGCAGGCGGATTTCGCTATTGCGCGATGCGTTCATGCCGGCTCGCCGTTACTCTGAAACGCATCGGCATAGGTTTCACGCAGACGGTTTTTCTGGACTTTGCCCATGGCATTGCGTGGCAGTGCGTCGACGGTAAATACCTGCTTTGGTAGTTTGTAACTTGCGATGCTTTCGCGCAGACCGGTCAGCAAGTCCACGCCGCTGATATCAGACTCGCGTTGCCGGACTACGACGGCGATGACGCCCTCACCGAAATCAGGGTGAGGGACGCCCACCACGGCTGATTCGGCCACTTCAGGCAATTCGTCGAGCACGGATTCAACTTCTCGCGGGTAGACGTTCAACCCGCCGGTAATGATCATGTCTTTATTGCGGCCAACGATAGTGACGTAATCGTCATCGGCAATCGTCGCCAGATCGCCCGTGCGGAAGAAGCCGTCCGCGGTAAATTCCCGGGCCGATTCTTTTTTCATGCGCCAGTAACCGGAAAACACGTTCGGGCCTCGGACCTGCAGATGGCCGATCTCGCCGCGCGGCAATTCATTGTCGGCATCGTCGACGACCCGCAGTTCTACCCCGGGCAGGGCCGGCCCCACACTGCCGGGGCGGCGCTCACCGTCGAGCAGATTAGAGGCGTTCATGCTTGTTTCCGTCATGCCGTAGCGTTCCAGAATCCGGTGTCCCGTGCGCTCCTCAAATGCGGCGAATGTCTCCGGCAGCAGCGGTGCGGAGCCGGAGATAAACAGACGCATGCCGGCCGTCCGTTCGGCATCGAACCGCGGGTCAGCCAGCAGCCGGGTGTAAAAAGTGGGCACGCCCATCATGACGGTGCAGCCGGGCAGTTCGGCGATGACGGCATCGGCGCTGAATTTGGGAATAAAGCGCATTGAGCTGCCGCTCATCAGTACACAGCCGACAGCCACGAACAGCCCGTGCGCGTGGTATACCGGCAGTGCATGCAGTAGCACGTCGTCCGCGGTGAAGCCCCAACTCTTGATCAGTGTCAGCGTATTGGCCGCCAGGTTGCCGTGGCTGAGCTTGGCGCCTTTGGGTAACCCTGTCGTGCCGGATGAATAGAGCAGCACTGCCAGGTCATCGGCTGCGATTTCCCGGCTGCGGAACGCAGGTGGCATTTCCGCACTGGCATCTGACAGGCTCCCGGCCCCCGCTGCATCCAGCGTCAGCACATCGCATTCAGTGTTATGCGTAAGCTCTTCAAACAGTTGTTGTTTCGCCGGGTCACACACGACCGCCGAAGGTTTTGCGTTATTAACGAAATACACGAGTTCATCCAGCTGGTAATGCATGTTCAGCGGATGGAACACAAAGCCCCCTCGCAGGCAGGCGAGGTACAGGCAAATCACTGCCGGCGACTTCTCGACCTGCACGGTGACACGATCCCCGGCTGTCAGGCCCAGGTCGGACAAACAGCGGGCCATGCGCCCCGATTCGTCAATCGCGTCCGCATAGCTGTACTCTACGCCGTCGGGCGTTCGCAACAGGGTCGTGCTGAGGTCGTCAGGAAAATGCTCGAAAAACAGTTCGAACAGATTCTGGTTGGCTGTGCTCAATAGGTTTCCCTTTTACGATGGTCCGGGACGTTTAGCCTGTTGCGGCGAAACCGCTAAGCAGGCGTTGCCTTGTTATATTTGTCGGCGGATACCGCAGCCGCGAATTGTAACCAATTGCCGGGGTGCGAAAACGCACTTTTTACAATGCATCGACTGACAAATATCAATTAAATGACTGAAAACGATAAAAATATTGCTCCTTCAAGTGCCGGCTATCTGCAGCGGATTTTGCGCGCCAGTGTCTATGACGTCGCGATTGAGACACCGCTGGAGCCGGCGCCCCGCCTGTCTGAGCGAGTGAACGCCCGGGTCTGGTTTAAACGTGAGGACCTGCAGCCCGTGTTCTCGTTCAAATTGCGCGGTGCTTATAACAAGCTTGCGCAGCTGCCGGCGGAGCGTATTGCCAACGGGGTGATCTGTTCGTCGGCGGGCAACCATGCCCAGGGTGTCGCGCTTGCTGCCCGTGAAATGGGCGTGCCCGCTGTGATTGTCATGCCCGAAACGACGCCCGCGATCAAAGTCAGGGCAGTCGAAGCGCTGGGTGGTGAGGTCCAGCTGACCGGCGCGACGTACGATGATGCGTATGCAGCGGCAACACAGTTGGCGACTGAGCGCGGGCTGACCTTTGTGCACCCTTTCGACGACCCGGACGTTATCGCCGGCCAGGGGACGATCGGCCAGGAGATCCATCGCCAGAGCGCGAGTGAAATCGATATCGTATTTGTACCGATTGGCGGCGGCGGGCTGGCGGCCGGCGTGGCCGCTTACCTGAAAGCGGTCAGCCCGCAAGTGCGGGTGGTTGGCGTCGAACCGGACGATGCCGCCAGCATGACGGCGGCGTTTGCGGCGGGTGGCCCGGTGACGCTGGATGAAGTCGGCATCTTTGCAGATGGTGTTGCGGTCCGCCGGGTCGGGGACGAAACGTACCGCCTGTGTAGCGAGTTGCTTGACGGCATAGTGCTCGTGAGCAACGACGAGATCTGCGCGGCGGTGCAGGATATCTTCGAAGACACTCGCTCGATTGTGGAGCCGGCTGGCGCGCTCGCTGTGGCCGGCCTGAAGAAATACGCTGCCGATCATGATGTGAGCAACCAGTCGCTGGTGGCGATCAATTGCGGCGCCAATGTCAATTTTGACCGGCTGCGGCACATTGCAGAGCGCGCGGCAATTGGTGAGCATCGTGAGGCGCTCTTTGCTGTTGAAATTCCCGAGGAGCCGGGCAGCTTTAGACGCTTTTGCGATGCGCTCGGCAAGCGCAATGTGACGGAATTCAATTACCGCTATCAGGACACGGAAAGAGCACATATTTTTGTGGGTCTGGAGCTGCGGGGTGGTGCCGAGGAGCAGGCTGAAATTCATGCGCAACTCAAGGGCGCTGGTTATGCAGCAGAGGACATCAGTGATAATGAGCTGGCCAAGCTGCACGTGCGCTACATGGTGGGCGGCACCCCGCAGAAAATCGACAATGAGCGGGTGTTCCGCTTCCAGTTTCCTGAGCGCCCGGGAGCACTACTGAAATTTCTTAACGCGGTCGGGCAGCGCTGGAATATCAGTTTGTTTCATTACCGCAATCACGGCGCTGACTATGGCCGTGTGCTGGCGGGCATTCAGGTGCCGGATGCCGACGCGGCAGAGTTTGAAGAGCACCTGGCCGCACTGGGTTATCCGCACCGTGAAGAAACAGACAACCCGGCGTACCAGCTGTTTTTGACCTGAGCCGCGACCTCAGGACCGCCGGTGATTGGCGCTACCCTATGATCTGCGCAGGCCCCGATGTCGCAGGATCGGCCTTGTCCTGATTGATGCCCAGTTGCTTCGCGGCTTTCGCGAGCGCTTTTTCACTGAACTTGCCGTCGTCGACCAGCGTCGCCAGCGCGGTGTACGCAATGTGCTGCGCGCTGACTTCGAAGTGATCACGCAGATCAGGCCGCGATTCGGATACGCCGTAGCCATCGGTACCGAGCACCGCATATGGGCCCGGGATGTAGGAAGAGATGCCGAGCGGCAATGCCTTCATGTAGTCACTGGCGGCGACAAAGACGCCTTCGCGCCCGGCGAGTACTTCCTCGACATAGGCTTTCTTCTGATCACGCTGCAAGCGGTTGTGACGTTCAACGGCAAGGCCGTCCCGGGTCAGTTCGCTGTAGCTGGTAACACTCCAGATGTCAGTGGCGATGCCATTCTTTTCCAGCAGGTCGGCGGCTGTAATGACCTGCTGCATGATTGAGCCGCTGCCGAACAAACTGACTTTGCGGCCGCGCTCGACTTTGGTGGCCGACTCACGGTGCAGGTACATGCCCTTGATGATGCCGTCGATGATGTCGTCCTGACGGTCTTCAGGCAGCGCCGGCATCGTGTAGTTTTCGTTATAGACGGTGATGTAATAAAACAGTTCTTCCTGCTTGTCATACATACGGTCGATGCCGTCCCGAACAATAACGGCCAGCTCATAGCCGAATGCCGGGTCATAGCTTTTCATGTTGGGCACGGTAGTTGCCAGCACATGCGAGTGGCCGTCTTCGTGTTGCAGGCCTTCACCGTTGAGCGTGGTGCGACCGGCGGTGCCGCCGAGCAGGAAGCCGCGCGCCAGCATGTCGCCACAGGCCCAGATCATGTCGCCGACCCGCTGGAAGCCAAATACTGAATAGAAAATATAGAACGGGATCGTCGGGATGCCGTGTATGGAATAGGCGGTACCCGCTGCCTGAAACGATGCCATGGCACCGGTCTCGCAGATGCCTTCCTGCATAATCTGGCCGTCTTCCGCTTCGCGATACGGCACCAGTGTGGCTTCATCCACCGGTTTGTACTTTTGACCCTCAAAGGAATAGATGCCGGCCTTACGGAACAAGCCTTCCATGCCAAAGGTGCGCGCCTCGTCCGGCACGATCGGCACGACGTAGCGGCCGAGTCCCTTATGTGACATCAGTTTCGACAGCATGCGCACGAACGCCATGGTCGTGGAAATCTCACGATCTCCCGAGCCTTTCAGTTGTTCTTTGAAGAGCTCGAGCTCCGGTGCTTCCAGCGACGGGCAGTCGGAGCGACGCTGCGGCCATTTGCCACCGAGCGCGCGACGCCGGTCGCGCAGGTACAGCATCTCGTCGCTGTCTTCATCAGGAATATAAAACTCGGCGGCGCGTGCCTGTTCATCGCTCAGCGGAATCTCAAGACGCCGCGCGGCTGCAATGCGCTCTTCTTCGGCAAGATCCTTTTTCTGGTGCACGATATTCGAGCCTTCGTGGCCTTCCATACCGTAGCCCTTGATGGTCTTGATCAGTATGGCTGTCGGCTTGCCGTTGTTCTGGTTTAAGGCCTTGTCATACGCCGCAAAAATCTTGCGCTGATCGTGCCCGCCGCGCTTGATTGAGCGTATTTCCTCGTCGGTCAGCGATTCCATGATTTCCGCCAGACGCGGGTCGCCGTTGTTCCAGTGTTCGCGAACTTCAGGGCCACTGGACACCGAATACATCTGGTAGTCGCCGTCAACGACTTCGTCCATCCGTGCCTGCATGATGCCTTCACGATCACGCGCGAACAAAGCATCCCATTCGCTGGACCAGATGACTTTGATGACGTTCCAGCCGGCGCCGCGGAAGCTGCGCTCCAGTTCCTGAATGATCTTGCCATTGCCGCGCACCGGGCCGTCCAGGCGCTGCAGGTTGCAGTTCACGGCGAGCACGAGGTTGTCGAGTTTCTCGCGGGCGGCAATGTTGATCGTGCCGAGTACTTCCGGCTCGTCCGATTCGCCGTCGCCGATCATGCAGAACACTTTGCCGCCGTTGCGCGGTTTCAGGCCGCGATTTTCAAGGTACTTCGCGAAGCGCGCCTGATAGATCGCCGCCGGTGTGGACAAGCCCATTGATGCACACGGCATTTGCCAGTAGTCGGGCATATTGCGCGGATGCGGGTACGACGACAGTCCGCCGTCTTTCTGCAATTCACGGCGGAAATTTCTGACGCGCTCAACCGGCAGATTACCGTCGAGCAGTGAGCGTGCATAAATGCCGGGTGACGCGTGCGCCTGCACACTGAATAAGTCACCGCCGTAGTCATCGCTTCGCAACTGAAAGAAATGATTCAGCCCGACTTCGATTGCGGTGGCGGCCGATGCATAGGTGCCGATGTGACCGCCGACGCCGGTGCCACTGTCGTAGCCCTGTAAAACCATCGCCATCGCGTTCCAGCGATGAATGTTTTCCAGCTTTTGTTCGATCTTGATGTTGCCCGGATACGCAGGCTGATCATCAAGCGGTATGGAGTTGCGGTAGGGTGTGTTCAGCACGGCGTCGTTCACGACGACGTTGGCATCCGTCAGGTAATCCCGCAGTGCACGGAAAATCGCTTTGGCGCGATCCGGGCCTTCTGCGCGGAGCAGGGACTCCATCGATTCCAGCCATTCGGCCAGTTCTATATCGTCGGGGTGCTTGAAATTCGGATTTGAGGCCATATTTATTCAGTACACAGGCGCGTTGGAACGGGCGCTTATTCTAGCCAAACCACGCTATACTTATCTATTACGTTTCACCGCACGACACCGCTATCATTTCGCAGGACATCGCTTTGAGCAGCACGCCCCAGATATTTGAGCCCGAATACACCCCGGAGGTTGCGCGTGTAACCGCCCCGGTACAGGAGCGCCTGAAGGACATAATTCCGGAGGTGGAGTGGGCCGTCCACGCGCCCTACATCGCCGAGATCAACCGGCTCAAAAAGGAGCTGAATGCGGTCCTGCTGGTGCACAACTACCAGACACCCGAGATTTTTCATGGTGTTGCGGACTTTGTGGGGGATTCGCTCGCGCTGGCGCGCAAGGCCACCGAGGTCGATGCCGACATCATCGTGCAGTGCGGTGTGCACTTCATGGCCGAAACCACAAAGCTGCTAAATCCCGATAAGACAGTATTGATCCCGGATCTTCGGGCAGGGTGTTCGCTGGCCGCATCGATAACCGGCGCTGATGTGCGACGGCTGCGCGAGCAGAATCCCGGCGTTCCCGTTGTCAGTTATGTGAACACCACCGCGGACGTGAAAGCTGAGACCGATGTCTGTTGCACCTCGTCCAACGCAGTGGCGGTGGTCGAGTCGCTGGGTGTCGATAAGGTGATATTCACACCGGACGGTTACCTTGCGCAGTACGTTGCGTCGCAGACAGATGTCGAAGTGATTTACTGGGAAGGTGCCTGTGAAGTACACGAAAAGTTCACGGGCGATGAATTGCGCGACTACCGTAAAGGGTATCCGGGCATCAGCGTGATTGCACATCCTGAATGTCCGCCTGATGTGCTCGAGGAAGCCGATTTTGTCGGTTCGACATCCGGCATGATCAACTGGGTGCAGCAAAAGCAGCCCGAGCAGGTTGTGATGATCACCGAGTGTTCGATGAGTGACAATGTCGCGGTCGAAAACCCCAATGTCGATTTTGTGCGGCCCTGCAATCTGTGTCCGCACATGAAGCGCATTACGCTCCCGCGCATACTTGATTCACTCCGCAACCGGCAATACGAAGTCACCATCGACCCCGATGTGGCTGACCGCGCCCGACGCTCCGTCGAGCGCATGCTGGAAATCGGCTGATCCTCAGTCAGATCGATGGCGACACCCGCGGATAACCGGGTACTGATTGTCGGCGGCGGCGCGACCGGCATGACGGCTGCGCTACGGCTGGCTGATGCAGGCCGTGACGTCATTCTGTTTGCCAAGAAGCCATTTACGGAAAGCTCCAGCAACTATGCGCAAGGCGGCATTGCGGCGGTGATGACAGCGACCGACAGCGTCGCTGCGCATGTCAACGACACGCTGATTGCCGGCGCGGGTCTCTGCGATCCCGAGGCCGTCGAGCACATCGCTACCCATGCCCGCGCCTCGGTGGAATGGCTGCTGGCGCAGGGCGTCGGTTTTACCCGCGAAAATGACAGTGATGCGCTGCACCTGACCCGGGAAGGCGGGCATTCGGAGCGCCGCATCGTGCATGCGACCGACGCGACCGGCGCAGAGATCATGCGTGCGCTGACCGCGCGCGTGGAGAATAATCCTCGTATCGAGGTGCGCAAGAAGCACATCGTCGTCGATTTACTGACGTCAAAAAAACGGGGTCTCGACGGCGAGAACCGTGTTCTTGGCGTTTACGCGTTCGACCGCAAGAAGGGCAAGGTGGAGACCATTGCTGCTCACGCAGTGATTCTTGCAACCGGCGGTGCATCGAAGGTCTACCTCTACACCAGCAACCCTGACACCTCTACAGGGGATGGCATTGCCATGGCCTGGCGAGCAGGCTGTCGTGTTGCCAACATGGAATTCATGCAGTTTCATCCGACCTGTCTGTACCACCCGCACGCGAAGTCGTTTCTGATCTCCGAAGCGGTGCGTGGTGAAGGCGGCAAGCTGGTACTGCCGAATGGCGAGCAATTTATGCAACGTCACGACGAGCGCGCCGAACTGGCGCCACGTGACATTGTTGCGCGCGCCATCGACTATGAGATGAAGCGCGGTGGCCTCGATTCCGTGTATCTGGATATCAGTCATCAACCTGCGGAATTCGTGCGGGAGCACTTTCCCAACATTTCTGAACGCTGCACCCAATTCGGCTTTGACATGACAACCCAGGCGTTGCCTGTCGTGCCCGCCGCGCATTACACCTGCGGCGGCGTCATGACAGACCTGGCGGCGCGCACGGATGTGGCGGGCCTTTACGCAGCAGGGGAATGCGCCCATATCGGCCTGCACGGCGCCAACCGTCTGGCCAGTAATTCATTGCTCGAGTGCATCGTCATGGCGCAGGCAGCGGCTGACGACATACTGCAGCGTGACCTGTCGCAGACTGAGTCCGCCGCGTTACCGGAATGGGACGAGAGTCAGGTTATCGATCCCGATGAACAGATTGTGGTGACGCATAACTGGGACGAATTGCGTCGTGCTATGTGGGATTACGTCGGTATTGTTCGTAGCAATAAACGGCTGGAGCGTGCGCAACACCGCGTGCGGTTGCTGCAGGAAGAAATTCGTGAGTACTACAGCAATTTCCGCATCGATAACAACCTGATCGAATTGCGCAATCTGGTCACCGTTGCCGAGTTGATCATTAACAGCGCGTTGCAGCGACAAGAGAGTCGCGGCTTGCATTACACGCTTGATTACCCTGACAAGCTGCCGGACGACGAGGCGCGCCACACGATAATTGAGCCTGTTGCCTGATGGCCACCGCTCCGCTTCGCAGTCCGGTGTTTATCCGGTCACCGAATCCTGCCGCAAAATTACGGCTGTTCTGCTTCCCGTACGCAGGCGCCGGCGCGGCGGTTTACCGGCAGTGGCCGGAGTGGTTGCCGGCTGATATCGAGGTTGCAGCAGTGCAGTTGCCTGGTCGCGAGTGGCGCATCAAAGAGCCGCCGCTTGAGGACCTGCACGCACTGGCGCTGGATGCGCTTGACGCCATCCGCGACAAACTCGACAAGCCCTTCGCGCTGCTGGGCACGAGTCTCGGCGGCGGATTGATCTTCGAGCTGGCCCGCGTACTGCGCAGTGAAGGCTTGCCGGCGCCGGTCTGCCTGATTCCGCTCGCCGTGGGCGCGCCACACACGCCCGAAGAGAAGCTGTATCACATGATGGCGGATGACGAGTTAATCGCCGAGTTGAGTGAGTTCGGCGTAATGAGTGATGAGTTCACCGGCAACGATGAATTGCTCGAGTTGGCGCTGCCGATACTGCGGGCAGACTGCGTTGCACACGAGACGTACCCATACGAAGAACAACCGCCGTTTACGTTTCCTATCTGGGTGTATGGCGGCACCGGTGATGATTCGGTGACTCGTGAACGGCTTGAGGCGTGGTCTGTACATACAACCGGTGAATGTCAGGTTCATATGTTGCCAGGCGGTCACCTGTTTGTGGATGACATGCCGGATATGCTGTTGCAGTCAATCGTCAGACGCTTATTCCAGTCGTTGCAAAGAACTCAGTAAGCGGCCGCAGTTGCTCGCGGTAGCGTGTCCAGCGCTCGGCTGCGTCGGTATAGATAGGTTGGCGGACTTGTGCCGAACTGGCCGTCGCAACCGGTGTCGCATTCTTCTCAAACCGCAGGCAGGCATCCTCCCAGTCCAGCTCACAGTATTCAAGCAGAGCTCGAGTCTGTTGTTCCTGATCAGCCACCAGGTGTTCATAGTGTTGCGTATAGATGCGATCCGGAAACAATTGCTGCCAGTGCCGCATCAGGCGGTCGAACATCTGGTAATAACGCCCGCAGTCCAGCAGGTCGTAGGAATAACGGTAATAAGCGCTGCGCAATGAGAACAACTGACGGAAATTACTCAGGCAGGTGTCCATCGGGTTACGGCGCAAGCAGATTATTTTCGCCCCGGGTAATGCAAGCAGCATGATGCCGGCATACATGAAATTCAGGGGCATCTTGTCGACGAAGTGCGGTGTATGGCCGGTCGCGGGCCGCGTAGCGTCGATGTAATCCCGGCCCAGTTGCGCGAGGTCGGAGCTGAGCAGCGAGCGGATCCCGTCAGTCGAGAAATCCTCTTTACGCTCAATCTTCAGCCGTTGGCGGATCAGGCGATCAAAGTGGCTCAACTCGCCCGCCGCATGCACTGTCGAGTGCGACGTCACAATGCGCTCAGTCAGTGTCGTGCCGGTGCGTGGCATGCCGACAATAAAAACCGGCTCATTGTTTGCGTATCCCGGTGTTGCGGCGCTGACCGCAGCAGCATCAATGCCGCTCAGCAACGCGTCGAAAACTGCGGCGTCCTCGCTGAAGTCGTAGGGGTGTGCTGCGCGCCATTTCCCCGCGGCAGTGTCGAGTTCAGTAAACGCGCCGGCCGCATCGCCGATATCGTCCAGCGCTTTGGCCAGTGCATATCTCAGCCGCATCTCATCGTTGATGTCGCCCGCAAAATTTTGCAGACGCACGCGCAGGTTGTCGACCTGATCAGCATCCGGCTGCTGGCGGCGCAAATGGGCGAGGGCGGCGGACGCTTTGTCCATGTCGGGCTGCAACCTCAGCGCATTCCGGTATGCGTCCTCTGCACCGGTAAAATCTCCGTTGTACTTTCTGGATGCGCCGAGGTTGTACCAGTACGGGGCGCGGTGAGGGTCGATCTGCACAGCGCGCTCCAGCGCGGCGACCGCTTCGGCATGCTCACCGGCAACACTGAAAATAACGCCGATCGTGTCGAGAGTCAGTGCGTCGCCCGGATCCAGCGCGAGCGCGCGTCGCGCCGCTTGCACGGCCTGTTTCGTTTGCCGGTTTTGCGCCAGGCAACGGCCGCGATTGGCGTGATAAGCGGGCACATCAGGGGCGATTTCAATGGCGCCCTGCAGATAGGCCAGCGCTTCCTGCAACTGCCCGGCCTGCATGCGGACGATACCGCGCCAGTAGAGTGCTTCGTGGTTCTGCGGGTCATTCTGCAATGACTCAACACAGCGCCGGTCGGCCGTGGCGAGGTCACCATCGGCCACCAGACCTTCAATATCACCGGACAGGTCAGTAGGCATTGTGGTTAGCATACAAAAAACCCGGCGCAGGGCCGGGTTTTTTTAGAGGTGCTCAATGCCTATTTCAGTTTGACGCGAAATTCGATGCCGATCGTACGGGGGCGAATGACATTGTTGAAGTAGCGGCGCACCGTGACATCCTCGACGCCCACCGTCCGGATGTTGCCAAGCTCCCGGCGCACACCGGTAACGGCGAATTTGTCGGTCAGATTTTTGACGTAGAGAGTCGCTTCCACATTGCCCTTGGTGAGGCTGGCTGACGCGTCGTGCAGTGTATAGCCGCTCAGTTTCTCCCCGCCGTCGCGACAGCAGTCTTCGTCGCCGATACCAACTTTGGTCAGCACATCGCTTTGCGCGG
>JABDLC010000143.1 GCA_013001905.1 Gammaproteobacteria bacterium | reverse complement strand
CCACGTGGTGGTTCACATCCGGCGGTGCGATCAGTTAAGGTCTCCTCAGCTTTCTTCGAACAAGAATAAACTGAGGATTCCCGATGAAACTCTACGGCGCTCTCGCCTCTCCGTATGTTGCCCGCGTGTTGTTATTTGCCAAGCTGAAAGGCGTCGAGGTACCGCTCGAGTCACCTCCGGGCGGCAGTCCTGCCTCTGAGGACTACCGCGATTTCACACCCATCGGCAAGATCCCGTCGCTCGATGTGGGTGGCATCTGCATCCCGGAATCAGAAACCATCTGCGAATACATCGAAGATGAGTTCGACGAGAAGTCCGGGTTGCCCGCCGACAACATCGGCCGCGCGCAGTCACGCACTGTATCGCGCATTACTGATATTTACCTGTCCCCGATTTCCAGCTTGTTGGCGCGTCAGGTGCGCCCCGAAAAACGTGATCAGGCCGTGGTTGATGAACAGGCCGCGGCACTGACCCGCATCTGGGGCTACTACGATCATTTCATGGGCGACGGCCCGTTCGCTGTCGGTGACGAACCGACACTGGGCGACTGTGCGCTCGGCACTCACATGTGCATGTTTAAAGTGCTGGCCTTCGACACCTTTGATGAAGTCGCAGACCCGACGCAGCAGGGCGGCCGGCTGCAAACCTGGTGGGAAGCCATGCAGGGCCATGACATCTGCAAGCCCTTCCTCGATGAATACATCCCGGCGTTCGAAAAAATGATGGTCTACTTCCGCGGTAAGTAGCCCGCTTATACAATGTTCGCTGCGAAGAATGCGGGCTTGACCCGTACATCTCTGAATTACAAATAAGGAAACACTATGACTGTGCTTGTCATTGGCGCCACCGGCAATGTCGGACGCCCCACTGTCGCCGCCCTGCTGGAAAAAGGCGTCAGCGTGCGCGCGTTGAGCCGCTCCGAGGATAACCTCGCGAAATTGCCGGACGGCGTGGAAGGCGTCGTCGGTGATCTGGAATCCGGTGACGGCCTGGATGCTGCGTGTGCGGGTGTCGACCGCGTATTTCTAATCACTTCCAACGGCGAGACCGAATCGCAGCGCGGCGTGAACGCTGTGAATGCGGCGCAAAGTGCCGACGTGAAACACATCGTGTTCCTGTCGGTGAAAAGTCCGGAAGCGGATCCCGCAGTTCCCCACTACCGCGCCAAACTGCCGATTGAAGACGCCATTAAAAGCAGCGGGATGGATTACACGATTCTGCGCTGCAACTTCTTCATGCAGACCGATCTCTCGATCATACCGGTCGTGAAAGAGCACGGTGTGTACGCCATGCCCATCGGTAAGCTCGGCAACAACCGCGTGGATGCGCGCGACATTGCGGACTGCGCCGTGCGTGCGCTCACCGAAGACGGTCATGCCGGCAAAGAATACGCACTGCACGGCCCGGACACGATCAGTGGCCCGGGTGCTGCCGAGGTCTATGGCGAAGTGCTGGGGCGTGAAGTCGTTTACGGCGGTAATGACGTTGACGCCTGGGGCAAACCCGTCGAGAAATTTCTGCCGCCGTGGCTGCTGGACTCGCTGAAGCGAATGTTCCTCAAGCAACAACAATTCGGCGGCATTGCCACCGCTGAGGAAGTCGCGGCGTCGGAACAAGCCGTGGGGCATCCACTGCGTACCTTTAAAGACTTCGTTAAAGAACACGTCTAGAGCGACCACAGCGCCAACATGGATCCCGTCAGCCAGGGCGCGCTGGGCGCCAGCCTGCCGCAAGCTGTCAGCACGACGAAGCACATCGCCGCGGCGACGCTGTTCGGCACCGTCTCCGGGATGGCGCCGGATCTCGATGCGCTGATCCGCTCGCCCACCGACCCGCTGCTGTATCTGGAGTTTCATCGCCAGTTCACGCACTCGCTGATATTCATTCCGGTGGGTGCGCTGATTTGTGCGTTGCTGCTGTACGGGCTGTTTGGCCGTCGCTGGCAGATCAGTTTTAAGCTGAGCTACGTCTATTGCCTGCTCGGCTATGCGACCCATGGCCTGCTTGATGCCTGCACGAGTTACGGCACACAGTTGTTGTGGCCGTTCTCCGACATGCGCGTGGCGTGGAACACGATTTCGATTATTGAACCGATGTTCACCCTGCCGTTGCTCGCACTGGTGATGACTGCAGCGGTCCGCCGCAATCCGTTGTTCGCGCGGCTCGCCGTGTGTTGGGTCATCGCATTCCACAGCTTCGGCATCTTCCAGCACTTACGTGTCGAAGCCATCGGTTATGAAATTGCTGCCGAGCGCGGCCATGAACCGATCCGTCTCGAAGTCAAACCCAGCTTCGCGAACCTGCTGTTGTGGAAGGTGATCTACGAAATCGATGACGGCTACTACACCGATGCGGTGCGCGCCGGACCGACGGTCACCATCTACCGCGGCAAGTTCATCCCGCGACTGGATGTGGCCCGCGACCTGCCATGGCTCGACCCGGATTCACAACAGGCACGTGATCTGCAGCGCTTCGCCTGGTTCTCACGCGGCTTCCTGTCGCTCGACCCCGCCAACCCGCTGCGGGTCACCGACATGCGTTATTCACTGGTGCCGAATGAAGCCACAGGCATGTGGAGCATCTGGTTTGAACAAGGCGCTGATAAGGAAGCACACGTGCGCATTACGCCAGACCGGGATACCTCGCAGCCCAAGCGCGACAAGTTTGCGCAAATGCTGCGCGGTGAGGCATTGGCTGAGTAGCCCTACGGGTCAAACCAGGCCGCGAAGTTGCCTTCAGATTCGCAACTGGATTTCATTTCATCCATGCGCCGGATAATCGGTGTATTAATAAACGCCAGTTTCATGTCGCTCGGGCCGAAGGACTCGGCGCGGCCGACGATGGCAATGTAATCGCCCGGGGTCCCGTCCGTGTGCCATGCGATCAACCGGTAGGTTGCCGCCGGTGCGTCGCGCAGCGTGTAACGCGGCCCGTCGAAATAACGCCGATTGCTGAACATTTCGTACATGTACGGCCGCTCAGCCCAGTCATCCGCGCGCGCCGGCAGCACGATGGCGCCTTGACCTTCCGCCAGCTCGACCGGCAACTCCGCCTCCGGTGCGTCGAGGCCCGGGCCGATGAGTGCGAGATTGACATCGTAGTTCGCGTACTCGCGACAAAACGGGATTAGCGAATTAACGTAGATGCGGCCCGGTTCCTCGAGCACGATCTCGAAACCATCGACATCATCTTCATCGAGGTACGCGTAAAAGGCTTTGGACTGATCCACATCGGTGATCACGAAGTCGCTGCCTTCCGGATAATCTTTGTCTTCGATGTACGGCACATGCGAATACGCAAACGATGCACAGAGCAACGCTGCGATGAGTACTGTGACCCTGTAGAGCGTTGTGATCCTGAACATCGTGGCCCCCGCTGCAGCGCAATGTGGCTGAAGTTACTAGAGTTTTCGGCACGTCGCCGCGTTCGGATGCGCGCTCAGATACCGGCCGCTAACAGGATAGCAAGACTGGCTGCGGCACCGAGCATCGGCACCCAGACCGGTATCGCCGGAACGCCGTCCGGCGGCGGCCCCAGCCGTTTAACCCTCACCAGCGCTACGTTGACGAGTGCAAACACGAGCAACACCATGCCGCTGGTAATTTTGGCGAGACTCACCAGCGGCAGCAGCAGGGCAAGCAGCAGCACCAGACTTCCGGCAATAAGCGTTGCAATCAGCGGCGTGCGCGTGCGCGAATTGACACGACTAAAGAACCGGGGCAGCCAGCCGTTACAGGCCATGCCGTAAAACACGCGCGATGCTTTGATGATCTGTATGAGTGCGCCGTTGATCACAGCCACCAGACCAATCACGCTGATAACAACAATTGAACCCCCGGTCGCCGCACGGTAGACATCGGCGAGCGGCGCATCGCTGGCTGCAAGCTCGGCAACCGGCAGCACGCCGATCGAAACAATCGTGACCAACAGATACAGCGAGGCCGACACAACGAACGCAATGATGATGCCGCGAGGCATGCTGCGTTCGGGGTCGCGAACCTCCTCGGCAATGCTCACCATGTCCTCAAAACCGATGAAAGCAAAAAAGGCGAGAAAGGCCGCCGCGAAGATACCCTGCCACGCCGACATACCGGTCGGCACAAACTCAATGGCCGGTATCGACGTCAGTTGCGCTGCGTCCGGCGCCGCTGCGACGATAATCCACAACAAACCGCCCGCTTCGATCAGCGTCAGTGCCGCCGCCACTCGCGCAGACTCGGCGATACCGCGCACGGCGATCAACGTCAGCGCGCTGATAAGCACCGTGATAACGAGCGCATCGTTTGCGGCGACAAACTGGCCGAGGTAGCCCACAAACCCGCGTGCCATGGTGGCCGACGATACCAGTCCCGCGACCGCAATCAGCAAACCGGCGCCGACCGACAGCCAGCGCCGGCCAAATGCTTTCTGCAGGTATACGGCCTCACCTGCGCTCACCGGGTAGCGGGCCGCCAGTTCGCCGTAGCTGAGACCCGTCAGACCTGCAATCGCAGCGGCCAGCATGAACGCGAGCGGCGCCAGTAATCCGGCTTCGCCCACGACTTTGCCCACCAGCACGTAGATGCCGGCACCGATGATGTTGCCAATGCCATACAGTGCGAACAGCGTCAGGCCGACGTCACGTCGCAGGCCCGGCGACTGCATCGTCACAAATTCCGCTTAAGGAAGTCGGTCGTTTTTTCCCACGCGTCGGCCGCAGCTTCCGGGTTGTAGTCCTGCCCGCTCGGGTTCGAAAACGCGTGGTCGGCATCCCGGTACATGTAAAACTCAAGATCCTTTTTCAGATCTTCCATCGCGGCGGCGAATCGGTACGCCTTCTTGGGCGGCACGATGAAATCATTGCCCGCAAAGATACCGAGCACCGGCATGTCGAGCACGGCGAGTTCTTCCTGATCATCGGTGACGCCGCCGTAGTAGATGATCGACGCATCGATATCCTGCGGGAACTCCAACGCTGTAAACAATGACCAGCGGCCGCCCATGCACCAGCCGATGACGCCGATCTTTGTGGCGCCGTTGGCTTTGAGATAGGCAATCGCGTCACTGATGTTCGCCAGCCCGGCTGCCTTGTTTTTACTGACTGTGCGACTGATTTTCATCGCCTGCGGCGGCTTTTCAGCGACGACGCCGTTGTAGAGATCAACGGCGAGCGCGGTGTAACCCTGACCCGCGAGCCGCTCCGCCGCGCGACGAATACTGTCATCGAGCCCCCACCACTGGTGAATCACAATGAGTGCGGGCAGGTCATCGGCCGCGCCCACCGGCCTTGCGAGCCAACCGGTCACCGGCTTCCCGTCAACGCTGGTATAGGACACCGCTTTACCCGTGACCGGCTGCACCGGCTCAGTCCATGCAACCGGCGATGGCACCGGCGAGTCGCCGGCATGCTCCTTGTACATGTTGACCAGGTCCATGTTGACCAGGTCCATGTTCGCCAGTTCTTCATCGTCGCTGGCGGACAAGCCAGCACAGGCCGTCAGCATCAGTGCGATGCAGGCAACACCCAGTGCGCGCCGTGTCGTTGTCGGTAGGTGGTTGGTCATGATGCTTCCTCTTCTCCCCGAATGCGGACCATCCGGCCGGGCGCTTCCGTACCGGTCGCCAGTGCCCGCACGTATTCATGCGACGGTGTATGGCAATAGTTAACGCCGGCGAAAGCATCAGGCAGGATCGCACCGGTCCAGTGTGCGTAATCGTGAATCAGCCCCGGCGATTGCAGATGAATTGCACCGCTCTCGGCCTCATAACTGATCATGTAGTCGGCCAGATAATTCGGCCCCATGTACACCGGCTGATTATTGTCGAGCACGAAGGCCTGCGCTCTTGCTGCAGCTTCGCTGTTCCCTTCGAGTGACAGCTCGCGCGCGACCTGTCCGACGATCGCAGCCGTGACGGCGGGACACAACCGCTGCTCGCCCGCCTGATCATCGCCGTAATGCGCACGAATATAGGCGGCACCTTTCACCTTGCAGGACACCGCGACCGGCACGTCATTCTCACGGGTTACATATTGATAGGTCGACAACGGCTCGATCTTTGTCTTGGACTCAATGTACTCCTGCGCCGTGATGAACACGGTGTTGTCGCTGAGTCGTTGAGTCGATGCCATGAACTGCTGCACGGCCTGACAAAAATTGCGATCGATCACCGGGGGAAACGGCACCTTCGTGACATCCTCCGGCGGCTCATAGACCTCGGGCCAGTCTGCAGGGCTGCACGCGGCAAGCCACCCCGCAGCGGCAACAAGGAACAAACGGACGAACAAAGCGCGCAAGCAGCTACTCCCGGAATGGCTGCCGCCGGAGACCGACGGCGGATTTTGTCTAGCAGGCGGAAACGCTGAGAGTAACAGGCCACGCGCCTTTGCTGAAGCCGGTTTCCGAGCGGGTTTCATTCATTTGAATGAATTAGCCTGAACTAACGCCGGCAGGGGCAGTCCGAACCTATACACCACGCAATGCGGAGGAAGGCCGAGATGCGTAAGGTAATTCTGTTGTGCACGCTGGTTATCAGCTGGGGAAGCCTGAATGCGGCTGATAACAATCTGCCACGACTGACGGCGAGCGAACTTCGCGACGTCGTCGCTCCTGTGGCGCTCTACCCTGATGATCTGCTCAGTATCGTCCTGCCTGCGGCAACGCAGCCGTTGCAGGTCGTGCAGGCGCGTCAGCGCATCAAGGACAAGGGTCGACCGGATGCCGAATGGGATCCTGCGGTGGTTGCGCTCATGAACTACCCGGAAGTCGTCGACTTCCTCTACGAAGACATCGAGTGGATGGAAACGCTGGGCCTGGTGTTTGCAAGCCAGGAGGCTGATGTCTTCGCAGCCGTGCAGGACTTCCGTTCGGATGCGCTGGCTGCGGGCAACTTAAAGAGTGATCAGTACCAGACGGTGCGCGTCGACAGAGGGGCGATCCGTATCGAGGCAAAAGGCGGGGATGAGTTGTATGTGCCCTACTATGAGCCCGAGCAGGTCATCGTGCGGGTCGCGGAACCGGTGTATCACTACTACCCGGTCGCCCGCCCTGTTTACTACTACCCGTATCCCACCCGTCACAGGTTTTACGACCGACCGTACTACGGGGTGAACACCTACTTCTCGATCGGCTGGCAGAAGCGTGGTCTGGGTCTGTTCTATACCCACCAGAGCGGCCACCCGTACGCTAGCCATAACTTCTCAACCAATATTCACTACTACAAGCCGAAGCGTTACTACGGCGGCGGCGGGCACCACTATCACCGCAAGCATCATCGCCCCCGTGCGAAACGTCATTACAAAACGCATCGCAAATACCGTGATGACAGGTACCGTGGCGAGCATCGCAGACCGAACTACAAGAAGCACCGCAGCGAGCAACGTAAATCGCATCGTCGTGAACATCGTCGAGATCATCGTCGTGCGGAACGGAAAGAGTATCGTCGTGAACATCGCCGCGAACATCGTCGCGCGGAGCGCCGTCATGACAACAAGCACTATGGTGTCAATCGCGGGCAAGATACGCGACGTGACGCACGACTTGATGCACGACGTGACGCGCGACGTGATGATCGCCGCCGCATGGGCGGTGTGAAGCAGCATAATTCCCGTCGCGACTATGCCCGTGACCAGCGTCGCATCGCCCGCGAGCAAAATTCACGAAGTGATAATCGACGTGACAATCGCCGCGAGGCCCGTCGTGAAAACCGGCAGCCCCGCCAACAGGCGAATGCGCGCAGCATCCGGCGTGCGGCTATGCAGCCCGAGCGCCGGGCAGAACGCCGGGGCAATGATCGACGCATGAATGATCGACGCAGCAGTGATCGACGCATGAGCCAGCGCAAGCAGCAGCGTTTCTCGGGCAACCGCGAGCAACGGCGCAACAACCGGCGCTAGTCGTTCGCAGACAGACCCCTTGAATACCGGCACGGGCACGGACGCCCGCTACCCCCAACGCGTTACAAATCGTTACTGATAAGCCGCGCGGCAACTGCTAGCGTATTATTATGGGGGTGAAAGCAGACAACACATCAGCCAGCCGTGGGCTGTGGTTCGGGCTTGCGGCCAGTTTCGGTTTTACCGCGCTGATCTGGATTACCGGCTCACTGTGGCTGAACCCCCCACCGTTCGCAGAAACGCAGCTCGGCGCCATCATGCCGCGCATGTGGTATCCGTGGCAGCTGGCCGAACCCACCTTCTGGACACGCAGCAGTGCCTGGCTGCTGTACGGACTACACCAGTTGTCGATCTGGTACCTGATCTGGCGCGCTCAGTCGGGTGACTACAAGTACAGCGCTAACCTGCACTGGTTCAATATCGCCGCATTGGCAGTCAATGGCGTGTTCATTCTGCTACATCTGGTGCAGACGCACATCTGGTATGACGGACTGGCGCAGGATGTGCCCGAGTTCACGTCACAGGCATCTGTCGTTCTGATGCTGGTGGCGATCCTGATCATGGAAAACAAACGCCGCGGCATGATTTTCGGCAAGTCGCTGCCGCTCAGCGAACGCGCAACGCGGTCAATCCGCAAGTATCACGGCTTCTATTTCTCCTGGGCCATTCTGTACACCTTCTGGTACCACCCGATGGAGTTCAACCCGGGCCACCTGCTCGGCTTTCTGTACATGTTTCTGCTGATGCTGCAGGGCAGTCTGTTTTTCACCCGCGTGCATACCAACCCGCGCTGGACGATTTTTATGGAAGCCGCCGTTGTGGTGCACGGCGTGATGATCGCGATCGTGGTGGAACACGAATGGCCGCGTTTTTTCAGTGGTTTTCTGGCGCTGTTCGTCATCACACAAATGCACGGGCTCGGGCTCAGCAAAACGGCACGCTGGGTGATCGGCCTCGGTTACATCGCTGCGGTGGCATGGGCCTACGAGACCACCAAAGGGCTGAGCTATGCCTATGAAGCCGCGCTGATTCCGCTGGTCGAGTTCGTGCTGGTGTTCATCGTCAGCCTGCTGGTGCTGGGGTTCACCAAACTTCTCAGCCTGCGCACCTCACCCTCGTCTGCCTGACCCTGACGGCTCCCTTCAGAGCTGGTCCTGCCAGCTGTCACGATTGCGGGTGATGTGAACCGCGGTCAGCAGCAGGATAGCGCTGACGATCGGCTCACCAATGTTGCTGAAAATACCGCCGGTAGAACTGTAGGGAATCGAAAACAGCACGAGTGCGCCGGTGGCGATCACGAACAGCCACTTGTAGCCCACCTTCCACCACAGATAAATACCGAAGGTTATTTTCAGTGCCGCCAGCGTAAATGCCGGTATCGGGGGAATCTGCTTACCACTGCCGATCACCGCATCCGGCCCGCACGCGGTCGCCTCAGAAATGTGGGTGGTGTAGCGCAGCACGTCGGCGAAACACGACGGGTAAAACGTCGAGTTGAAGAACAACCAGAGATCGGAAACCGCGAAATACACACCCAGTGCGATGAACGCGGCCAGTACGACCGGAGGCTGCGCCCAGCGAAAACCCGCCTGCTTTGCCATGACACCGATGGACACAATCGCAAAGGGCAGCAGCGTGTAGTGACCGAGGAAACGCACGGTGTTCAGGCCTTTCAGCAGGTCGCCTTCGCCGATGGTACCGCCCAGCCCGATGACCACATTGTCATACCAGAGCAAGATCAGTGGCACCGTGGCCAGCAACAGCGCGAGACTGGGGTAACGCTTATACAGACGTATCGCCCAGATCAGCAGAATGAAATCGATCACCGCAACAACAAGAAATGCAGCTGACAACATCGTGTTTAACCCTGTACGTGGATGCCGTAAAGATAGCAGGCACCGGCAGGCGCTGCTACGGGCACGATGCCTAGCGCCGCAGAACGGTGAGCCAGCGGCCGAGGTTAAGCAGGCTCGCCAGCGACCCGGCGACGTAGGTCAGCGCAGCAGCACGCAGTATGCGCCGCGCATACTTCATGTCGCCGTCGTGTAAATAATTGCCGTCTCTCAGGATGGGCAGGGCTTTGCCATAGCTCGCGTCCAGCTCCACCGGCAACGTCACCAGGTGCACGAGCGTTGCCAGGAGCATTGAGCCCACACCCAGCAACAACACGGCTGCGCCAGCCTGGGGCGCGCGAGTGACCACAAAGATTAACGGTGCCGCCATCATCATGAAGCCGGCGATTTTTTCACCCCGTACCGCAAATCTCACCAGCCGCTGCCGGACGTTGAACAGTTTTTCCTGGCGCGCATCCTGAATAGCATGGCCGACCTCGTGTGCTGCAACCGTAACTGCGGTCAGGGAGTGCCCGGAGTAGTTGTCGCGCGTCAGACGCACCGCTTTAGCCTCCGGGTCGTAATGGTCACCCGTCTCGGTCTCTTCGACTTTCACGTGCGGCAGGTCGTGACGGTCCAGCAAGTGACGGGCCAGCGCCGCCCCGCTGCCCTGCTCCCGGTAACGATCCGCGGGTGAGGAGTACTTACGCAGCACCTGCCGGACCCAGAGGCCCGGCAGGTACACGCAAGCCAGTAGCACGACGGCAAAGATGATCCAAACCATAGCGCCACTATATCTAATTCAAGGCGATCTAATTCAAAGCGAACTAATTGGCAGCGGCGAACTCACCGCCATTCCCTCCGGCTTCGGCCGGAAGACCGTCGACCGCAACCATCACTTCGTTGCGACGCATGAAGGGCAGCGTGAACGGGCCGTTGTAGGTGGCGCGCTCGAGCTCACCCGCCGGCTGCACGCCATACTCCGCAATCCGGTCGGTCAGTTTGCGCTCATGCTTCTCGAAATTGGCATCGCGTAACCGGCCGGAGAATTTCTTCACCGCCATCAAACGGCCCGGAACCTCGCGGATATAGACACGCGAGTCAGTCGGCTGCGGCGCAGTTTCCAGCGTGTATTTCGACGGCAGCATGAAAGACATCGTCCAGCTGTCCTCCGTGCGACTCTGCTGCACGGGCACGGTCATGGCAATTTTCTCACCGGCTCGTTGCCGGACCGGCACCGTCATGGCGATCTTCGACTGCGCCCGGTTGTTGCCTGTGATGTAACCGTAGAGACGTCTGAAGCCCTCGGCGCCCGCATCGCGGTAACTGTCTGCCGCAGACACGACGGTCTCGGAGACCAGGAAGGACTCGTACTGACGGTATTCAACGCCGTCCTTAGTAAAGAGCACCTCATATTCTGCCTGCTCGTAGCTCATGGCCGTTCCTCCGGTCAGTAACAGTAAACACCCCAGTAAGCCCGGGCCGACTCTGCGCTTGAATTGATTGAATGTCATCGTAGTTCTCCGCTCTGATTGCTTGTGAGAGTGTTCGCCAAGAACTCCGCAGCAGAGGCGGCACAGCTGCAACAATTTGTAACGGGAAATGAGGCGGCTGAAGGGCTGGCCGTCGACCATCGTTACAATTAGACACAATCCATTTTAGCGGCCGCAGCGAAGACTCTTGTATGCAGAACTACGAGTCCATATTCGTTGTACCGGGTGATCAGCTCTTCCCCGCCGATCACTATGTCGATCATCAGGATGCGCTGATCTTCATGGCGGAAGATACGGCTGCCTGCACCTACCGTAAACACCACAAACATAAACTCATTCTGATACTGACGGCGATGCGGGCATTCGCGCGGGAGCTGGGGCAGGCCGGGCACGACATTCACTACGAACGCTTCGACAGCAACCCCGAGCTCGACACTGACGATTACATGACCCGACTCGGGCGGGTCATTAAGGAAAGCGGCGCCCGGAAGCTGGTGCATTTCGAGGCGCAGAACAAACGCTTTGAAAAACGCTTGCAGAGATGCGCACGGGAAAACGGTGTCGAACAGGTCATTCTGCCCTCGCCGATGTTCCTGACCCCGCGTGAAGAATTTAAAGCATGGCGCGAGAGTCGCAATACCGTGCGCATGTCAGACTTTTATATCTGGCAGCGCCGCCGGCTGAATATCCTGCTCGACGACAAGGGCGCCCCGGTGGGCGGACGCTGGTCGTTTGATACCGACAATCGCAAGGCGCTGCCCCGTAAGGTTCCTGTGCCGGATCTCACCCGGATCCCTGATCGTGATGAGCTGCGCGGCGTCTGCAAACTCGTGGCGACCCGCTTCAGCGATCATCCGGGCGACGTCAATGACTTTTGTATGCCGACCACTCATGCGCAGGCGCAGACCTGGCTCAGCGACTTTCTGGAGCAGCGGCTGACCTGTTTTGGTGAATATGAAGACGCACTGACAACAAGGTCCGATGCAGTTTTTCACAGCGTGATGTCGCCGGTGATGAATATCGGCCTGATCACGCCTGAAGATATCGTTGCGAACACGCTGGCGTTTGTTGAGCAGGAAGAAATCAAACTCAACAATGTGGAAGGATTCATTCGCCAGATCATAGGCTGGCGCGAGTTTATGTTCGGGATCTACCAGACCGACGGCACGGCGATGCGCAAGTCCAACTTCTGGCAGCATCGCCGCCGGCTGACGGCCGACTGGTACAACGGCACCACCGGCATCGACCCCCTCGACCATGTGATCGCGAAAGCGCAGCGGATCGGCTGGGCGCATCATATCGAGCGCCTGATGGTGGCGGGCAACCTGATGCTGCTGGCTGAGATCCATCCGGACGACGTCTACAACTGGTTCTCGGAACTATTTATTGACTCGGCCGACTGGGTGATGGTGCCAAACGTCTACGCGATGGCGCTGTTTGCCGACGGCGGCACGATCACCACCAAGCCCTATATCTGTGGCAGCAACTACCTGCGCCGCATGAGCGACTACGAGAAGGGTGACTGGCAGGACACGGTCGACGGCCTGTTCTGGCGGTTCATCGCACGGCATCGCTCATTTTTCGAGAAACAGCCGCGGCTCGGCATGTTGTGTCGCAATCTCGACCGCCAGAAACCGGAGCGGAAAAAATTGCTCAATGAAGCCGCAAGTACTTTTTTGCGGACCAAAACTGAACAAGAATCGGAGGTCGCATGAGCGTTACATCAGAAGACGTCAGTTCGAAAGACTTCACGTCAGAATTCCTGGAAGACGGACCCGACCATCGTCCGGACGATCGTCAGGGCCTTCAGTCGCCGCGGGTTGCGCTGGTGACCGGCGCGAGCAGCGGTATAGGTCTGGCCATGGTGCAGCGGCTGCTCAAAAATCCTGAATTGACAACCGTCTATGCGGGCTGCCGACACCCCGAAAGTGACGCCGTACTCGTTGAACTGGCGGATTCCGACCCGCGCGTCGAACTCGTGCGCATTGATGTCACCAAGACCGGCAGTCTCGAACAGGCAGCCGCATTGATGCGCGCCACCGGGTATCTGGATTTATTGGTGAACACCGCCGGCATACTGCACTCCCCTGCCGGGCTGCAGCCTGAGAAACGCCTGAAAGACGTCAACACCGACGATCTCTTGCTCGCGTACGACGTGAATGCTCTGGGCGCCATGCGGCTCGCCATCGCCATGGAACCGCTGTTACGCAAAGGCAGACGGCCGCGCTTCGTCAGCCTGTCGGCACGGGTCGGCAGCATCAGCGACAACCGTCTGGGCGGCTGGTACGCCTACCGCGCGTCCAAAGCCGCACTGAATATGCTGTTGCGCACACTGGCCATCGAGTGGGCGCGCGGTAAGCCCGGCATCGTCTGTGCCGCACTACACCCGGGCACGGTGGCGACAGCGTTATCGGAACCGTTCACGTCCGGTTACACCGGCACCCTGTTCTCACCCGAGCAAGCCGCACAGCAACTGCTCGACGTCATTCTTTCGCTGGACAGCGATGACAGCGGCGGGTTTTACGCCTGGGACGGAGAACAGATCCCATGGTGAGGCTGCAATGAAGGCTACATTGTTCGCCGGTCTGCGCTATCTGGGCTTCGCACTCATCGGACTGTCTGTGGTTTTGCTGGCCGGGCTGAGCACCGGCCAGGTCCAGATGCCCGCCGCATTGTTGGCAACCGAGTCAGCAGTGCATTCCGTGGCCCGAATCGCCGTGGTCGGCTGCCTGTGCGCCGCCATCGGCTCGAGCCGGATATGACTTTTATCGATATCGTTTGTTTAGGAGAAAACCATGTTGGAAAAATCTGACCACTACATTTTGGCTGCCGTCGCCATTTCTTTCGCTCTGTCGGGCTACTTGTGGTTTAGCGGCCAGCAGGCGGAAGGCGTCTTCACGGCGATCTGGGTGCCGTCAATTTTATGCTTCGGCATGTACATAAAAATCAGCGGCTTAGTAAGGAGAGGAAAGTGATCACCACGGAATTTATTTTTATGACCGCAATTATCGTTTTTCTCCTGATGGTGATCGGCAGCATTCTGAGTGTCAGGGAGTTCGAGCGCCTGATTGACGAATCATCGGACCGCGAGAGCCGCCGCGCTCAGGCTGAGCACATGCACCATGACAACTTCCGTCATGAGTAAGGTCAGACGGAACGCAGCACAGCGACGCTGAACGCCTCGGTGCGACAATCCTTAGCACTGACGTCCGCTGTTCCGGTCGCACAGCAATGTTGCCAGGCTGACCGGCCCGGCAAATGAAATGTGACCGCATCAGCCGCCGCGTTAAACAACACGGCCAGTTGTGACGGCCCGCGAGGATCTGCAAAGATCAGCGCAAAGGCCGTGAGGTCGGTCCAGGCATCATCCGGCACCGCTGTGCCGTCCGGCTGCAGCCATGCCACGTCGGGCATGCCGTGTTCATTCTCATGGCCGTGCTTATACACCTCGGGACGCAACAGCGGCTCTGACCGGCGCAGTGTCAGCCACTGCTGCGCGTCGGCAACAAAATCATCGCTGGCTGCCCGCTCACTCCAGTCCAGCCACGCCAGTTCATTGTCCTGACAGTAGGCATTGTTATTGCCCTGCTGCGAGTGGCCGAATTCATCCCCGGCCAGCAGCATCGGAACTCCACCGGAGACCATCAGCGTCGCCAGCATGTTCAGGCGCTGGCGACGGCGTAATTTGTTAATCGCCGGATCGTCCGTCGGGCCTTCATGCCCGTAGTTACAACTGAAATTGTGCGCATGGCCGTCTTCGTTGTTCTGCCCGTTCGCCTCGTTATGACGCTGCTCAAAGCTGACCAGATCGGCGAGCGTGTAACCGTCATGGCTGGTCACAAAATTGACACTTGCCAGCGGCCCGTTGCCTTTATGCTCATAACGGACGGCAGTGCCATGGACGACCCGTGCGAAGTCGCCGGCCTGACCGGCATCACCACGCCAGAAGCGGCGGGTAGCATCGCGAAATTCGTCATTCCACTCCGCCCACCGGCCGCTGAAGGCGCCGGCCTGATAGCCGCCCGGCCCGATATCCCAGGGCTCGGCGATGAGATGTGCGCCCTGCAATATCGGGCTGTGCTCTATCGCCCGCAGTAGCGGGTGATCTGCGGCGAACCCGTCAGCATGGCGCCCCAGCACCGGCGCAAGGTCAAAGCGGAATCCGTCCACCCCCATACTGTCGTGCCAGTACTCCAGACTGTCGACGACGAGTGCTTGCACAATGGGCTCATCCGCGTTGATCGTGTTGCCGCAGCCGGTGTCGTTGACATAGCGACCGGGCGCATCGGGCAGCGTACGGTAGTACGCGCCATTGTCGATGCCGCGGAACGACAGCGTCGGCCCGAATTCATCTGTCTCGGCCGTGTGGTTGTAAACCACGTCGAGAATGACCTCGAGACCGGCATCGTGTATCGCATCAACCATCTCGCGAAATTCAACGACGGCATTATCGTTTGCGTAACGACCGGCCGGCGTAAAGAAATTCAGCGTGTTGTAACCCCAGTAATTGCGCCGGTCGCTTTCGTGCAGAAAACGTTCATCGATAAACGCATGCACCGGCAGCAACTCGACACTGGTAATGCCGAGCGCCTTGAGATAATCCAGAATCTGCCCGTTAGCCAGACCTGCAAATCGCCCGCGCTCAGCTTCCGTCAGCTCCGGGTGCCGCATGGTATAGCCGCGTACATTAACTTCGTAGATAACCGCATCGCGCCATGCGCGCCGCGGTGGCGGACTGCGGAGTGCCGGCAACAGACCGGGGACTACGGCCTTCGGCACATAAGGCGCGCTGTCACGCAGGCAGGCGCTGCCCTCAAGCGGATCATCGCCGGTAAAACACGTAACCGCCGGGTCCCAGACAAACTTGCCGTCCAGTTGCCGCGCCCACGGGTCCAGCAGCAGCTTGTTGGGATTGGCATACAGACCCCGGGCCGGGTCGTAGGGGCCGTGCACCCGGTAGCCGTAACGCTGCCCGGGCCCGATGCCCGGCAACTCTGCACGCCAGACATGATTGTGCTCGGCTAACTCATGACGCGCGACTTCATTGTGCTCAGCATCGAACAAACACAACTCAACCGCGTCGGCCACCGACGAGTACAACGCGAACCGGGTACTCTGATCTGCACCCTTGCCGTCACCGTCGACCTGCGCCCCGAACTCGCCGGCGCCATGC
Organism: Gammaproteobacteria bacterium; assembly: GCA_013001905.1. Lineage (GTDB taxonomy): Bacteria > Pseudomonadota > Gammaproteobacteria > Steroidobacterales. Next base: position 9,897 of record JABDLC010000143.1, on the reverse strand, counting down.
AACGGACTCGCCGTGTCAGTCGTCACCGGGTTTGACAGGATCGAGACGCCAGATGTCGTCGTTGTAGTCGCGCATCGTGCGATCCGTTGAAAAACGGCCGGATGCAGCAGTGTTAAGAATACTCATGCGCGTCCACGCCGCACTGTCGCGATACGCTTCACCGACCCAGTTCTGTGCATCGACAAAGCCGCGGAAGTCAGCTGCCGTGAACCATTGATCATCGGAAGCACGTATTGATGCAATGACCGGGTCCAGTACGCGTGGCTCGAAGCGATTAAAGTGACCGTTCTCCAGCAGGCTCATCACCCGGCTGAAGTCTTCGTCTGCCGCAATAATCGCGTCCGGATCGTAGTTGTCACCGGCAGCCGCGATTTCCTCAACGGTCAGGCCGAACAGGAAGAAGTTTTCCTCACCCACGGCTTCGCGGATCTCCACGTTGGCACCGTCCAGCGTGCCAATGGTCAGCGCACCGTTCATCATGAACTTCATGTTGCCGGTGCCGGAGGCTTCTTTACCCGCCGTGGAAATCTGCTCTGACAACTCCGCCGCCGGACAAATCAGCTCCATCGCTGATACGTTGTAGTCTGGGTAGAACAGCAGCGCGAGCTTGCCCTCCATCGCCGGGTCACTGTTGATGACATTGGCAACGTTGTTGATCAGCTTGATCACGGTTTTCGCCATGAAGTAGCCGGGCGCAGCCTTGCCGCCGATGATGATCGCGCGCGGCACCAGATCCGCACCGTCACCACGCTGAATCTTGTCGTACAGATGAATCGCATGCAGCACATTCAACAGTTGCCGCTTGTATTCGTGCATACGTTTGACCTGCACATCGAACAGCATGTTGTTGTCGAGTCGCAAACCGGTACGGCGCTCAATCTCGGCTGACAAGCGCTTCTTGTTGCCGAGCTTCACATTACGCCAGCGTTGACCGAACACGTCATCATCAGCAAACGGTGCAAGCTTTGCCAGCTGATCCAGATCGGTAATCCAGCCATCGCCGATTTTTTCGGTGATCAGGCTGGCAAGCGTCGGGTTACAGGCAGCCAGCCAGCGGCGCTGGGTTACACCATTGGTTTTGTTGTTGAACTTGTCCGGCCACAGCTCCGCGAAATCGCGGAACAGGCCCTGCGTCAGCAACTGTGAATGCAGCTCGGCCACGCCATTGACGGAAAAACTACCGGCGATCGCCAGGTAAGCCATGCGCACCATCTGCGTCGGACCTTCCTGAATAATCGACATGCGGTTGATACGTGCGGTGTCGCCAGGCCAGCGGGTGCTGATTTCCTGAATGAAGCGGGCATTAATCTCAAAAATAATGTCGAGCAGCCGCGGCAACAGACTGCGGAACATGTCCACCGACCACATCTCCAGTGCCTCAGGCAGCAGGGTGTGGTTGGTGTACGCCATTGTGCTGCGCGTGATAACCCAGGCATCTTCCCAGCTGAGACCATGCTCGTCGATGAGCAGACGCATTAGTTCCGGCACCGCGATCGCCGGGTGAGTATCGTTCAGCTGCACACAGCGCTTCTCAGCAAACGTGCTGAAGTCACGGCCGTGACGACGCACCCACTGGCGCAGCATGTCCTGCAGGCTGGCCGATGCGAGGAAATACTGCTGCCGCAGCCGCAGTTCCTGCCCGTTCTCGGTTTCGGCGTTCGGGTACAGCACCATGGTGATGTTCTCGGCGGCATTCTTGGCCGCCACCGCATCCACGTAGCTGCCGGCATTAAACTCCTCCAGATCAAACGCATCGGTCGCAGCCGCGGACCACAGTCGCAGCGTGTTGACGACATCGTTGCGATAACCGGGCACCGGCACGTCGAAGGGTATGGCGAGCACGTCATGCGTATCGATCCAGCGATAGCGGGTATTGCCGCGCGAATCTTTATAGCTCTCGGTGTGTCCGCCGAAATGGATAGTCTGCGCCAGATCCATGCGCTCGATTTCCCACGGAAACCCCTCGCGCAGCCACGAGTCCGGCGCTTCGACCTGATATCCGTCTTCGATCTGCTGGCGGAACATGCCGTACTGGTAACGAATACCGTAGGCAACCACCGGCAACGCCAAGGTTGCGCAGCTGTCGAGAAAACACGCAGCAAGCCGGCCGAGACCACCGTTGCCGAGGCCGGCGTCATGCTCGCTTTCAGCAATGTCTTCCAGCGTAAGGCCAAGTCGCTCCAGCGCTTCGCTGGCTTCATCTTCGATGTCGAGATTAAGCAACGCATTGCGCAGCAACCGGCCGAGCAGATACTCAAGCGACAGGTAACTGACCTGCCGCTGGTCATTGCGCTCCACTGATACGGAAGTGCGGCGCCAGCGTTCCATCATACGGTCGCGCGCTGCAAGCGCGACCGATTTGTACAAAAACGGCCGGTCTTCATGCATGACCCGCTGACCGAAGGTGTGACAGAAATAGTGCAGCATGTCCTGCAGCACTGCATCTGAAGTCATCTCCAGTCGCGGCGTCTCCAGCAGCTCGGTGCTGAGCGCACTACTATCGTCGCTCCGTGAATTCTTAGGTTTGGGGTTCATCCGTTTTACTACTCTTAAATATTTAAAATTGTTAATCGTCGGCCGGCGTCAGTATCACCGTGGCCAGTGCGGGCAGATCCAGCGTTAGCGACCAGCGCTGGTTATGCCAGCCCTCATCGGCGGCTTCCAGTACCTGGTCGGGATTTTCGCCACTCCCGCCATAGCGGGCATCGTTCGTGTTCAGTGCGACGCGCCATTTTCCGGGCGCCGGCACGCCGACGCGGTAACCGGGCCGTGTGACCGGTGTCATGTGCGCGATCACCACCACCGACCGGCCGTCTTTGCCGAATCGCAGCCATGAAAACACGCTGCTATCGCGATCGTTCCAGTCGAGCCAGCTGAATCCGCTGCCGTCGAAGTCAACCTCATACAGGGCCGGGCAACTACGGTACAGCGCATTCAGATCCCGCACCAGCGCTTGGATACCCGCGTGCAGCGGGTACTGCAGCAGGTGCCAGTCCAGTGAGCGATCATGGCTCCACTCAGCCGACTGGGCGAACTCGCCGCCCATGAACAGCAGCTTCTTGCCCGGGTGCCCGTACATGATGCCGTAGTACGCGCGCAGGTTGGCGAAGCGCTGCCACTCATCGCCCGGCATCTTACCGAGCAGCGAACCTTTGCCGTGCACCACTTCATCATGCGACAGCGGCAGCATGAAGTTTTCATTGAAGGCATACACCAGACCAAAGGTCATCTTGTCATGGTGATATTTGCGATGCACCGGGTCCTCGCTCATGTACGACAGCGTGTCGTTCATCCAGCCCATGTTCCACTTGTAGGTAAAACCAAGCCCGCCGCTGTAGACAGGTCGCGAGACACCCGGCCAGGCGGTCGACTCTTCGGCCAGTGTCACCGCACCTTCCCGATGTATAAGTTCGTTGAGTCTGCGTATAAAGCCGACCGCTTCCAGGTGCTCGTTACCGCCATGCTCATTCGGCAGCCACTCGCCATCTTCCCGCGAGTAGTCGAGGTACAACATCGACGCAACTGCATCGACACGTATACCGTCTATATGAAACTCATTGACCCAGTACAACGCACTGCCCAAAAGGTAATTGCAGACTTCGTTGCGGCCGTAGTTGAAAATTAACGTGCCCCAGTCTGCGTGCGCACCTTTGCGCGGATCCTCGTGCTCATACAGAGCCGTGCCGTCAAAGCGGCTAAGCCCGTGTTCGTCGCGCGGAAAATGCGCCGGCACCCAGTCCAGCAGCACGCCAATTCCTTTCTGATGACAACAGTCGACCAGATAGCGGAAGTCGTCGGGCGAGCCAAAACGCCAGGTCGGCGCGTACAAACCAATCGGCTGATAACCCCACGAACCGTCGAAAGGGTGCTCGGTGACCGGCAGCAATTCGATGTGCGTGTAGCCCATGTCTTTGACGTAGGCGACCAGTTTGTCCGCCAGCTCGCGGTAGCTGAAATAACGGTTGTCATCTTCGGGCACGCGTTGCCAGGAGCCCAGATGCACCTCGTACACGGCGAACGGCTGATCCAGCCTGGGCTCGGAACTGCGTGACTGCATCCAACCGCTGTCACGCCAGCGATGGTTGCTGCGATAGACGACGGCGGCATTACCCGGCGGCCCTTCAAAATACTGCGCATACGGATCGGACTTGAGCGGCAGCAGTTTGCCGCCGGCATCCAGCAACTCAAATTTGTACTGGTCACCGGGGCCGACGTCCGGAATAAAAATCTCCCAGATACCATTGCCGGGATGCAGTCGCATCGCGTGGCGCCGCCCGTCCCAGTCGTTAAACGAGCCGATGACGCTGACGCGCTTTGCATTGGGCGCCCACACCGAAAAGCGTGTGCCGGCAACGCCTGACAGCTTGATGCAATGCGCGCCGAGTTCTTCGTAGATGCGCTCGTGCGTACCTTCACGCAGCAGGTGCAGATCCAACTCGCCCAGGCCGGACGGGAAACGATACGGATCTTCGCAATCGTAAGTGCCGCCGGAATACAGCGTAATGCGGAACCGGTAGCGACGAATACGCGGCGGCATGACAGCAACAAAGACGCCATCCGGGTGTTCCGGCTTTAATTCTGTGAGCACTGCACCCCGCGCATCCAGCAGGTGTACTGAGCGTGCCTGAGGCTGCAAGGTGCGAATGATCCGCCGCGAGCCCTGACGCTGCGGCCCGAGGACGGCGAAGGGGTTACCGTGGATGCCGCCGGCGAGAGCCGACAACTCGGCTGCACTAATGTCCGGTTGCATACGTCTTTTCCTCTGCCACTGTGCGCGCATTGCTGTAAAGCTCGGCGATGTAGGCACACGCCGCATCATCCCAGGTGAATCGCTGCTTGGCGGCCGCGCGACTGATTGCCTGCCAGCGATCCGGATTTTCGGCACGCAGCTGCAAAGCCGACTGCGTGGTCGCGACAAAAGCTTCGGCCTGAGCCGCCGGCGTGTCACCGTTAAACACGAAGCCGGTCTCGCCGTCGCTGACCGTGTCGCGTAATCCACCGACCCCGTGAACCACGCACGGCTGTCCCGCGCGCATCGCCAGCAGCTGGCTGATACCACACGGCTCGAAGGTACTCGGCATGAGAAACAGATCACCGCAGTCATAGAGATGATTGGCGAGGCCTTCACTGAAGCTGTTGACGAACAACGCGTTGTTGTGGCGATTGCACACGTCGTGCAAATCCGCCTCGAGCTGCGGGTCGCCGCTGCCGAGCATGACGAAGACTGAATCGTCGCCGAGACTTTGCAGAATGGCGTCCAACGCGGTCGGCGCAGTTTCAACCGGCTGCAGCAGCAGTCCGACCTTCTGCGCAGTCACACGGCCAACGCTGGTCACAACCGATCGCGGTCGCCGGCGCGAGAAACGCTGCAGCAACTCGTCCCCCGCCTGTAGCTTCTTAAGCTCACGTGCGAGCGGCTGCCAGCCATGCGGCCGCCTGCCCTTAGGGTACATACAGCCGTTCAGAATGCCGACCAGACGACCCTCTGCATCAGCTGCACGAGTCACTGATTCCAGACCTTCGGCACCGAGAAAACCGGCAGCCGGATCATCCGGCTGCAACACTTCACGTGCGTAGGTGGGTGACACGGTATTGACGCGATCCGCCAGCCGTATCCCCAGCGCCATCGGGTTAATACAGTCTGCATAACGCGGGTCGACAACGTCCTGCATGTTGTACGCAAGATTCGGAAACCACGCTGCGAGCGACGAGGCGTCGCCGTCCAGCGGCCGTATGCCCTGCAACGCGAGGTTGTGAATCGTATAGACACACGGGATGTCGCGCAGTGCCGCAAACTGCGGATCGGACTCACGCAGCAACAGCAACAAGGCAGCATGCCAGTCGTGCAGATGCACGACGTCGGGTTGCTGCACGTCGCGGATGTAGGTCGCCGCAGCGGCGCAGAGAAACGCAAATTTCGACGCGTCGGTTGCGAAGGGGCGGTGAGGCCCGTCGTCATCATAAATAGTGCCCGCGCCGCTGGGCGCAAAATGCGGATGATCGAGCACGCGGTGAGCGACCCCGTCTGGTTCACCGGGCAGCCGGTACACCTGAACGTTTTCACGCTGACCCGCGAAATCCACAGCGATGCTACCTTCCGCAACCACGCCCGGCAGTTCGTGCAGCGCGCCGTAGGCCGGGGTCAGCACGGTCGTGGCCCAGCCCTGCCCTGCCAGTGCGACGGGCAGATCGCGAATCACATCGCCGATACCGCCGACCTTGCCACCGGGCAGAGCCGCGTTTTCAGCGGCGACAAACAACACCTGCTTCATGAGAATACCCGGGCTGAAACTCAGCGCGTAAAGTGCAGCCGCTGACCGAGCATGTCGGGTGTGACCAGCGTCAGGCCGGACTCGGTGACGCGGAAACCGCGTTCACGGTCTGCGTCATGATCCACGCCGATCTCCATGCCATCAGGTATCTTTGCTGCGCGGTCAATAATGGCACGCTTGATGGTGCAGTTGCGACCGATGTCGACGCTTGGCAACACGACGGACTCTTCCACCGTACTGTAGGAACGCAGGTAACAGTTGTTAAAGATTACCGACCTGTCGACGTGGGCGCCGGAGATCAGGCAACCGGCGGACACCATCGAACTTATCGCCATCCCGCGGCGACCCGGATCATCGAACACAAACTTGGCAGGCGGTGCCTGCATCTGCCGAGTCATGATCGGCCATTTCTCGTCGTACAGATTGAGCTGCGGCGTTACACTGATCAGCTCCATGTTGGCTTCCCAGTACGCATCAATCGTACCGACATCGCGCCAGTAGGCTTGCTGACCCGTCTCAGGGTCACGAAAGGGGTACGCGTAAATATTGTATTTATCGATGATCGCTGGAATGAGGTTCTTGCCGAAATCGTGCTGTGAACCGGGCGTATCGGCATCCTTGATGATCTGCTCAAAAAGAAAGTCTTTGTTGAAAACATAGTTGCCCATCGACGCGAGGCACAAATTCGGGTTGCCGGGAATCGGTGTCGGCTTCTCCGGCTTTTCGTCAAAGCCGATGATGCGCCCCGTCTCGTCAACGGTCATGACACCCAGCGCACCGGCGGCCTCTTCAATCGGCACCTCGATGCAGCACACCGTCATGTCGGCCTGCTGCTCTTTATGCGCGGCCAGCAGCGGGCCGTAGTCCATGCGGTACACATGGTCGCCGGCCAGAATCAGCACCAGCTCGGGGTCGTGCGTGCGGATAATGTCGAGATTCTGATACACCGCATCGGCCGTGCCGCGATACCACTCACCACCCACACGCTGCGACGCCGGCAGCACCTCCACAAACTCGTTGTAGTCGGATTGCATGAACGACCAGCCGCGCACCAGATGACGTATCAACGAGTGCGCCTTGTACTGGGTGAGTACACCAATGCGTCGAACGCCGGAATTCACGCAGTTGGACAGCGCAAAATCGATAATCCGCAACTTGCCGCCAAAATACAGCGATGGCTTAGCCCGCCATTGTGTCAGCTCAAATAAACGCGAACCCTGCCCGCCAGCCAGCACCAATGCCAGTGTGCGGCGGGTAAGGCGACTGACGAAACGCTGATCGTCGATGGTTGGGCTCTGTGTCGTGCTGTTGTCGTTATTATTTTTCACAACTTAAGTTTCCGCTTGTCGGGTCTGAATCGTCACTACCTCGTGCTAAACGCCGGCCGCTGCTACCTGCGGGTTACGCCCTGCTTCAGTCGTCATGGTCCTGAACACTTCACAAAGCTCCGGCCGCAGGTCCCGGAGCGCCATTCGCCAGCGCCAGTTACCCTCTGTCGTACCCGGCACATTCAACCGCGCTTCTGAACCCAACCCCAACAGGTCCTGTGCGGGGATGAATACCGTACGCGCCGGCATACCGAGTGCCAGACGAATCACGTCCAGATGCACAGTATCCTCTGCACCGCCCGTTGCCGCCAGCACGGCTTCGCGGTTACGCCGGACCTCATCGGGATCACGCTGATCGTTAGCGCCCCCGAGGAACCAGCCGCGCGTGGTGTCATTATCGTGCGTCCCTGTGTAACAAAGATTACCAGCACCGATCTTATGCGGGCCGAAATCATGATCCGATATCTCAAACTGCAACACCTTCATACCGGGTAAGCCATAGCGCGCGCGCAGCTCGTCCACCTCGGGCGTAATCACGCCGAGATCTTCGGCGACGAGCGGCAATTCACCGAGCTGCTCGCGCAGGGCATCAAACAGCGCCTCGCCGGGGCCGGGCACCCAACGGCCCTCGCCGGCTGTCGCCGCGCCCGCGGCTATCGACCAGTACGCTTCGAAACCGCGGAAGTGATCAATGCGCACTTCATCGTTCAGCGCCAACGCGTAGCGCAGTCTGCGCGCCCACCACGCGTAGCCGTCAGCCGCATGGTATGCCCAGTCGTATACGGGATTACCCCAGAGCTGACCGTCTTCACTGAAAAAGTCGGGCGGCACACCGGCCACTTCAGCAGGCTTGCCAGCGTCATCCAGCAACAGCAAGTGCGGCTCGACCCAGATGTCAGCGCTGTCATATGCAGGGTAAAAAGGAAGGTCGCCAAGCAAACGAACTCCATGTTTCCGTGCATAGGTGCGGATGCGCTCCCACTGTTCACGGAACATGAACTGCAGCACTTTGACGCGACGGATCTCTGTTGCGTTGTCCGCCTCCACGGCAGCGATGGCCTCCGGGTCACGGCTGGCGTATTTCTCCGGCCATTCGAACCAGGGCTTCTCGTCATGCTGCGCTTTCAGCACGCGGTAAACCGCGTAGTTGTGCAGCCAGTCACTATCGTGCTCGTCAGCGAACGCCTGGCAGGCCGCGAGTTTGTCGCCCGGCGCCGATTCGAGGAAGCGATCCACCGCCGCATTCAGTGCGGTGCGCTTCAGCGGTATCAAACTGCCGAAATCAACCGTGTCGGTCGGGAGCGCGGCGAGACCTTCGACCTCGCTTTCCAGCAACCAGCCTTCGCGGAGCAGCGTTTCGATATCGATGAGGAGTTCATTGCCGGCAAATGCCGACTGGGTCTGGTACGGAGAGTCCGCAAACCCGGTCGGACCCGTCGGCAGCACCTGCCAGAACGAAAAACCCATGACCTCCAGCGACAAAATGAAGCGCAGCGCGTTGTCGCCGAGCTCACCGATGCCGTATTGGCCGGGTAACGATGTGATGTGTAGACAAACACCCGCGTCTTTTGGCGGGGAAATTCCTGTGTCCATTCAGGCCTGCATCCTTGTTACGGTGGCCGTAGCATAGCAGCGGCGGCGGGTCCGAGGCGAACCGGCCGATTCAACCGCCGCTCATAATGCGTCGCAGCAAGCTAGCCGGACTGACCCGGCCTGATGTCCGTAATACCCCAGTCTTCAAGCTTCTTCTCAAACGTCCAGCGCGGGTGGATGCGGTCAAGATCGGCCAGATCGTCATCGGAGGCAAAGTCATAGCCGTTGCCCCCATCGTTGTACCACTGCGAATAACGCAGCGGATACACCACCTCTTCTGTCACGAGGCTCAGCATCTTCATGAGCCATTGCGGAAACGGCTTGTACTTGAACCGGGTGCCATGCTTATTAGTGCGGATACAGGTTTCGACAGCTTCATCGCCGGTCATGGCTGCCGACGCGATGGAGAAATCGACATTGGAGAAAACTTCCGGGTATTCGAAGACCGTGCCGCACCATTTGCCGACATCGCGGACATCAACCCAATTCACCATAAAGTCGGGCTCGTTGATGCCGGGCACACTATTTTCATGAATAGTGTTGGTGGACATCTGACTCTTGCCGCGCTGATCGGTCTTGTTCGTGTAGTCGACCCGGTGCATGCCGTAGTAGTACGCAGGCCGGTGTATACAGGTCACGTTGACACCCTGACCGCGCAGGAAATCTGAGGTACGCAGACGCTGGTCTATCCACCACGGTATCTG
>JABDLC010000138.1 GCA_013001905.1 Gammaproteobacteria bacterium | reverse complement strand
CCGCGCATCCAGCCGACGGTAATGGCCGAGCCGGTTGCCATACCGCGTGTCTGTCGTAACAACCGGGAGCGGGGTATCGGTGAGCAGGCTTGTCGCTGTGGTCGGCCAGCCCGAATGAATGATGCCTGACAGGCTGACTTCCCAGCGTTGGGTGCGCCAGGTGATGCCTCCATTGATGGCGTGCCGCTGGTCCCAGCTGCGGCGTTCGTTACGATCCGCATACTCGTCGCGTGAGCTCGACAGCGCATAGGTGGCCCACCAGCTCCACGGCTCTGAATTATCCCGACGAACAGAGATCTCCAGACCCCGGGCCCTGCCGCGTTGCGCATCGATCTCGATCCGGTCGGGCCACAGTTGCGGTAGCAATGTGTAACTATCGAGAAAGTTTTCGAATCTCGGCCGCAGATCACGATACTGTTTCGTGTAAATTTCCCCGCGCAGCGTATAGGCCGCGTTGAGATCATGTTCGATACTAACGATGTACTGATCAACGGTTTGCTGCGGCGAGAAACTCAGCTGGCCGTCCGCGAAGTCGAGTTCATTAACGGACTGTGCCTGGCTATACCGTCCGGCGCCGAAGCGGACAGTGGTTTTGTCCGTCAGCGTGTAGCGCAGGCTAAGTCTCGGGTCGAGCTTGCTGTCTCTGATGGGGCTCAGCGTCTCCCGGCTCCAGCGCAGACCGAATTCACCGGTGAGCCGGCTGCCCAGTTCGGTCTGCAGACTGGCGTAAAGCGAGGCGTGATGACCGCTGTAGCGTTGCGCGCGATCATTTTGCCGGGTTGCGCTGGTTGCCGCTCCGGGCGTTGCAAACAGAAGCTCGAATTCAGCGTCATCAGCGTAGTCGTAGGAACCGGACTCGTCGCGAAATTCGCCACCAAAATTGACTCTGAGAGTGTCGCTGACATTCCAGTCCCAGTCCGTCGCGAGTGTGGAGATGCGAAAGGAGTTGTTTTCGCTAAGCATGCCGCTGGCGGCACCTTCCTTATCGACCGTGCCGGTGCGAAAGGCCGACAATTTGGTACGGCTGAGCAGAACGGTGCCCTGCAGGCCATCTGCAGGATTGATAGTGGCTCGTAGCCAGTAATATTCGTCGCGGTATTTGCCGGTGGCAAACTCTTCCTCGTCGGAATCTGCTATCCGAATATTGTCTTTGGCACCGCGCACGTTGCCGGTTAGCGTGAAAGCTTCACTAAATGCGTGACTGAGTCGGGCGTTCACATCGAAATAGCGGGGCTCACCCAGTTTCGGATCCAGTACATTCAGTACCTGATCAAGATTGCCGCGCCGCGCGGAAACTAGCCAACGGGTCTCGTTATCGGCTGATTGTCCGGCTGCCAGACCGGATAAATTGAAAAAACTCGCCGTCACTTCGCGGTACAGGGATGCGTCTGGTTGCACGGTTTGCAAATCAGTTACGCTGCTCATCCGCCCGCCATAGCGGGCGGGAAAGCCACCCATGTAGACATCCATGGTGTCTATCAGCCGGGCGTCCACCGAGCTGAAAAGGCCCTGAAAGTCTTTGAGGTGGAAGGGGTCGTACAGACGCACACCGTCCAAAAGAATGAGGTTTTCGTCGGCGCCACCGCCACGGGCGTTAGTGCGTGCACTGAAATCATTTCGTGTGCCGCCGGGCAGTCGCGCAATAGCCCGCAGCGGGTCGTTACCGATTTCGGGATCGGCCTGCAGTTCAACTGCACTGAATGTGTTTCGCGACGGATCGTTTTGCCGCAGGAACCGGTAGCGGCTGGCACTGACAATCAGCTCGTCCGGTAAACGGGGTGCTTTGATATCCCGCGCCGGTGGAGGCTCCGTTGCGGCGGAGGCCGACGGACGTGCCGGCATCCGAACGATAAGCAGTGTGTCGTCGGGGCCGATCTGCGTAGTCAGCCGCCATGGAGCGAGCAGCTGATCCAGCACGGCACGCTGATCGTCGTTGTCCGGCAACCAGGTGATGCGCATGTCCGGCGCAATGAGGTCGCTGCTATAGACAAGCGGCATACCATCGTCGCGCAATGCCTCCAGTGCATCCGCCAGGCGCATGCCAATGCGCAGTTGCGCCGCATTCCCAGACAGAGCGAAAAGCAGGAACGCGAAGCAATAGAGGGCGCGCACGCGAACTGTCATCGGCGACCTATCTCGGAGAGAAGATCAGTATTGTACCGTCATCCAGCAAGCGGTAGCGCAGGTCGGTCGTGGCAAGCATTGCGCGCAGTGTGTCCAGCGGCGGCATGTTGCTGACAGAGCCATGCAGGATGGTTTCCCAGGCTCGCTGCCGGGTCGCGTTGTCGTCATACGTCAGCGCTCGTCCTGTTTCACGCTGCACCCACTCAAGCAGTTCGGACAGGGGTCGTCCATCCAGCTCAGGCGATGGCGCCAGTTCTTCCGCCCAGTACCAGTCAGGGTCATCCGCGGCGACCGACCCGAAGCTGATGTCACCATCTGCCTCAATAACCAGTTCATCGCCCGCGCCTGATTCCAACTGTTTGCCCTTGTGATCAAGGCTGATCCGACCGTCGCGGGTGCGCAATCTGTCAAATCCGTCTGCCGCCAGCGCCTCAAAGCGGGTGCCACGATTTCTTACAACACCTGAGGGCAGCGTAATTTCCAGGCGCACTTTCTGGCTAGCCTTCGTGTCGATATAGATTTTGCCTTTCTCAAGAACCATCCGATCTCCGGCTAGCAGCCGCAGTGTCGTGTTTTCGGCGACCCGCAATGATGTGCCGTTGTCGAGCAATAAACCGGCTGCTCCGGACTCTTCGCTGCGCAAAGTGCCTGCTGTATCCAGAGCCGTTGATGTGCCGAGCATGTCCCAATCCGCGTTATCCAGTTTGCGATAGGCGACGTTGCCGGCGATCCGATAGGTGCTGGCCAACGGACTGCTGGTGGGTACTGCGTTCTGCCAGAGCAGGGCTGCGCCAACGGCCAGACCTGCAACGCCTGCGGCCAGCGCGAGGCCCGTTGTCCCCAACCGGGAGCGTTTTTTTGCGGCCACTTTGGTTTTCAATGCGGCCGCGACCGTCGCATAAATACGGTCGTAGTCGCCCTGTGGCGGCACTTCGCGCTTGCCCGCCAGTTTTACTGCCGCGGCAACGGCTTCATCGCCGGCGGACGCATTCGTGGTATCTGGTTTTCGTGGTTGCTCATTCATTGTTTGATGTCATCGATTAACTGCATCGTTTAATTTCCAAAGGCCTTTGCGTGCGCGAGCACCTCATCCAGTTCTGCCATGTCGGCGAAAGCTTCCCGAAATGCGGCGCGCGCCCGGGTCAGTGTTGATTCGGTGGCCTTTTCACTGCAACTTGTATGTGTCGCGATTTCCCGCACCGACAAGCCCTCCACGTATTTTAGTTCCAGCACATCACCGTAGTGCACCGGCAGCACATCGAGCGTTGCCTGTATCAGGCGGATAACATCTTTTCGGGTGGCCTGAGCTTCGGGTTGGTCACCAGCCGGTGCGGTGAGGCGCTCCAGTACCGTGCGAATATTCGTGTGGTCTTCCAGTGGTACCAGATGACGAGTGCGAACATTGTTGGAGCGGCAATAGTCGATCAGCGTGTTACGGCAAATCTGGCAAAACCAGGTGTACAACGCCGCTTCGCCGCGATAACTGTCGAGTCGTTCGATGGCCTTACAGAAAGTTTGTTGAACGACGTCGCACGCTGCATCGTGATCGCCATTGAGGCGTGCTTTGGCAAACCGGTAAAGTCGCGGAAAAAATTCATCGAATACCTGCCTGAAGGCGGCTTCGTCGCCATCCAGTATTCTGCTAACCAGCGCTTTGTCGGTAGGGTAGGCCATAGGCTCGAAATTCAGGGGCATCCATACATTAGACGGATGCCGCTCCGTTTTCCTTCGCGCGAGGCCCGATTAAGGGTGTCATTTAACAAAAAAGCCGGCAAATGCCGGCTTTTCTGGTTGCTTTCGAAGCAGCAGACAGCGGTCGGCAAAGCCGTCCCGCTGCTGTGCGGTAAGGAAGTTCTATTTGGCTGCTTTGCGCGCCTTGGCTTCTTCGATGACCTCGTCCGCCACGTTGCGCGGACACGGTGCATAGTGCGAGAACTCCATCGAGAACTGGCCACGACCGGAGGTCATGGTGCGCAGGTCACCGATGTAACCAAACATGTCTGACAGCGGTGCTTCCGCTTTCACCCGGACGCCGGTCGCACCGGCTTCCTGAGCCTTGATCATGCCGCGGCGACGATTGAGGTCACCGATGACATCACCGACATGGTCTTCAGGTGTGAACACGTCCACTTTCATGATCGGTTCCAGCAACTGCGGTGAGGCTTTCGGGATCGACTGGCGATAGGCGTTGCGCGTGGCAGCCTCAAACGCCATCGTTGACGAGTCGACTGCGTGGAAGGCACCGTCCTGCAGCGTGAACTTCACACGCGTCAGCGGGTAACCCGCCAGCGTGCCTTCGTCCATCATTCTCTCGAACGCTTTTTCAATCGCGCCCCAGTATTCACGCGGCACGTTACCGCCGGTCA
>JABDLC010000057.1 GCA_013001905.1 Gammaproteobacteria bacterium | reverse complement strand
CCGCGTCCAGATTGTCGAGCGAATCACTGACCAGCGAAACGGCGATGGTCGGCAACCCCAGAAAGCGGCCTTCAATTGCGGCGGCGACCGTCCCTGAGTACAGGACGTCGTCGCCCAGATTGGCACCATGGTTGACGCCGGACACAACCATATCGGGTTCGTCGTCCAGCAGGCCTGTAATCGCCAGATGCACACAATCCGTCGGCGTGCCATTGACGTAGTAGACGCCGTCATCGGTTCTCCCCACCCGCAGCGGCGTATCCAGTGTGAGAGAATGACTGGAGCCGCTCTGGTTGCGGTCAGGCGCGACAATCACCAGATCTGCCAGCGGCTCAAGGTGACGGACGAGCGCGGCCAGACCGGCGGCGTGATAGCCGTCATCGTTACTAATAAGGATTTTCATCGCGGCAGGATTTTATCGCGAAGGCGCAATAACCGTGGCTTCAAAGGATGGCAAACATAGCAACTCGGACGAGCCAGCGCTATTCAAGCAGGCGCTGGAGGAATCGCTGGGAGACGTTGCGCCACTGAAAAGCAAGAAACGGCACGATGGCGGCACGCGCAAACCGACCGCTCGCGCAGTCCAGCGGCGCCGCGATGAACGCCGGGTGCTTGAAGACAGCCTCGATGATGTGCCGGACGGCATCGATATCGCGACCGGCGAAGAGCTCAAGTTCAGCCGCCCACACGTCACACGCACGACTCTGCGCAATCTGCGCCGCGGGCGCATTGCCGTCCAGTGCGAAACCGACCTGCATGGCATGACCCGGGATGAAGCACGGGAACATCTGCGCGAATTTATCGAATATTGCCTCGACAAGGGGTTTCGCTGTGTGCGTATCGTGCACGGCAAAGGCCGCGGCTCCGGCCCGCGCGGCCCGGTGCTGAAGAACGCCGTCAACAACTGGTTGCGCAAATGGGATCCGGTGCTGGCATTCGTCAGTGCGCCTGACATGGACGGCGGCACCGGGGCAGTCTACGTGCTGCTGCGCTCAGGGTGACGGACCCTCATCACTAACCCGTGGCAGCGCTATTTGCCGAGACTGGCGACCAGCGCGCGCATCGTACTCTGCGTTTCTTCACTGAACCAGGCATCGGTCAATGCCCGTATTTCGGCCGACTCAAGCGGCCGGGTCAGAATCTCCGGCTTGGCCGCAAGACGGGTGTAATTCATTGATTCCGGGGGCAACGACGTCAGTTCACGCGCAAACTCCAGTGCACGCGGCACCACCTCCGTGACGTCCGCAAGCTCGTCAACCATCCCGATCTGCAGCGCCTGCTCCATAGGCAGCAGTGCCCCCTGCATCGCGAGCAGAGTCGCCTGCCGCGCACCGACCGCAAATTCGAACACCGCGTGGATGGGTGCCGGCAACGCCAGACCGACCTGGACCTCGTTGAGACCCATGCGGAAATCACCCCTGACAGCAACCCGGTAATCGCAGTGCAGCGCAATCACGGCACCACCCGCCGGGGAATGACCGGTAATGGCCGCAATAACCGGCACCGGACTGCCCGCCAGTGTGCGGCACATGGTCATAAACCGATCCCAGAATACGGTCATGGTATTGCGCGATTGCTGCACCAGTTCCGGCACATCCAGGCCGCCACTGAACATACCTTCTTTACCTGATATAACAATAGCTTGTGCTTTATTCCTGACAGCCTCTCGATGCGACTCTGTCAGCGCCTCCACCAGCTCAAGGTTCAATGCATTCACCGGTGGCCGATCGAGCCGCAACTCCGTGATGTGCTCATGCTTAATGGTTTCGATCATGCCTGTGCCCCTAACTCCCCCGACTTTAGTTCTGACGATCCGCTCTCATAGTCCAGCGCCGCGTCACGCAACGCAAACAGCTCACGCAGCACCACCGTAGCAAACACCCCCGGGCCGGCGGCAAATGACAGCTCAAGGCCGCCCGCCTGCGGCTCGCAGCGAAATTCGGCCAGTCGCGCGCGCAACACGCGTCGGGACATTTTGCTTCCGGCACGCTCCAGTGCACTGCAGACTTGCGGAAAGCGGGCGAACCACTCAGTCTCGCGCGCCCTGACCACGCCCCCGCTGCCACCGAAAGATTTTCCCCACAAAACGCCTGCAGGCAAGCGCTCAGCTACAAACAGAGACTCATCGTCTTCCGCAGCGCCCCGGGGCCGGTCAGACAGTAACGCGTCACCATCCAGCGCCTCGCTCCAGCTGCCGTCCGCGACGCGCGCCGCAAGATAGCCGTTGAACAACGCGGAACGCAGTGCCGAGATCGCGAAACTGCGCTGTTCGCGCGGCAAGCGCCGCAAATCAGTTTGCTGTAACACGAGGCCGATATTGCCCACATCACGACCGAAACGCTGCGCGCCGAAGTAGTTTGGCACACCGTGCGTCGCGATCACGGCGCACCGTGCCTCGAGCTCCGACACGTCTGCCACCGCGCAGTCGCGAACGACAATGCGAAACCGGTTGTAACTGAGTTGCCCCTGCCGCAGCTTGCGATCATGGCGCGTTGCAGAGAGGACCTCGACGCCGTCGACGGACAGTGACGACCAGTCCGGATCCTCCTGACCCGGCAAATGCAGACTGAAGGTCTGCTCGGTCACCGCGTGACGATCTTTAAGGCCGGCGTAACTGACGGACTTGTAGGGAATCGCGGCAAACCGCGCGAGCTCTTTCGCCAGCCACCGGGTGTTTTGCCCGGTCTTGCGCACTCGGACGTGCAGATGCTCGCCCGCGCCGCGGGGCTCAACGCCCGTGTGTTCGATGACGGTAAAATCGGCGGGCGCCTGCCGCAATACACCCTGAGCCAATGAAGGCCCGCACGCGCGCGGCAACGCATCGAGATCGGTCGATGCACGTAACGCATCAAGCTCGCCACGCAGCGCTTCGAGATCAATGTCAGGCATGGGTGAGCGTGCCCGCGGCTATTGCGCAGCAGCGGCTGTCGATTCGTCGGTGGCGGGCACCAGCAGGTAGAAGCTCTCGCCATCAGCGATCATGCCGAGATCTGCACGCGCGCGCTCTTCCAGCGCGGAGAATCCATCCTTGAGATCGGTCACCTCGGCGCGCAACCGGGCATTGCGCTCACGCAGCTGCTCGTTCTCTTCACTTTGCGCGGCGACTGAGTTGCGCAGGCGGATAACTTCCGACCAGCCATCCTCGCTAAGCCACAACCCGATTTGCAATACACCCACCATCAGGCAAAGCCCGAAGACCAGTGCACGCAAGCTGAAATCGGGTTTTTGCATCAGCAGGTCAGCTCCCGATCTGCACCGGGAAACCCGCTGCGCCTGCATAGCTGGCGTCGCCGCCCAGAATCTCTTCGATACGCAGCAGCTGGTTGTACTTGGCCATCCGATCCGAACGACACAGTGACCCCGTTTTAATCTGTGTTGCGACGCTGCCAACTGCGATATCCGCAATCGTTGCATCTTCGGTCTCACCGGAGCGATGCGACACCACGGATGAGTAGTTTGCCTTATCCGCCATGTTGATCGCGTTCATTGTCTCCGACAGCGTCCCGATCTGATTGGGCTTGATAAGAATCGAATTGCCAATGCCTTTCTCAATGCCTTCAGCCAGTATTCTTGTATTGGTCACAAACAAATCGTCACCGACCAGCTGCACGCGCTTGCCGAGCTTCTCGCTGAGCACGGCCCAACCGTCCCAGTCGCCCTCATCCATCCCGTCCTCAATCGATATGACCGGGAAGTTGTCGACGATACTGACCAGATAATCAGCAAAGCCCGCCGAGTCGAAGGTTTTGCCTTCTGATTCGAGGCTGTAGACGCCGTTGGCGTAGAACTCTGAGCTGGCCACATCAAGGCCCAGGAAAATATCCTGGCCCGGTTTAAAACCGGCCTTTTCGATCGCCTGCAGAATAATTTCCAGTGCCGCCATGTTGGACGGCAGATCGGGCGCGAAACCGCCCTCGTCGCCCACCGCCGTGTTTAGCCCCGCCGCGTTCAGCACGCCTTTCAGTGAATGAAAAACCTCAGCACCGTAACGTAGTGCTTCACTAAAACTGGGTGCTGCGACCGGCAGTATCATGAACTCCTGAATGTCGACACTGTTGTCTGCGTGCTCGCCGCCGTTAATGATATTCATCATCGGCACGGGCATCGTGTACGGACCGTTACCCAGCGTTCTGAATAAGGGCTGCTTGCTTTCCTGCGCACGCGCCTGAGCGAAAGCCAGCGATGCGGCGAGCGTCGCGTTGGCACCGAGCCGTGCTTTGTTATCGGTGCCGTCCAGTTCGATCATGCACTGATCGAGTGACTGCTGATCAGTGTCGCCCAGCCCTTTGACGGCCGTGGCGATTTCACCATTAACATTGGCAACCGCCTTTTGCACACCTTTGCCAAGATAACGGTCACCACCGTCCCGCAACTCAACCGCTTCACGGCTGCCGGTCGATGCGCCAGACGGCACGGCGGCACGGCCGAAGGCTCCGGATTCCAGCGTGATGTCGGCTTCCACTGTCGGATTGCCGCGAGAATCAACGATCTCACGACCGCGCAGTTCAACTATCTTGCTCATTAAATCTTGTAACTCCGATTTTGATTATTGCTGTATTGCTTAAGCTCCGGCGCGCAATAACTCGTCTTCAGGGTAGCTACCCTGCTTCACGACGGTATCGATGCCCTGCATCGCCACGAGTAATTCTTCGAGCTGCCCCATCGGCCAGGCATTGGGCCCGTCACTGAGGGCTTTTTCAGGATCGGGGTGCGTTTCCATGAATACGCCGGCAACCCCGACGGCGACCGCGGCCCGCGCCAAAACCGGCACGAATTCACGTTGCCCGCCCGATGCGGTGCCCTTCGCCCCCGGTTGCTGCACGCTGTGTGTCGCATCAAAGACCACCGGACAACCGGTCGCGCGCATGACGGCCAGTGCGCGCATGTCCGACACCAGATTGTTGTAGCCGAAGGACGCACCCCGCTCACAGAGCATTACTTGTTCGTTGCCGGTCGAGAGTGCTTTTTCGGCGACATTCGCCATTTCCCAGGGCGACAGAAACTGACCCTTTTTGATATTGACCGGCTTACCGGCCGATGCCACGCGCACGATAAAATTCGTCTGCCTGCATAAAAACGCGGGCGTCTGCATCACATCGACCACAGCTGCCACTTCGTCTATCGGGGTGTCTTCGTGCACGTCGGTCAACACCGGCACACCAATCTGCGACTTGACCTCGCTCAGTATCTTCAGCCCTTCTTCGATACCGGGGCCCCGGTAACTGCTGACCGATGAACGATTGGCTTTGTCGAATGAAGACTTGTAGATGAACGGTATGCCCAGTCGCGCAGTGAGTTCGTGCAGATAACCAGCAGTGTCGAGCGCCAGTTGCCGACTCTCGATCACGCAGGGACCCGCGATCAGAAAAAACGGCTCGCTTCCACCCGCCTTAAAGTCACACAATTGCATGGCGCGTCTAACCGTTCGCTGCCGCGGGTGCATCCGACGTATCGGAGTCGCGATGCTGGCAGGCTGCTGCCACGAACCCGGTAAACAGCGGATGCCCTTCCCGTGGTGTGGAAGTGAATTCCGGATGGAACTGGCAGGCCACGAACCAGGGATGCCCCGGCAACTCGATCATCTCCACCAGATCCTCAGTAGAGAAGCCGGAAAAAACGAGGCCCGCTTCGCGCAACCGGTCGAGGTACCGATTGTTAAACTCATAGCGATGCCGGTGCCGTTCACGTATGACCGGTTCGCCGTACATCTCGAGCGCCATCGTACCCTCAGCCAGATTGCATTGCTGACCGCCGAGTCGCATGGTGCCGCCCAGTTCAGACTCTTCATCGCGCTCCTGCACCGTACCGTCAGACTCGCGCCATTCGGTAATCAGACCGACCACCGGGTGCGGCGTATCCGCCACAAACTCAGTGCTGTGCGCGTTATCGAGGCCTGCAACATTGCGCGCAAACTCGATGATCGCGACCTGCAAACCCAGGCAGATACCCAGATACGGGATGCCGTTTTCGCGCGCATAGCGCACGGCATTTACTTTGCCCTCTATCCCCCGGTCACCAAAACCGCCCGGCACCAGCACGGCATCAACGCCCTCAAGCGCGCTCAGATCGCCGTTGTTGAAATCTTCCGAATCAAAATAGCGAATCGTCACTTTGGCCCGATTCCGGATGCCGGCATGGATCAGAGCTTCGTTGAGCGAAATGTATGAATCTTTCAGTTCAACGTACTTGCCCACCATCGCGATGGTGACATCCCGCACAGGGTTCTTTTTCGCCGACACCACGGCCGCCCACTTGCTCAGATCCGCGGCAGGAACATCGAGACCGAGCCGGTCGACCACGATCTGATCAAAGCCCTGCTCGTTAAACACCATCGGCAAGCGGTAGATGTCGTCGACGTCCATCGCTGAGATAACCGCCGACTCCACAACGTTAGTGAACAGCGCAATCTTGGCGCGCTCCGCGTCCGGTATCGCATGCTCGGACCGGCACACCAGCACATCGGGCTGAATACCGATGGAACGCAGCTCTTTCACCGAGTGCTGGGTCGGCTTGGTTTTAATCTCGGCGGATGTCGCAATGTACGGCACCAGAGTCAGATGCACATATACGGCATTGCCCGGCCCGAGATCCACGCCGAACTGCCGGATTGCCTCCATAAACGGCAATGACTCGATGTCACCGACCGTGCCGCCGATTTCGACAATGCAGACATCAGCGTCCTGAGCGCCTTTACGCACGCCCAATTTGATCTCGTCCGTCACGTGCGGAATGACCTGCACCGTCGCGCCCAGATAATCACCGCGACGCTCTTTCGCTATCACGCTGCCGTAGATACGACCGGTGGTGAAGTTACTGTTACGCCCGGTGGTTGCGTTGACGAAGCGCTCATAGTGACCTAGATCGAGGTCGGTTTCCGTCCCGTCATCGGTGACGAACACCTCGCCATGCTGAAACGGACTCATCGTGCCCGGATCCACATTGAGATACGGATCAAGCTTTATCATGCTGACGGAGAGGCCACGCGACTCCAGAATAGCGCCCAGCGACGCGGCCGTAATGCCCTTGCCGAGCGACGACACCACACCACCGGTTACAAACACGAACTTCGTCATAGGAGCGAGCAACCCAACCCAAAACTCAAAGAAATACCGCCGGCACACACCAGCCGGAAACGGCAGACACACCCTGAAAACAAACAAAGCCAGAGCCGCTTTCAGTACCTGAACCACCGCGTGCGGGGCCCGGGAGTTAAAGCGCGCTCCGGCTTTTCGGAACACCCAAACCTACCACCCAGGTTGGGTCTACAAGTTACCAGATACGCGCTGCAGCGACAATTAGAACGGGCTGTGCAACGGGCTGTGCGCGCGCCATTCAAGCAACATGCCGCGACCGCTCACCACCGCCGGATGATCGTGGTTAAGCCAGTGTTCGCCCACGGCCGCGAGCTGGCCATCCACGTACAGCAACGGAATATTCGTTCTCATCCAGGGTAATACCCCATCTTCCTGGAGCAATTTCTTCAATTCGCGCGTCGGGCCCCCGCTCCGCGTGCGCAAACGCTCCCCGCCGCTGCGGAAGCGAATCTCGCAACCCTGATCGACCGCGGACAGCAGCAGCCCCGGCCGGTCGTCATCCGGCACCGCGGCCAGCAATTGCAGGCTGCCGCGCACCGGGCCCAGCTGTAACCGTTCTCCGCGGGCGGCTGACGGCCAGTCAATTCGGGCCGGCGACATCACCGCGCCGGGATCGGCTGACTCAGGGTACGCGTACAAGACATCCCGATAACGACGGATCCGGGCGCCGGGCCAGGCTGCGAGCGGCTCCCCGTCGACGCGACTGTCCAGCAAAGTGCTCAGTGCACTCTGACTCTGCAGCTCGGTCGGCAACGGCAGGTGCAGCTGCCGGCACCAGGCCCGCAGGGCATTCTGCGCCCGCTCCTGACTCAATCCGGCAAAGGCGGCAATTTGCAGGCTGTTTTCCGCAACGTACGGCTTGAGATCGTCCCGGGCGCGCTCGTCGAGTACCCGCATCGCGCCGGCCGCCAGTCGTGCCGACCGCGCGATGCTCGACCCCGCCGCCGGCCAGCGCTGCTCCAGCAAAGGCACCACCCGCTGCCGCAGGTAATTGCGATCAAAGCGCTCATCGGCGTTACTGGGGTCATCGGTCCAGACCAGATTGCGGGCGGCCGCATAGGCCGCCAACTCCTCGCGGCTCGCGTCCAGCAAAGGTCTCACGATGGTCATACCGTCGCGCTCTGCCAGCGGTGGCATCGCCGCCAAACCGTGCACCCCGGAGCCACGCAGCAATGCCAGCAACAAGGTCTCCGCCTGATCCTGCTGATGATGGGCAGTGACCAACCATTCATCCGCGGCGAGATGATTCCGCAGTGCCTGATAACGCGCCGCGCGTGCCTCTGCCTCAAGATTCCCCTGCTCAGGGTTCAGCGCTACCCCGATCACGTCACAAACAACTCCGTAGCCTTCACACACCGTGACGCAGCTTCGCGCCCAGTCATCCGCCGGCGGCTGTAACCCGTGATTAATGTGCGCCGCGCGGACATGACCCGGGCGCAGTTGCACCAACAGATCGAGCAGCACCGTCGAGTCCAGTCCGCCGCTGTAGGCAAGACAGAGTGAGGTGTCAGCGGGGACAATCGAATCGAGTGCCCGCCGTGTGAAGGTCAGCAGCGCGTCACTCGTATTAGTCATGCGCTACTCAGCTTTCGCGAAAACTACCTATCGCGTCGAGGCGTTCCACCCGGCGCCGCACAATCGTATCCGGATCCATCGACTCGAATTCGCGCAGTCTGGCGACAATCGCGTTGTGCAGGGTTTCAGCCATCAGTCCGGGAGCGCGATGCGCGCCACCGAGCGGCTCGGGCACAATTTCGTCCACCAGTCCGAGTTCATTCAGACGGTCAGCCGTAATGCCCATCGCCGTGGCTGCAGATTCTGCTTTTTCTGAATCCTTCCACAGAATACTGGCGCACCCTTCCGGCGAAATCACAGCGTAGATGCCGTACTCAAGCATCAGCAGGTGATCGCATACGCCCACTGCGAGCGCCCCGCCGGATCCGCCCTCACCGATAACAACACTGATAATCGGGGTGCGCAGTCGCGCCATCACGAACAGGCTGCGCGCAATCGCCTCGCTCTGGCCGCGCTCTTCGGCACCAACACCGGGGTACGCCCCGGGTGTGTCTATCAGCGTGACCACCGGTAGTTTAAATCGCTCTGCCATCTGCATCAGCCGCACGGCCTTGCGGTAACCCTCCGGCTTGGGCATCCCGTAATTGCGCTTCACCCGGCTCTTGGTATCGCGCCCTTTCTGGTGGCCAATCACCATGACCGGGGTACCGGAGATTCGTGCCACGGCGCCGACAATCGCGGCGTCGTCCGAGTACATGCGGTCACCATGCAACTCCTGAAAATCCGGGCACATGTGCTCCAGATAATCCAGGGTGTAGGGGCGTTGCGGATGGCGCGCGAGCTGCGCGATCTGCCACGGATTCAGATTGGAGAAAATGCTGCGGGTGAGCGTCTCACTCTTGGCCTTGAGCCGCTCGATTTCCTCGCTGATATTGAGCTGAGAATCGTCACCGACAAAACGGAGTTCGTCGATTTTCGCTTCCAGTTCGGCGATCGGCTGTTCAAATTCGAGGAAATTAAGATCCATGGCGCTGCCGTAATGAGGTCACCAAGCGCGATCATACCTGAGTCACGGCGAATGTGAATGGTGCAGCCCGCTCCGCGGCGTTACAGTCCGCTCTGCTCGCGATAATCGAAGCGGAACGCTTCCGCACCGAGTATCTCGGCAAGCTTTTCACGCAGCTCGCCGGACGGACGCACCCGCCACTGCGAGCCCAGACGCAGGCGTGCCTTCGCCTCCCGCCCGGTGTACTGAACCTCGACATCACAGCGGCCCGGCCGATGCGGCGACAAGAGGTCTCGCAGGCTGTCAGGATCCAGCCCGTCGCTGCTGCGATCCAGCCAGTGAATCAGCAGTCCGGTCGCCCGTTGCTCGATGACCCGGTCTATATCCTTGACGTCACTGACATTGAGCCGCCAGCCATCAATGAATTCCTCGAAGCGGAGCTTGCCGGACACGACCCGTATGGAGCGTTCTTCAAGCAGATGACGGAAACCCTGATAGGTTTCCTGATACATACCCAGTTCGATGCGCTCTTCGCCGTCATCGAGATACATCGAGACCCGGTTGTTGCGTTTCCGGACGTCCGTAATCAGACCGGCCAGCGTGACCACCTTGCCACCGCGAAACGGTGTTGCACCTTTCTCCGGACGTGGCATCGAACGCAGCACTCCGCGTATCGAGCCGGTACACAGGTGAGCACAATCCTCGCGATACTGGTCGAACGGATGACCACTCAGAAACAACCCTAATGCCTCATGCTCTTTCATATAGAGCTTCAGCGGACTCCAGCGCGGCATGACAACGCTCTGTTTCGGCGGTGGCTCCGGCGGTGCTTCTTCGCCGAACAAACTGCCCTGCCCGGTTGCCCGGTCGCGCGCAAATTGTTCCGCCCGCCCGATGGCCAGGGGCAGGTTTTTCATCAGGCTCGGCCGGTTAACACCGAACTGATCAAGCGCACCGGATTTCACCAGCGCCTCAAATGAACGTTTATTAACTTTTTGTGTGTCGATGCGACAGCAAAACTCATACAGGTCTGCATAGTTGCCGTTCGCTTCGCGCTCAGCCACGATCGCCTCGGCTGCTCCGCGGCCCAAACCTTTGAGCGCGCCCAGTCCGTAGCGGATTGCACCTTTGCCCGCGACCGTGAAGGTCGGCCCGGAGGCGTTGACGTCAGGGCTCAGCAAATTGATACCCATCGCGCGACATTCGCGATGATGCAACGCCAGCTTGTCGGTGTACTCCATATCGGCAGTCAGAACAGCGGCCAGAAAAGCTTCCGGATAATGTGCCTTCAGCCAGGCAGTCTGATAGGCCAGCAATGCATAGGCCGCGGAATGTGACTTGTTAAAACCGTATTCTGCAAATTTTTCCATCAGGCCGAAAATATGGATGGCAAGCTTCTTGTCGACCCCGTTGGCAACCGCACCGGAGACGAAAATATCGCGCTGCTCGGCCATCTCTGCCGCGATCTTTTTACCCATTGCCCGGCGCAACAGATCGGCCTGGCCCAGTGAATAGCCGGCCAGTATCTGCGCGGCCTGCATGACCTGCTCCTGATACAGAATCACGCCATAGGTACCCTTCAGCACCGGTTGCAGGCTCGGGTGCATGTAGTCAATCTTGCTCTCGTCGTTGCTGTGTTTGCGTTCGATGAAGGTATCCACCATCCCGGACTGCAGCGGACCCGGCCGGAACAGCGCAACGAGGGCCACGATGTCATCAAAACAGTCCGGCCGCAGACGCTTGATCAGATCGCGCATACCGGGTGACTCCAGCTGGAACACCGCATGGGTTTTACTCGATTGCAGCAACCCGAAGGTGGCGGGATCGTCCATCGGTATCGCGTCGATATCGATCGGCTCTTTGCCCTGTTCGGCACGGTGCGCGTTAGCGATGTCCAACGCCCAGTCAATAATGGTGAGCGTACGCAAACCGAGGAAATCAAACTTAACAAGGCCGACTTGCTCAACATCCTTCATGTCGAACTGCGTGACCGCACCGGTCTCCCCGTCCGGCTGGTACAAAGGCGCGAAATCAGTCAGCGGCGAAGGCGCGATCACCACACCGCCTGCATGGGTGCCTGCATTGCGCGCCAACCCTTCAAGCTGCCGCGCCATGTCGATGACGCCGCGCACATCGTCATCACGCTCGTACAACTCACCCAGTTCCGGCTCGTCTTCGAACGCCTGTTTTAACGTCATGCCGGGCGTTCCCGGAATCAGCCGTGCAATCCGGTCCGCAAACCCATAGGGGTGCCCCATCACGCGGCCCACATCCCGGATCACGGCTTTGGCACCCATGGTGCCGTAGGTAATGATCTGCGAGACCTTATCCCGGCCATAGCGCTCGGCCACGTACTCGATGACCCGGTCGCGACCGTCCATGCAGAAATCAATATCGAAATCAGGCATCGAGACGCGCTCGGGGTTAAGGAATCGCTCGAACAGCAAGTCGAACTGCAGCGGATCAAGGTTCGTAATACCGACGACCCATGCCACCAGTGAGCCGGCGCCCGAGCCACGACCCGGACCGACGGGCACGCCGTTTTCCTTAGCCCAGCGGATGAAATCAGCCACGATTAAGAAATAGCCCGGAAAATCCATACTGGTGATCACGTCCAGCTCCACCTGCAACCGCTCGTCATAGACTTCGCGCTGTTCCCGGCTGAGCTCACGATCGGCAAGCTTCTCATCAAGGCCCTGCCGTGAAAGAGCCGCGAGGTAGGTCGCCGTTGTTTCACCGGCTGGCACCTCATAGTCGGGCAGTACGCTATGGCCCAACTGGAGCGCGACATTGCAGCGCTGTGCAATCACGACGGTGTTTGCCAGCGCCTCCGGCAGATCGGCAAACAGCAACTGCATTTCTTGCGCGGAACGCAGAAACTGCTGGTCACTGTATAGCCGCGGGCGCCGCTGATCATCCAGCGTGTAACCGCCCTGCACACAGGTGCGGGCCTCGTGCGCTTCAAACTCATCGGCGTGCAGGTAGCGAACATCATTCGTGGCCACCAGGGCGCAGCCGGCATCGCTGGCAAGTTGCACGGCACGCTGCACATACAGGTCTTCCTGGTCACGACCGGTACGCTGAATCTCAATGTAGAAATCGCCGCCGAACAACTCGACGCTGCCCGCCAGATAATCGCGTGCCAGTTCCGGCTGGTCGTCGAGCAACAACCTGCCGAGCGTCCCTTCCCGGGCACCTGAGAGGGCAATCAGACCGGCCACCGACTCCCCGGTCAGCCAGTCAGTGTGGATGACCGGCGTACCGTTGCACTGACCCTCCGTGTACGCGCGGGTAATTAACTGCTTGAGATGCAGATAGCCCTCGTCATTCCGGCACAGCAACACCAGTGAGTCCAGCGGCGCTTGCGGGTCATCGCTGCCAACCAGTACGTCCGCGCCGAAAATCGGTTTTACACCGGCAGCCAGTGCGGCCTTATAAAATTTCACGGCAGCGAAAAGATTGCAGTGATCGGTTATAGCGACAGCCGGCATACCGCTGTTCGCCACGGCGTCGACCAGCTGCGGTATACGGATGACACTGTCGACGAGCGAATACTCAGAGCGCAGGTGCAGATGGACGAACTCGGCGCTCACACGTGCACCTCCGCAGCCGCCTCTCTGACGGGGCGAAAACTCATGCGATGTTCCGGGGTGACACCCAGCTCACGCAGCGCCGAGACATGCACTTTCGTCGGATAACCTTTGTGCTGTGCAAACCCATAGCCCGGATAACGCGCGTCCATGTCGAGCATCATGCGATCACGCGTCACTTTGGCCAGGATTGATGCAGCACCGATCGCAATGCATTGCGCATCGCCGCGCACGATGGTTTGAGCGATTGCTCGCTGTGGCGCCGTTAGTTCCGGGCAACGATTGCCGTCGATACGAATAGATCGCAGCGCCGGTGGCTGCACGTCGAGACCGGCAATCGCCCGCGCCATGGCCAGCATGGATGCATGCAGGATATTCAATTCGTCAATTTCCGCGACTGACGCGCTCGCGATGCTCCATGCCACCGCTTCCTCACAAATCAGATCGAACAATGCTGCCCGTCTGGCCGCCGTCAGCTTTTTGGAATCCGTGACCCCCGGCAGTACCTGCCCGTCGCGCACAACCACCGCTGCGGCCACCACCGGACCCGCGAGCGGGCCTCGCCCCGCCTCATCAACACCTGCAAACACGGTTACCCGCACCCTCCGCGGTCAATCCGCCAGTACGTTATTTCGTTATTAAATCCACCACGGCATCTGCCGCTTTCCCACTCGCATTCTGCCGCAAGCGAGCCGCCAGTTCAGCAAAACGCTGTAATGTTGCCGCCCGCTCATCGCCCGACTGCAGTTGTGTCAGCACTGCCGCGCCCAGCGCCTCGGGCTGCGCCTCTTCCTGCAGGAATTCAGGCACCAGCTCGCAGCCGGCCAGCAGGTTCGGCAACGCCGCGTACTCCACCTTCACCAGTCGCCGCGCAAGCCAGGCCGTCAGGGCGTTCATGCGGTAGGCGACAACCATCGGACGCCGCATCAGCATGGTTTCGAGCGTCGCGGTACCGGAAGCCAGCAACACCGCATCCGCCGACGCAAGCACCGCGCGCGTTTTGCCGGTAAAGACGCTAACGCAGTCGGCGAGCCCTGCCTGCGAAACACCACGCATCATGTCTTCGGCAAGCCGGTCGTTCGCAGCCGCGACCGCAACCTGCAATCCGGGTTGTCGCTCGCGCAGCCACACCACGGTGTCGAGAAACAGCGGGCCCAGCAGCGCAACCTCTGTTCCCCGGCTGCCCGGCAACAACGCGAGACACGGGCGGTCAGTTGCTGTCGACAAACCCAGTTCCTGGCAACTGTTTTGCTGATCGGGCTCTTCTGCCAGTTCATCGGCCAGCGGATGACCGACAAACACGCCGTCCACGTCGTGCGACTGCAAAAAACCGGCTTCAAAAGGCAACAGACAGAGGACCCGGTCACATGCACGCCGGAGGGTCTTTACCCGGCTCTGGCGCCAGGCCCAGACTGACGGGCAGACGTAATGCACGGTCGGGATTCCGAGGTCCCGCGCGTAACGCTCCAGACGCAAATTAAAATCAGGCGCATCGATGCCGATCAGTACGTCGGGGCGTTCGTCGCGCAAGCGTGCTTTGAGCTGCCGCTGCAACCGAAGCAACCCGGGTATGTGTCGAATGACTTCAACCAGGCCCATGACCGCGAGTGGTTCATAGTCGTTCCACGACTCGCAACCGGCAGCCCGCATTTGCGGCCCGGTCACACCCACGAATTCAGCGTTCGGTATCTTTGCGCGCAGCGCCTCGATGAGACCGCGCCCAAGCTGGTCGCCCGACGCCTCCCCCACTACGATAGCAATCCGGGGCACGGCGCGACCTAACGAATGAAACTGCGCTCGGAAGACTCGATAAACTCGGCAAAGATCGCGAGTTCATCCTGCTGCGCAGCGGCCTCACTTATTTTTTGCCGTGCCTCGTCAAGGCGCAGGTCCGCGCGATACATCAGGCGGAACGCATCCTTGATATTGCGAATCTGCTGCGTCGTAAACCCGCGGCGCTTCAGCCCCTCGCTGTTAATTCCGCGCGGCACTGCCGGCTGACCGGCCGCCATCACAAACGGCGGTACGTCCCGGGTGACGGCACAGTTGTTCGCGACAAACGCATGCGCGCCGACTCTGCAAAATTGATGCACACCTGAAAACCCGCCGAAGATCACATAGTCGCCCACGTCGACATGCCCGGCGAGCGTCACGTTGTTGGCAAAAATTGCTTCATTACCCACCCGGCAATCATGGGCTATGTGCACGTAGGCCATCAGCCAGTTGTTGTCGCCCAGCGTCGTGACGCACTCATCCTGTGTCGTGCCTCTGTTGAGCGTGCAGTATTCGCGAATCGTATTGCCGTTGCCGATGACCAGACGCGTTTCTTCGCCGGCGTATTTTTTATCCTGCGGCTCTTCGCCAATAGACGAAAACTGAAAAATGCGGTTTCGCTCACCGATGGTGGTCGGACCCTTGATGACACAATGAGGCCCGATTTCGGTGTGAGCGCCAATCTGAACGCCGGCCTCAATAACGCTGTACGGGCCGACAATCACGCTTTCGTGCAGCTCTGCATCCCCGGACACAATGGCCGTGTCGTGTATTGCCGTCATTCGTTATTGTCCTTAACTGTTCGGGTACTGCAGCAGCTTACTTGCCCGCTGCCAGTTTCTTGACCGCACTCTCGAGTTCGCGCAGCTTGCCGGCCATCGCGTCCAGCCGTTTCACCCGCGCCGCAATTTTGCGCCATTTGCCGGCTTCCTCAACTGAAAATACAGCGGAATACACGCCGGGTTGATCAATCGAACGACTGACACTGCCACGCCCCATCACAGAGACGTTGTCGGCCACCGTCAAATGCCCGGACACGGCGACGGAACCACCGATCAGACAGCGCTCACCAATGGTTGTGCTGCCAGCCACTCCGGACTGCCCTGCTATCGCCGTATGTGCGCCAATCACCACGTTGTGGGCAATCTGCACCTGATTATCCAGCTTCACATCATCGCCAAGGCGGGTGTCATCGATCGCGCCGCGATCAATGCAGCAGTTCGCACCGACTTCGACGTCGTTACCAATCACTACGCTGCCTATCTGCGGCACCTTGACCCAGCCGGTATCACTCGGTGCGATGCCGAACCCGTCCGACCCGACCACCGTGCCGGCGTGTATGCGACAACGCTCGCCCAGTGTCACGCCGTCATACAAGGTGACCTGCGCGAACAAACGTGTATCAGCGCCGAGGGTTACATTGTTGCCGATCACCGTGTTCGGGCCAATATAGGCACGGTCACCGATAACTGTGCCGGCGCCAATGACCACGCCCGCGCACACTTCCACACCCGCGCCTAACTGACAGTCATCGTCCACCACGGCGGACGGGTGCACACCCGACTGCAGCGGCGGCTCCGGGTAAAGCATCTGCGCCACGTGCGCATAGATCGCATATGGGTTGGGCGTCACCAGACACGGCACCGGGCAGTCCGGGGCGTCATCCTGCGTCAGGATCACAGCGCTTGCAGCAGTATCCGCCAGTTGCGCTTTGTACGCCGCGTTGGCCAGAAAACCGATGTCGCCGGGGCCGGCCCCCGCCAACGTCGCAACAGCGATGACCGCAGTATCGGGATCACCGTGCAGCTCGCAGCCAAACCGGACTGCGATTTCACCGAGCGTCAGCGCCATGTCGCGATCCGGACGACGCGGCCGGCTATTGCCCGGTCGCTCCGGCTTTGCCGCGCAGCCTCTCCAGCACCTCGGCTGTCACGCTGACTTTGTCGCTGTAATGCAGGACACCGTCAACCAGAATCAGGTCAAAGCCTTCCGCTTCCGCATACGCCTTAATTTCAATAGCGAGTTCACGCTGGATCGTCTGAAACACTTCGTTGCGCCTCAGATCCAGGTCTTCGCGCAATTCGTTCTGCGCCCGCACAAAAGCCCGCTCTTCATCGCGAAAGTTGCGCTGCGCGTTTTCGCGCTCCGATTGACCCATCACCTCGAGGTTCTTCTGCAGTGTCGTAGCCTTCTCCTCGAGCGCCGTCTGCATCGCGATCAGCTCACGCTGACGGGGGGCGAATTCATCCTGCAGGCGCTCATCCGCAGCGATCACCTGTGGCGACTGCTGCAGCAACACCGCGAAATCGACAACGCCGACTTTCAGTGTCGACTGCGCCATCGCCGTCACCGGCAGGGAACACAGCACTACGAGCGCTGCACGAACCAGATTATTGTTGAACATAGTCAAACCTTCTTATAGGTAACGCGAAGCCTAGAACGCTCCGCCAATAGTAAACTGAAACCGCTCCACTTCATCCTCCAGAATCGTGATCGGGCCATCCACCGTATTGAATACGCCGCCATTGGATTCGTTGAGCGGTATACCGTAACTGAATTTAAAGAGCCCGAGCGGTGCCAGCCATTCCGCCGAAATACCCACTGATGAACGCAGCTTATCAAGATCGAATTCATAGAAATCCGCAGGCAGCGGATTTAATGCTGCATCGAACCAGCTGATCGAGTCTTCGGTAGAGAACACGTTGCCCGTGTCATAAAACAACGTGAAGCGACTGCGCGCCGCCCACTTGCGCGGGATCGGCAAAATCAGCTCGGCAGAACCGGCGATCAGCAGATTACCGCCGTAGGGATTGTTGCGGGTGTCGAGCGGACCCAGCGAGTCCTCGCGGAAA
This sequence comes from Gammaproteobacteria bacterium, assembly GCA_013001905.1. Classification (GTDB taxonomy): domain Bacteria; phylum Pseudomonadota; class Gammaproteobacteria; order Steroidobacterales. The sequence continues at coordinate 45,928 of JABDLC010000057.1, read as the reverse complement.
CCACGCACAGTATTCGGGCCGCCGGCAAAGTAGTTCTTGTACGGCGGCACTGATGTGGTATCGCCTATCGCTTTGGCATAGCCGACCTCACCGGTCAGCGCCACGGTGAAATAGCGCGTCAGCGGCAGATATTGCTTGTAGTTGTAATTGAACGACGCGAACTCGACCTCGCTGCCGGGTATCGTGATGGATGCGCCGAGCGAATGGCGCCAGCCGCGATCCGCAAACAGCGCCCGGTTGCGGGTATCCCACGACCAACCGGCCGCGAGCTCGAAATTGTTGAACTCGGTCGACGCGACAATCAGATTCGTCGTGGGCGTGATGCCGGAGTCATCACATGACAGCGGTACACAGGTAAAGCTCGTGTCACCATTGTTGATCACCCACTCGAGCGCCTGCGCCGAGCTCGTGGATGTATTCGCGTCCAGTTGCACACCCTGATAATTGATGCCCAGGCTGACGCGCTGGTACTCCGTCACCGGGTAACCCAGCGTAATGCCGGCCGACACGGTGGTGGTGTCCAGATCCGATGCCTCCGAGGTGAACTGCGTGCTCTCACGGTACGCACCGCTAAAGGTCGCGCTGATTTCATTCTGGGTGATATACGGGTTGGTGTAGCTGGCGGCAAAAATCTTGCGGAATTCACCAAAATTGGCATCCACCTGCACACGGTTACCGGTGCCCATAAAATTCGTGTGTACAAAATTACCGTTAAGCAATACACCCTGTGAATCGGAATAGCCGATACCACCGCCGAACTGGCCGGGCAGCCCCTCTTTAATATCGAAATTCACATCGACCAGATCCGGCGTGCCGGGCACCGGCACGGTCTCGACCTCGACATCTTCGATGTACGGCAGTCGCTGCAGCCGGATTTTCGAGCGATCCACACGGTTCTTAGACAAAAAGCCGCCTTCGAACTGACGCATTTCACGGCGGAACACTTCATCATTGACCGAATCAGCCCCCTCGAAATTAATACGCCGCACATAGACTCTGTTTTTGGGGTCGACGTAAAACGTGACGTCGACTTCGCGGCTGTCTTTATCGAGATCGGTCACCGGCTCGACTTCAGTGAAGGCATACCCTTCCTCACCGAGACGCAGTTGGATCCATTCTTCTGTGCTGGTCAGCAGGCGTTGCGAGAAAATCTGCCCGGGCCGCACCGCCACATAGGGCTGCAGTTGCGCTTCAGGAAGTATCAACTCACCCGCAAGCTTCACGTCGGCGACTTTGTAGATCTCGCCCTCAACAATATTCAGCGTGATGTAGATATCCTGCTTGTCAGGCGAGATCGCGACCTGCACGGAGTCCATCACAAAATCGGCATAACCGCGATCCATGTAATAGGAGCGTAGTGTTTCGAGATCGCCCTGCAGCGCTTCCTTGGAGTACCGGTCATCCTGACGCATCCACGACAGCCAGTGAGGCGTGCGCAACTCGAACACCTCCAGCAGTTCCTCATCGTCGAAAGCCGTGTTGCCAACGATATTGATCTGCCGGATGCGCGCCCGGTCACCTTCTGTGATCTGGATATTGATCTCGACCTTGTTGTCCGGAAGCTCCTCGATCTCCGTCTCGACCGCCGCCGCGTATTTGCCGCGCGCGAAGTATTCTTCTGTCAGCGAGCGCTCAACATCCTCGAGCACTGATCGATTAAGAATGCGGCCTTTGCGAAGACCCACCTTTGACAGCGACTCCAGAAGATCTTCACTCTTAATATCTTTATTGCCGTCAATCGTAAAATCTGCGATCGACGGACGCTCGACCACGGCAATGATCAGGATGTCGCCTTCGCGACGCAGCTCTATGTCTTTAAAGAACTCTGTTGCATACACCGCCCGCAGCGCCTCCTGCAGGCGCTGGCGATTCATGCGGTCGCCGATATTCACAGGCAGATAATTGAAAACGGTGCCCTCGGAGATACGCTGCAGACCTTCCACGCGAATGTCCTGCACCACGAACTCGTCAGGAGACTGGGCCGCGACCACGCCTGCAAGCAACAGCGGAATCAGTGCCCGCAGTAAACTGCGGCAAAGGAAATTGCCTGAGAAATAGTGTTTCACGTGAAGATCAGCTAAAAACCCGAGTCAGGTCATTGTAAAAGGCGAAGCCCATAATGAGAACCAGAAACGCAATGCCGATTTGCTGCCCCAGTATCTGAACCCGCTCCGAAAGTGGCTTGCCATTAATTGCCTCCGCAACCTGATAAATCACCTGGCCGCCATCCAGCACGGGGATGGGCAGCAGATTCAGAATGCCGAGACTCAGACTGACAATCGCCAGAAAACTCAGAAAGGAGGCAAGGCCGATGCTGGCCGAATACCCGGCGTACTGAGCAATATTGATGGGGCCGCTGATGTTTTTCGGTGACACGTCGCCGGTCACCATGCGCCCGACCATGCGCACCGTCAGCACAGACATGTTCCATGTGCGACTCAGCGCGCGATCCAGCGCCGTTAGTCCGGTATAGCGTTGCTCAGCGCGGTAGGCAGCATAAAAATCCTCGGGCACTTCCGGCCCGGCGCCGATTCTGCCGATGCGCAATCCGTCCTCATCCGTGCTCTCGCCGATGGTCATTTCCAGCGACTCCGTGCGCCCGTCACGGTATACCGCTACATGCACTTCCACACCCGGCTGGCCGCGAATCAGTGCGACCCACTCCATCCAGCCGCTGACCAGTGTCCCGTTAACGGCAATCACTTCATCACCCGCCTGCATACCGGCGGCCTCGGCCGCACCGCCCGGCAGCACCTCACCAATCACCGGCGGCAATTGCGGCCGGAACGGCGCCAGGCCCAACCCCGGCAACATTGCGCCCGGTTCGGTCAGTTCACTCAGCCGGTCACCGATATCCAGCACAACAGTGCGTTCACCGGCACGATTCTGCTCGCCGCGCAGTTCGAGGGTGGCACGGCTGTCAGACAAAAACGCGTCGAGCAGACCCAGCATCACACCTTCCCAGGTTGCCACGGGCGAATTGTTTATCGCCACGATCCGGTCGCCTTCTGCGATGCCCGCAGTGGCCGCAATACTGTCAGGCTGCACTTCGCCCACCAGCGGAATGCTGCCCGGCACGCCTACCTGATACATGCAAAAGAACGCGATCACCGCGAAGATAAAGTTCATCAGCGGGCCGGCCACCAGAATGGCGACGCGGGCACTCAACGACTGCTGGTTGAAGCTGCGGGACCGCTCGGCCGGATCGACCTGACCTTCGCGTTCATCGAGAAGTTTGACGTATCCCCCGAGCGGAATTGCAGAAATGCAATATTCGGTCTGATCAGGCCCGGCGCGACGCAGCCACACCGGTCGGCCGAAGCCCACCGAAAACCGCAGCACTTTCACGCCTGCCATCCGCGCAACGATGTAGTGGCCCCATTCGTGCACGGCGACCAGCACACCAATGGCGAATATGAAGGCCAGTACTGACAGGAGGATCATGTTCATGCGGCTATTAGACCCTTAGAGTCGCAAAAAACTCAAAATTACGACGAAAAAAGGCGCGGCGGCCAGCAGACTGTCGATCCGGTCCAGGATGCCGCCGTGGCCCGGCAGCACGGTGCCCGTGTCCTTCAGCCCGGCATTGCGCTTGAACGCACTGACGGTCAGGTCTCCCACGACGGATACAGCGGCCACCAGGGGCCCCCACAGCAGCGCCGGCCATACCGGCAGACCGGCCAGTGCACTGCCCGCGCAGGCGACCAGAGTCGCGGCCAGCAGCCCGCCCAGCAAGCCCTCCAGCGTTTTTCCGGGGCTCAGCGCCGGCGCCAGCTTGCGGCGACCGAAACGCTTGCCACTGAAGTAGGCACCGATATCTGCTGCTGCCACGATGCACACCAGCCAGACAAACAGCCGGGGCCCGTCGCTGCCGTCGAACAGGCCCAGCAGCCCGAGCCACGCGGGCAGCAGGCAGAGCAAACCCGCCAGCGCCACAAAGACAGCGCTGTAGCGTATCGGCACCGCGTACAGGATCACGCCAATCACCAGCCACCAAACCATCGCCGCCTGCAGCCACGCGGCGGGACTAAAAAAGCCCGCCCAATAGACCTCAGAGCCGAGTACTGCAGTACCCAGCGCAATGGCGCTGCCGACAAACACCAGCCGCAGCAGGAGGCCTGACTTGAGAAAACCACTCCATTCCCAGACACCGATCAGTAACAGCGCAGTGAAAAACAGCAGCGTCGGCCAGCCGGGCAGCAGCAACAACACCGCTAGCACGACGGCAGCAAAAATGACGGCCGTAATAATCCTCAGGGTCAGATTAGACATTGTCAGCAGCGTCCGTCAGGCCGGCGCATCGACCTGCTCGCCCGTGCGCCCGAAGCGACGCTGCCGGCCCGCATAGAATTCGAGCGCTTCGTCGAGCTGCGGCGCGCCGAAATCGGGCCACAGCGTCGGTGTGAAATAGAGCTCCGAATAAGCCATGTCCCACAGCAGAAAATTGCTGATGCGCTGCTCGCCCCCGGTGCGAATCAGCAAATCAAGCGGGGGCATCCCGGCCAGCGACAAGCTGTCGGCGAACAGTTCATCATTGATATCCTCGCTGCGCAGCTCACCTGCAGCGACACGTTCGCTGAGCTGCCGAACCGCGTTGACGATGTCCCAGCGCCCGCCATAGGCAACCGCGAGCGCCAGTTCCATACCGTCGTTACCCGCCGTTTGCGCTTCTGCTGCCGCCAGCTTCTTCTGCAGACGATCCGACAACTGCTCGCGGGCGCCAACAAAACGCACCCGGATATTGTTTTTATCCAGAATCTCGACTTCCCGCTGCAGTACCTCGAAGAAAAGACTCATGAGACTGCTGACTTCTTCCTCGGGGCGACTCCAGTTTTCACTGCTGAATGCAAACAAGGTTAGTGCGCGCACGCCGCGCTCTGCGGCCGCTTCGACAATTGCACGGGTGGCTTTGACCCCGGCACGATGCCCGGTATGACGGGGCTTGCCGCGCGATTTCGCCCAGCGCCCGTTCCCATCCATGATGATGGCAATGTGCTGCGGCAGATCTTCCTCTGTGGACATGCTGGCAGACTCGGAATCCGACTTAGAATTCCATTATTTCCTTTTGTTTTTCCTCAGAAATCTTGTCTACCTCGGCCACGTGCTTGTCGGTAATTTCCTGCACGTCCTGCTCGGCCTTGCGTTCCTCGTCTTCGGAGATCTCTTTCTCTTTAAGGAGCGCCTTGAGATCGCTGATGACATCGCGTCGCACATTGCGCACGGCAACCCGCCCCTGCTCCGCTTCCTGCTTCACAAGGCGCGCCAGATCCTTACGCCGTTCTTCGGTCAGGTCCGGCAACGGCACACGAATAACCTTACCGGCGGTCACCGGATTAAGGCCGAGACCCGCGTTGATAATCGCTTTCTCGATATCCGGAATCACGGACTGCTCCCAGGGCGTCACGCTCAGCGTGCGCGCGTCGTCTACCGAGATGTTGGCTACCTGGGTAATCGGTGTGTCGGCGCCGTAATACGACACCATGAGATGATCGATGAGGCTCGGGTGTGCACGCCCGGTGCGCAATTTGGCCAACGACTGATTCAGCGCAGCAACGCTTTTCGCCATCCGTTGCGCCGCATCCTTTTTAAGATCTTCTATCACTGTGCTCTCCTGATTCCTGCCACGCGTGAGGCTAATCAGCCCTCACCAGCGTGCCGACGTTCTCACCGGTGACCAGCCGCATCAGATTACCCGGCACGTGCAGGTCAAATATCCTGATCGGCAGTTTATTGTCGCGGCACATGACAACCGCAGTGGTGTCCATGACATCCAGCCGGTCGGCAATCACCTTGTCGTAAGTCAGCTCTTCGTAGCGAGTGGCATCCGGGTTCTTTTCCGGATCCGAATCGTACACACCGTCAACCCGGGTGGCCTTAACAAGCATATCGGCGCCGATTTCGATCGCACGGAGGCTGGCGGCCGTGTCGGTTGTGAAGAACGGGTTGCCCATGCCGGCACCGAAAATCGTGATGCGCCCTTTTTCGAGATGGCGAACTGCCCGGCGCCGTATGTAGTCTTCACAGACTTCGTTGATCTGCAGCCCGGACATGACCCTCGCGTGGATATCGACGCGCTCAAGCGCATCCTGGAGGGCGAGTGAATTAATAAGCGTGGCGAGCATGCCCATGTGGTCGCCGGTCACGCGGTCCATACCGGCACGCGCCAGACCCTGACCGCGGAAGATGTTGCCACCGCCGACGACGACACCCACCTGAATCCCCAGCGCACTGACATCACGCAGTTCCTCAGCCATGCGGCTGAGCACATCCGGGTCGATGCCGAAGTTTTCTCTGCCCAGCAATGCCTCGCCGCTGAGCTTAAGAAGAATGCGCTTGTAGGCTGGGGTCGCGTCTGTCATCAAGTCATCCCGCTCCGGTGAAAATTAGGGAATCCGGCGGCAGCCAGTGCTGCAGCCGGTTCCGTGCTCTGACAACGGGCTGAGACGCTATTGACTGGCGCGCACCTGCGCCTCGACTTCAGCCGCGAAATCCTCTTCCTTCTTTTCGATACCTTCACCCACTTCGATACGAACAAAGTTGGCGACGGAGGCGTCTTTTTGCTGCAGCAACTTGCCGACAGTCACGTCGGGGTCCTTGACAAAGGGCTGACCGACCAATGTGATCTCGGCTAGATACTTACGCATCCGGCCGGTAATCATCTTCTCTACGATTTCGGGCGGTTTACCTTCAGCCAGAGCCTGTTCGGTCTGGAATTTCTTTTCCTTCTCAAGCTGCTCAGCCGGCACATCCGCATCGCTGATTGCGACGGGCGCGGCGGCTGCCACGTGCATGGCCACATCTTTACCCAGCTCGTCGTCGCCGCCGACGATATCAACGACCGCGCCGATGCGAGAGCCGTGAATGTACTGTGCAATCCGGCCCTGCGCTTCGATAAGCGCGACACGCCGCACACCGATGTTCTCACCGATTTTCGCGATGAGCGCGTTGCGCGCCTCTTCCAGCGTCTCGCCACTCGGCAGTTTCGCATTCGCCAGTGCAGCGACATCGTCAGTCTGCTCGGTGAGTGCGAGCTGTACGGCAGCCTCGGCAAAGGCAAGAAAATTCTCGTCCTTGGCAACGAAGTCGGTCTCGCTGTTGATTTCCATGATCGCCACGCGTTTGCCGGCCTCGTCGGCAGCAATTTTTACGCACCCTTCAGCGGCAATGCGGCCCGCTTTTTTCGCGGCACTCGCCTGCCCTTTCTTGCGCAGCAGTTCAGCGGCCGCATCAGCATCACCGTCGGTTTCGACAAGTGCTTTTTTGCAGTCCATCATGCCGGCGCCGGTGCGCTCGCGCAGTTCCCTAACGAGACTTGCTGTAATAGCCATTACTCTGCGTCCTTCTTGTCTGCATCGCCGGCCGTGTCAGCTGCGGGCACGTCCGCTGCCGGCGTCTCTTCTGCAGCCGTTTCCACAGCGGGTTTCTCGTCGGCTTTGTCGTCAGCTTTGTCGTCGACCTTGTCTTCGACTTTGGCCTGCGTTGCTTCTGCAGGGGCCGCTTTCTTCCGCGTCTTCTTCCTGGCAGTAGCAGCGGCGCTGGCAGCGTCGTCCATTTCGACAAATTCATCATCACCCGCCGGCACGGCAGGAATCGATGACTTACCGTCCAGCACTGCATCGGCAATGCTTTCGCTATACAGCTTCGCTGCGCGCATCGCATCGTCGTTACCGGGGATGACGTAGTCGATCTCAAGCGGCGAACAGTTGGTGTCGACCACAGCCACAACCGGGATTCCCAGTTTGCGTGCCTCTGCAACGGCGATTTTTTCGTGGCTGACGTCAATCACAAACATCACATCCGGCAGGCTCTTCATCTCTTTGATGCCACCGAGACTCCGCTCCAGCTTTTCCTGCTCACGGCTCAGCGTCAACAGTTCCTTCTTGGTCAGATTCTGACTGGCACTGTCTTCCGCCATCGCCTCGAGTTCTTCCAGGCGCCGGATTGATTGCTTGATGGTCTTGAAGTTGGTGAGCATGCCGCCCAGCCAGCGATGGCTGACAAAAGGCATACCGCATCGGTCAGCGGCAGCGCGAACAGCTTCGCGGGCAGAGCGCTTGGTACCGACAAATAGAACCTTGCCATTGTCTGCGGCAATGTTTTTGACGAATCCAAGGGCTTCTTCGAACAGCGGAACGGTGCGCTCGAGGTTAATAATATGAATATTGTTCCGCTGACCGAAAATGTACTGAGACATTTTCGGATTCCAGTATCGGGTCTGGTGCCCGAAGTGCACGCCAGCCTCCAGCATCTGGCGCATTGATACATCAGCCATGTTGTAACTCCTAAGGGTTTGGCTTCCATACGCACCGTGCGACAACCCCCGGTCTAGGCCGTGGGCACCCTATCGCACGTGTCGGTCGTATGTGTGAATTAAGCGTTTTCGGCAAGATTGCCTAAAACGCGCGCGCTTTATACCATATGGCCTCTTCAGCAACAACGCCGGGGCCACCGGCGACGGCCGTGCGGACGCTTCATAAGCTGCGCGCTCTACAGAGCCTTCAAACGAGAACAGGCGGATGGGAATTACTATAAAAACTCCTGAAGAACAGGAGCTTATGCGCGTTTCCGGGCGCCTTACGGCCAACGTACTCGATATGATCGGCGAGCATGTGCGCCCGGGTGTGACCACCGAGGAACTCGACCGGATCTGCCATGAATACATTGTTGATGTGCAGCGGGCAATCCCTGCCCCGCTGAACTACCGCGGATTTCCGAAATCCATCTGTACCTCGGTCAATCAGGTGGTCTGCCACGGCATACCCGGCGAGAAAGAGCTGAAAGACGGCGATGTGGTCAATATCGATATCACTGTCATCAAGAACGGCTTTCATGGCGACAGCAGCCGTATGTTCTTCGTGGGCAAACGGGCGCCTCACGCCGAACGCCTGGCCAAAATCACGCACGATGCGATGTGGAAAGGCATTGAACAGGTGCGCCCCGGTGCGCATATCGGTGACATCGGCCACGCGATACAGGTGTTCGCCGAGGCGAATCGCTACAGCGTGGTCCGGGAATACTGCGGCCACGGCATCGGCCGGGTGTTTCATGAGGATCCGCAGATACTGCACTACGGCACGCGTGGCCAGGGCACCGAAATCGTGGAAGGCATGGCGTTTACTGTCGAGCCAATGCTCAACGCCGGCAAGCGCCACGTCAAACTGCTGCGCGATGGCTGGACCGTCGTCACCAAAGACCGGTCCCTCTCCGCACAGTGGGAGCACACGCTGCTGGTCACCGCCGACGGTTTCGAGGTGCTGACACTGGGCGCAGCAGACCGCGAACGCCTCGGCGGCAACTCCGCCACAGTCGGTGCGGTATGAGTCTTTCGGCAACACCGGCCGATGCCGCCTCCGGCATCCCCGCGGCTGCGGTTTCGCAAAGCGCCGCAGGCGCACTCGACTGGGATGCCATCGACGCACTGCTGGATCAGGACACCGACAATCGCCTGTCTCACTGGCGCGACATACTCAATGCCTGTAGCGAAAGCCTGCAGCAACAGTTTCTGAATAACGGCCCCGTCGAACAACTGGTGGAGGACCGCGCGCGACTGGTGGACCGGTTGATTGTGCGCAGCTGGGAAGCCTTCGCCGGGCGTCGCGAGACCGCCATGGCGCTGGTCGCGGTGGGCGGTTATGGCCGCGGCGAACTCCATCCCGGCTCTGACATCGACTTACTGCTGCTCAGCAAGAGCAGTGCCCGCAGATCCGGCGATACCATCGCTGCATTTCTGGCGTTTCTCTGGGATCTGGGTCTGGAGGTCGGCCACAGCACACGCAGTGTGAGCGAATGCAAGGAAGCCTCCAAACACGACCTCACTGTTGTCACGACGCTGATGGAGTCACGGTTGTTATGCGGCCCCGAAAAGCTGTTTGCAAAAATGACCGCCGCGATAGCGCCGCCGAAAATCTGGCCCTCACGCACGTTTTTTGAAGCGAAGTTCAAAGAACAGCAGGCGCGGCATGCCCGCTACGATGACACCGCCTACAATCTCGAGCCCAATATCAAAGGCAGCCCGGGCGGACTGCGCGACATTCAGATGATCGGCTGGGTCACGCGGCGCCACTTCGGCACCGAGAACCTGAGCAGCCTGGTCGAAGAAGGGTTCCTGACCGACGCACAACTGCGCGTTCTCCGCGAAGGCCGCAAGTTTCTGTGGCGGATTCGCTTTGCGCTGCACATGCTGACCGGCCGACGCGAAGACCGGCTGTTATTTGACCATCAAATGCGTATCGCCGAGATGTTCGGTTACGAAGATGCAGCCTACACGCTGGCGGTCGAACAGCTCATGCAGCGCTACTACCGCACGGTTATGGACATCAGCCGCGTCAACGAAATGCTGTTGCAGCTGTTTCAGGAAGCCATACTGCTCAACCCGGATGCAGTTCCTGAAAGCCTTAATGACGATTTCGAAGTAAAAAACGGCTTTTTACAAATTTCCCGCACTGACGTATTCACTGACAACCCGTCAGCAATGCTGGAGATGTTTCTGCTACTGCAGCAACACCCCGAACTCAAGGGCGTCAGCGCCAACACCATTGCACTGGTGCGCCGCAATCTGCATCTGATTGATGACGAATTCCGGATGAACCCGCGCAATCATCGACTGTTTCTGCAGATTATGGCAGCGCCACAAGGTGTGACCCATGAGTTGCGGCGCATGAACGCGTACGGAGTGCTGGGGCAGTACATTCCGAATTTCGGCCGCATTGTCGGGCGAATGCAGTACGACCTGTTTCATGCCTACACCGTCGATGCGCATACCCTGTTTGTCGTCAGTAATCTGCGGCGCTTTGCGCTGAGCCGTTTCGATCACGAGTACCCGACCTGCAGCGAAATCATGCAGAGCCTCGACAACCCGATGATTGCCTACCTGGCCGGTCTGTTTCACGACATCGCCAAGGGCCAGGGCGGCGATCACTCGGAACTCGGCGCCGTCAGCGCAGAGGCGTTTTGCCTCGAGCACGGCATGAGCGTGTACGACTCCAAACTGGTCGCCTGGCTCGTGCAACATCACCTCACTCTGTCTACGACGGCGCAGAAAAAAGACATCAATGACCCTGATGTGATTCATGAGTTTGCGGTGCTGGTCGGCGACCAATTGCATCTGGATTACCTGTACCTCCTCACCGTTGCAGACGTGCGCGGCACCAACCCTAAACTCTGGAACGACTGGAAAGCGCAGCTGTTTGAGGAAACCTACAAGCTGACAAAACGCGCGCTGCGGCAGGGCTTCGAATCGCCGATCGAGAAAGACCAGCTGCTGGCCGAGCGCATTGAAAAAACGCTCGCGCTGCTGAACCTTAACGATGAACAAACCGAGTTCATGCAGAAAGTCTGGCATCGCTTCGGTGACGACTATCTGCTGAGCTGCCGGCCTGACGAAATCGCCTGGCATACACGGCTGATCCTTCGTGACGAAGACAACGACGGTAAAACACTTGTTGAAATTGTTAATCAGCCGGAGGTCTCCGGCACGACGGTTTTGATTTATGCGCCGCAGGAACAGTACACGTTCTCAATTGCGACGGCCGTCATCGATGAATTCGGCCTGTCGCTTGCCGATGCACGCATCATCCCCCTGGACAATAACTGCAGCCTGTCGATCTATACGGTGCACGAACAGGATGGCCAGGAAATCAGCGAAGACGCGCGTCGCGAGAAGCTCTGCGCGCGGCTCAGCAAAGCCGTGCGCGACGACGTGGACAGCACGACACTTGTAACCCGCAAGGCGCCGCGACAGGTGCGGATGTTCAGCACCCCGGCCACAGTCAATTTCTACACCGACCATGCGCGCTGCCGCACGGTGATGGAAATCGTCACCAGCGATCAGCCCGGGCTGGCCGCAAAAATCAGCCGGGTACTGCGCCGGCATGATCACCATATACGCATGGCCAAGCTGGTCACTGTCGGTGAGCGCGCAGAAGATGTGTTTTATATCACCGACAACCAGACACAGCCGCTCAGCGAAGCGCAACAGGATGCGCTGCGGGAGGCGCTGGTAAAAGCCATTGATGGCCAACAGGATGATCAGCAGGCTGGTCACTAACAGACACTTACACAACAACGGAAAAACTACTGCACATGGATAATCTGAAAGACCTGATTGAATCGAGTTTCGACAATCGAGAGAACCTCGATCTGGCGAACCCTGATCCCGAGTTGCGGGACGCCATTGCAACGGCGATTGGCATGCTCGATTCGGGCGAGGCCCGCGTTGCGGAGAAAACCGGCTCCGGCTGGCAGGTCAATCAGTGGCTCAAGAAGGCAGTACTGCTCTCCTTTGCCACTGAAAGCAATGAACTGATTGAAGGCGGCTACACCAACTTTTACGACAAAGTACCGATGAAGTTCGCGGGATGGGACGCCGGTCAGTTTGCTGACGCCGGATTGCGAGTCGTCCCGAATGCCGGCGTGCGCCGCGGTGCGCATATTGCCCGTAACGTCATCCTCATGCCCTCCTACGTCAACATCGGCGCATTTGTAGACAGCGGCACACTGGTCGACACCTGGGCCACGGTCGGCAGCTGCGCGCAGATCGGCAAGCACGTGCACCTGTCCGGGGGTGTCGGCATCGGCGGCGTGCTGGAGCCACTGCAGGCGGGCCCGACCATTATTGAAGACAACTGCTTCATCGGCGCGCGCTCAGAAGTCGTTGAGGGCGTGGTAGTCGAAGAAGGCGCGGTCATCTCAATGGGCGTGTACATCGGGCAAAGCACGCGCATCTATGACCGTGACAAAGATGAAGTGCTGTACGGTCGCGTACCGGCAGGCGCGGTGGTGGTGCCCGGCACCCTGCCCTCCAGTAAAGGCGACTGCAATTTATATGCCGCGATCATCGTGAAGCGCGTCGATGCAAAAACACGGGCGAAGACGTCGATCAACGATTTGTTGCGTGAAGAGTAATCCGCATGATCGTGATTTACGGCATCCCGAACTGCGACAAGTGCCGGGCAGCAAACAAATGGTTCAGCGCACAGGGCGCTGAATTCCGCTTTCACGATGTGCGCAGCGACGGCCTGCAATCCGCAGCGCTAGACAACTGGCTGCAGGAACTGGGCGAAGACACACTGCTTAACCGGCGGAGCACAACCTGGCGCCAACTCAGTGATACCGAACGCGAAGCAGATGCTGCAGAGCTCATTTTGCAACACCCGACGTTGCTCAAACGGCCGCTGGTCGACACCGGTGCAGGCCTGATAGTCGGGTATGATGAGGGCGCCTGGCAGAAAGCGCTCGACTAAGCACTACGACCGGCCAACGTTATGGATACAACGCTCGATTTCGCCAAAGAACTGATAGCTCGGGATTCGGTGACGCCGAAGGACAACGGCTGCCAGCAAATCATGGCTGCCAAACTGGAAGCTGTGGGCTTCACTGTGGAGCATCTGCGCTACGGCGAGGTCGATAACTTCTGGGCGAAGCACGGCACCGGCGGCCCGGTGTTTTGCTTTGCGGGGCACACGGATGTCGTGCCTCCTGGCCCGCGGGAAGACTGGAACACCGACCCGTTCGAACCCGTCATCAGCGACGGCAAGCTGTACGGACGCGGCGCCGGCGACATGAAGGCCGCTCTGGCCGCGATGGTCGATGCAGCCGTCGATTTTGTCAGTGCAAATCCGGACCACACAGGCACGCTGGCGTTCCTGATCACCAGTGACGAGGAAGGCCCGGCACAGGACGGCACCAAAGCGGTGCTGCGTGAGCTTCAGAAACGCGGCGAGGCGATTGACTGGTGCGTGATCGGCGAACCCTCCAGCACCGATCAACTCGGCGATGTCGTTAAGGTGGGCCGACGCGGATCGTTAAGCGGTATGTTGCGGGTGCATGGCTCGCAGGGGCATGTCGCCTACCCGCATCTCGCAGAAAACCCGATTGAGACTTTTGCGCCGGCGCTGGCCGAGCTTTACGCCACCCGACTCGACGAAGGCAATGAATTTTTTCCGCCTACGAGTTTTCAGGTGGTGCAACTGGAGAGCGGCACAGGCTTTCCGAACGTGACACCGGGTGAGCTTTATACGCGCTTCAATTTTCGCTACTCGACTGAATGGCATCACGAACAGATTCGTGAGCACATCGCCGGCATTCTGGACAAGCACAAACTGAATTACACACTCGACTGGCATCTGTCCGGTGAACCCTTCCTGACCGAGGGCGGCGAACTGATTCCGGCAGTGCAGGCAGCGGTGCGTGAAGAGACCGGTCTGGACCCCACGCTGTCCACCACGGGCGGCACCTCTGACGGTCGCTTTATTGCACCGGCAGGCGCGCAGGTGGTCGAGGTCGGCGCGGTTAACGCAACGATCCACAAGTGCAATGAAGAAGTTCTGGTTGCCGACATCGACCGGATGAAGGGTATCTACGGCAGGATTCTTGGCAAATTATTGGCGAACTAGCCTGTCAGTCGCGACGAAGATTGTTGGCCACCCCGGCGAACAAGGTAATCAACAGGGCAATCAGCACCCAGGCGGGCATGCTCAGCCCGAGTAACGACCAGTCGATCGTTGCACATTCACCGGAACCCGTGAGCACCATCTCGAGCACCTCCAGCATGGGAAAAGCCTCCAGCATGAAGTCGAGGCCCGGGCCACAGGCCGGCACCTGATCGGCCGGCAGGTTTTGCAACCAGACGTGACGCCCGGCAATAAAGGCGCCGGTGCCGGCTGCACAGGCAATCAACAGCGCGTAAACGCGCGCGCCGATGTTGCCCGGGTTGTGCAGGGCTGCCAGCAGAAACACGACACCGGTCGCCACCACGGCTATCCGCTGAAAGATGCACAACGGGCACGGGTCGAGGTCAAGCTGATACTGGGCATACAGCGCGTAAGCCATCAGGCCAGCGCACCAGATGGCGCCCAACAGGTTGCCCATACGACGATTAATCATTATTTTTCAACACTCTATAGTTAATACGTCACGTTGTTACGAATATAGTTCGGCAACGCGTCATGAGCAACAACTGTACGCCCCTGACGGAACAATTCCCGCGCTTCCACGGCCACCGCAGCGGCTCCGGGCCAGATATCGGTGGCTTGCCCTGCGATGTAGCCGGCATTGGCGGCCAGCAAGTCAGGGTAAGCCTCCCACCCGGGGCCGGCCGCAAAAGCACCGCTGTAGTCTTCCAGGCTGAAGGTCGCGGGATCGGCCAGCCTGTCGGTCAGAATAGCCTCTGCCGTGCCATCCGCTGCAAACCGGTACACGCCGGTATAAACCTCTCCCATGCGCGCATCCAGACACACGGCAACAGGCTCCATTCCGCGTGACCTGCCCGCCTCGACCGCGACTGCCGCCAGCGTGGATACCGGGATAACCGGCACATCGAGTGCGTAAGCCAGCGCCTGGGCAACGGACGTCGCCACCCGGACGCCTGTAAAACTCCCGGGCCCGTTGCCAAATGCAATGCACTGCAAGTCACCGCGCTGCAGGGATGCACGATTTAGCGCCTCTTGAATGGCCTGATAAATACGACGGGAGCTGCCCGAACTGTCATCGAGATGGACGGTAAATACGGCGTCGTCAATGCAGGCCGCGACAGATCCGCGCTGGGTCGCAGTCTCAAGAGCCAGACAGCAAAAACGGGCGTTGTTAGCAGTTGCGGACATGTCATCAACAATCGAGCAAAAACCGGGTAGCGGCAGCAGTATCGCGCGTCACTGTGAACGGCGGCAGGCTGCCTAAAAACGCCCGCCCGTAGCTTCGCGAGCTGACGCGCGGGTCGCAGACTACCACAACACCCTTGTCATCAAAGTCACGGATGAGCCGGCCGGCACCCTGCTTCAGCCCCAATATGGCCTGCGGCAGCTGATAGTCGCGGAACGGATTGCCACCCCGTTGGCGCACGGCCTCCAGCCGGGCCTTCAGCAGCGGATCACCGGGCGACGCAAACGGCAACTTGTCGATGATGACCAGCACCAGATCCGGGCCACGAATATCGACACCCTCCCAGAAACTGGCGGCACCGAGCAATACGGGGTTGTCCAGTTCCGTAAACTGTTGCAGCAGTTTCGACCGCGGACCTTCGCCCTGCACCAGCAGCGGAAAACCGAGATCATCCTCACGCAGCAGTGTCGCGGCTTCGCGCAGCGCCCGGTGACTGGTGAACAACAGGAATGTGCGCCCGCCCGCCGCCTCCAGCAGTGGCCGCAAGGTCTTCAGAACTGCCCCCGTGTAGCCGCCGTCATTGGGTTCCGGCAGCCCCTGCGGCAACAACAGCAGACTGTTGGCCGGGTAATCGAAGGGACTCGGGACGGATAACGTTTGCGGATCGTCAAGCCCCGCACTCGCAGTGAAGTGACTGAAATCCTCGCCGATCGCGATCGTTGCCGACGTAAACACCCATGCACAGGAGAATGATTCGATAAGCGGCCGCAGACTGTCAGCCACTTCGACCGGCGTGTAGTTGAGCACAAAACCACTGCGCGACAACCCGACCCAGCGCAACCCCGCCGACTGATCGCCGCCGGAAATGCTTTCGAGGCGCGCGCTGGCCGCACGGGCACGCTCCAGACACTTCCGTAAACCCGGCAGCTCTTCATTTTGAGCCGCGAGCCAGTCGATCATGTCATCCAGTAACAAAATTAGCTGATCGACACATGGGTCCAGACCGCCAGCCACGTCATCCCACGGCAGGTTGGTGCCACTGCGCGGCAACGCGATGCGGGTGTCGGCAATCAGTTTCAATAACCCGTCCGCCAGCTCGTTCGCTTTACGTGCCGGTGGTACCTCGCGCAGTGCTTCAGCCCGCAGGTCGTCCGCAAGCGACTGCAGGTGGCGGCTACTCATCGTGCGATTAAAAAACGCCTGCGCAATATCCGGAAACTGATGCGCTTCATCCACGATCACGGCTTCCGCCCCTGGCAACAGCTCACCAAATCCTTCCTCTTTCAACACCATATCTGCAAGCAGCAAGTGATGATTCACCACGATGACGTCGGCCTCCATCGCCGCCTGACGGGCCGCGACAACGTGACAGCGAGAGTAAAAATCACACTGCGCGCCGAGGCAGTTCTCCACGGTAGAGGTGACCCGCGGCCAGATACCGGCATCTTCTGCCAGCCCCTCGACTTCCGCGACATCACCGCTGCGGGTAACGCCCGCCCAGGATTCAATCGCCGCAAGTTCAGCCGGCACCGTGCCCTCTTCAAACCGCGCGGTCTCGAGCCGGTGCAGACACAAATAGTTGGAACGACCCTTCAGCAGGACCGTGTCAGCGGCTCGTCCGATCGCGCGGCACACGTTGGGCAGGTCGCGGTGAAAAAGCTGATCCTGAAGCGTCTTGGTGCCGGTTGAAACAATGACGCGGCGATCGCTCAGCAAAGCCGGTATCAGATACGCGAGGGTCTTGCCGGTGCCGGTACCGGCTTCCACGACCAGATTCTCGCCGCCGCGAATCGCTTCGCTGACCGCGGTCGCCATCTCAGCTTGCCCGGAACGCGGCGCAAAGCCGCTGACCACCGCGGCAAGCGGACTGTCAGCAGCGAAATACTGTTCGATAGTGTCGTATGCGGGCAACGTCAGTCAGTGGTTTCGAGGCTCGGCTCCAGACTGTATTCCACCGCAAGCGGCATGCCGCGGGACGCGACACGCCCGAGACCAATCAGACCGGTACCACTGAGCGTGGCTGTGTCCCGACGCACGTAGACTTCTTCACCGTCGTCCCGCTGCACAAACGTACCGTTCGTGCTTTCGTCCACAATAACAAAACGTGTTTTATTGAGTTCGATACGCGCATGAACGCGGGAAATCAGATTGCCCTTGATCGTGACATCATTGTCATCGGCACGCCCGAGGGTGACTGACCGCACGCCATCCGGCTCCATCACGACTTCCTGCCCGCTGAACTTAAGCACCAGGCGACCGGGATCATCAGACCGCGTTTCGCTGATATCAATCTTCGGCAACATGCTGGTGGCTTCTTCCGGCTGCCACAGCACTTCATATAGAGCGACCTCATCCATCTGACCGCGCAGGGTCGCAACACCAATCTGCCGCACCACGTTCTGCCAGTCATCACTGAGCATCTCGACAGTGCCCTCGGTCGTGATGATCTGGCCTGCTTTGGCCTGTGAGGTCATGCGATTGGCAATATTGACCGCGACGCCAAAAATGTCATTGGTCTCAACGGCCACATGGCCGAAATGGCAGCCGATGCGGATTGCCACGCGCACGTCGTCACGACCGGTGAAATTGCCGTTGGAAATGCGTTGCTGCATTTGACTGGAGGCGTTGACAGCGTCGTCCGCGGTCGGGAAGGTCGACATGACCTCATCACCGATAGTCTTGATGACCTCGCCGCGGAACTCGATAGTCGCTTCTTTCATGCATTCGACGCAGCGCTGTACCGTTTCACGAGCACCCTCATCGCCGAGTGACTCGTAAAGCTGAGTGCTGCCGACTACATCAGCAAAGACAATTGCGAGTTCCTTTTCAGTACCCATAGTCAGTCAAAACAGCGCAGCAGCGGCACTCGGGAATATGTCAAACACATGAATCAGTATAGGCTAAAAACGGACTGCGCTGCAGTCCGTCATCGCACCACTGAAAACCTATTTCTCGGCAACGATATAGGCGATCCAGCCGGCATCGGCTTCGCCGCGCTCGTCGGGTGTGAACACACCGTCGCCTTCACCGTCTTCATCGGTGCCTTCCCAATATACGGTCGGGTTTTTAAAGCCTGCCTCAAGCAGCAGCTCTTTTATTTCCGGCAGCGACCAGAGACGCCACGTGTAGCGGAACGCTCTCTTCAGCTTGGAACCATCCGGGAATTTAAAATGGATGAAGCAATCCATTTCGCCCGTCACGGGCGAGTAGCGATGCTGATCCCACACATAGGTGAAATCCGGGTATTTGGTCTTCTCCGTCATTTCCTCGTAGGCCTCGTAGCCGCCGAAAGCATCGAGAAAAAACACCCCGTCATCAACCAGCGCTTCACGAACGCGGCTGAAATATTCGATCATTTGCGGGCGCGTCTGGAAGATCCAGTAACTGAAGTTGAATGCGCCGACGCAATCCACCTTATCTGTCTCCACATCAAGCACATTCGCTTCGATAAGCTTCAGACGAGCCTGTTGCTCCGGATTCAGTCGGCTCACGCGGTTATTGCGGCCCCATTCGAGCACCTCAGGGTCGAGGTCAACACCAATCGCAGTATTGTCATCGTTGCGACGAACCCATTCGCAGGCGGCGCTCGCTGTGCCGCAGAAGTCTTCGCGCCAACTCTTAGGCTTGCGGCCTCTCAGTGTTTTGAATGTACGAGTGATGAAGCTGCATTCTTCACCTACATTCTGCACCGAGGCTTCATAGAGCTCATGGCGGTCCGCTTGCTCCGCCATCGTCAATTTTCTTTCGCCACCCGTCACTTCATCACTTCGCGCTGCCATCAGAACCCTTACCCGTTTAAGTTGAACCCATGCCAAGAAGTCATGGATTGTAGCCATAAATTGCGCCCCGTGTCCCGCATCATCAGGTCACAAAACGCAGTGAGTCCACGAGCAATTCCGGGCCCGCATCAGGCTTGTGCACTTCCTGACTAAGAAACCGCCGCCATGCCCTGGCCCCCCGTTGACCCGCGTACAAGCCGAGCATGTGTCGCGTCACGTGATTGAGTCGCGCACCTTCGCTCATGGCTTTTGCCGCGTAATCAGCCATTTGTCGAACAATCCCGTCACGTGACTGTAACGACTCCGTACCAAAAATCGCCGCGTGCAATTCGCTCAACCAGAACGGATCAGCGTAGGCCTGGCGCCCGATCATGACGCCGTCAACGTGCTGCAGGTGACTCAGTGCATCCGCCGTGGTGCGAATACCGCCGTTAATGCTGATATGCAGATGCGGAAAATCCTGCTTCAGCTGGTAAACCCGCTCGTAGCGCAGCGGCGGAATGGTACGGTTTTCTGCAGGTGACAGGCCCGCCAGTATCGCTTTACGTGCGTGCACAATGAACGTATCCACACCCGCTTCGGACAGTGATGCAACAAAATCACCCAGAAACGCGTAGTCATCTTTGTCGTCAATGCCGATTCTTGATTTGATGGTGACCGGCACCGCGACACGTTCGCGTATGGCACTCACACAGTCCGCGACCCGCGCCGGCTGATCCATCAGGCAGGCGCCGAATTCACCCGACTGCACCCGGTCGCTGGGGCAGCCGATATTCAGATTGATTTCGTCGTAGCCGCGCTCGGCACCGGCCACAGCAGCCTCCGCGAGAATCTGCGGGTCACTGCCGCCTAGCTGCAGTGCCAGCGGATGCTCGACGGGGTCGTAGCCGAGGTGACGTTGCTGGTCGCCGTGCAGAACCGCCTGCCCCACGACCATCTCTGTGTAGAGAAGCATCTCCGGGCCGAGCAAACGCAGGAGGTAACGGCAATGCCGGTCGGTACGGTCCATCATCGGGGCGATGGACAGCCGGCGACTGGCGGTTAATGGAGTCAATCGAGTTTCGCGGTGCGCTTGATCAGGTCGCGCACTACGTTGCGGCTCGCCTTCACCTCATCATCGCCCGCCTCCAGCGACTTTTCGTAGACGGAGATCTGACGGTGAGCGCTGGTGCCCCGACGCAGAATCTTTTTCGCCTGCTGCACTTCATCGACGCAGTCGAGCTCGAAGGCATCCTCTTCAATCAGCTCAAGGATTTCTTTCAGGAGCTGGCGAAACTCGACAATCTCGCCCTTGGCCAGATCAAGAAGCCCTTCATCAATGCCGTAACGCATCGCCCGCCAGCGATTTTCATCGACCAGCATCGGGCTGTAGCGACGCCAGCGCTGATTATCGAGGCGCAACCGCCACAAGCGCCGCAGGATGCAAACCGTCAGTGCCGCCAGACAAACCGCATCATCAATGCGCGTGCACATATCAAAGATGCGCGTTTCGAGAGTCGGGTACCGCTCACTCGGCCGCAAATCCCACCAGATCATCGTGGAGTCTTTAATGATTCCGGCGTCAACCAGCACATCGATGTGGCGACGGTATTCGCTGTAACTCGCGAAATGCTCGGGCAGGCCGGTGCGCGGTAACGCATCAAAGACGGTCAGCCGGTATGACTTCAGCCCCGTGTCATGGCCTTCCCAGAACGGCGATGATGTACTCAGCGCCAGCAGGTGCGGCAGAAAATAAGTCATTTGTGACAGCAGATCGATACGCAGCTCATCGTCGTCGATGCCGACATGGACGTGCATACCGCAAATGACCATGCGCCGCGCGGTCGCTGCCATCTGTGCGGCCAGTTTGCGATAACGCTGACGAGGCGTTTGTTTCTGATCCGCCCAGAGCGCAAACGGGTGAGTCGATGCAGCGATTGGAGCAAGATTGAATTGCGCTGCCACATCGACGATGACCTGCCGCAGGTGGGCCAGATCTTCGCGCGCCTCCTGCACCGTCGAGCACTTGCGCGTGCCCACTTCGATCTGCGAGCGCAACAACTCGCGGGACACCTGCTCGTCCCAGGTCACCTTCGCGCGGCACTGATCAAGCATGGCTGCCGGCGGGTCGACAGCCAGATCGAGCGTGTCGAGATCGACCAGCAAATACTCTTCTTCTATACCGAGGGTAAAACTGGGAGTCACTGCTTTCATATCCTTCGTCTGCTCAGACAACGCCGGTGCGATGGGTATACAGCGCGGAATCATTAAGCACCGGGCTGAGGGCATCGGCGAGAATCGCTGCCCATTTACGAGCCCCCTGCTCATCGGCGATTAGATCCTGCCGCACTTCGATACCTAAATGCGGCAAACCCTCTGCCTCAGCATGATGGTCAAGTGTGAAATCCGCCGGATGCCGGCCGGAATACGGCTCATTGTCGCCAACACTGATGTCAGCTTGATTACTCAGAACCTTCATGAAGGGCCGGGCGATCCTGCTGTCCTTGTCCCACAAGGCGCCGATGTGCCATGGCCGCTGCTCCTCATCGAGTGCCGGCGTGAAACTGTGTATTGCGATGACGGCCGGTGCGGCCGCCAGCGACTCGAGCTCCCGAATCTGATCACGAACCGCATGATGGTAAGGCCAGTAAAAGCGCTCTGCCCTGTCTGACCGGGCTGCATCATCGAGCTGCGCGTTACCGGGAACCACTATGCCGCCTGATACTTGCGGAAACGCCGATGGGTCATCCAGCCGCCGGTTGCAATCCACAACCAGCCGGCTCGTGGCAGCCTGCACGATCGGCACCTGCAGACGTTCACCCAACAACTTGCTGACCCGCGCAGCACCAATGTCCCAGCCAATGTGCGTCGCAATCAGCTCCGGCGGCAGGCCGAGATCATCAAGATCCGGCGGAATCGCGCAACTGGCATGATCGCAGACGAGCAGCACCGGGAGGCGCGCGTCACACGCCCACAGCACGTGGGTGTCGTGCTCGGTACATTCATGTGGATCAGTATGCTCTAGCATGCGCGTATCGTTTTATGTAATCCGGCCGCCGCGAACCGTGGCATGGCGCGACTGCGGTGAATCAGTAATAATTTGCAGGCACATTGTGCGCCCGACTCCCATTCGCCTCGCTTAGGATAAACCACAATACAATGGCACAACCCATTCTTGTAACCGGCGGCGCCGGCTATATCGGCAGCCATGTCGTGCGGCAGCTCGGTGAAGCCGGCGAAGACGTGGTGATCCTGGACAATCTCAGCACCGGATTCCGCTCTGCGGTAACGCACGGCGAACTGGTCATCGGCGACACCGGCGATAAAGCACTCGTCAGCGAACTGCTGCAGCGTCACGGCATCGACACCATATTGCACTTTGCGGCCCACACCATCGTGCCGGAATCAGTCGAGAACCCGCTCAAGTATTATCGCAATAACACCTGCAGCAGTCGCAACCTGCTGGAGTGCGCTGCGAAGGCAGGGGTGCAAAACGTTATTTTCTCGTCCACCGCTGCGGTGTATGGCATCCCGGAAGGCGGCACGGCAACCGAAGCGTCGGCGACCCAGCCGATCAATCCCTACGGCACATCTAAACTGATGACCGAAATGATGCTGCGCGACCTGAGCGCTGCATCGTCGCTGCGTCATGTCGCCCTGCGCTACTTCAACGTGGCCGGCTCTGACCCCGAGTGCCGGATCGGGCAGTCAACCGAGAACGCGACATTGCTGACCAAAGTCGCCTGTCAGGCCGCGGTCGGCAAAAGGGACAAGGTTTTCATCTTCGGTACTGATTACCCGACGCCGGACGGAACCGGTTTGCGCGACTATATCCATGTCGAAGACCTGGCGCGCGCGCATCTCGATGCGCTCACGTACCTGCGTAAAGACGGCAAGTCGATCACACTCAATTGCGGTTACGGTCACGGCTACAGTGTGCGCGAAGTCCTCGCGGCCGTGGAAAAAGCCAACGGAGCACCGCTGACGATTGAGGAAGGACCGCGACGCGCCGGCGACCCGGCATCATTAATCGCCGAAGCCACGCGTATCCGTGACGTGTTGGGCTGGACGCCAAAGCACGATGACCTCGATTTTATCGTGCAGACCTCGCTGGCCTGGGAGAAACACCTGCTCGACCACCCCGCCGACTGACGCGCGGCCGGTACAGCCCCACTGCTAGGCGGTCTCGTCGGCCTTAATGCCGTATTTTTCGAGCATGTCGTACAGCGTCGGACGCGTAATCCCCAGTAATTTCGCTGCACGTGAAATATTGCCCGAGGAGTGCACCAGCGCACGCCGTATGGCCTCGCCTTCCGCATCCCGGCGCACTTCACGCAGATTCAGGCTGGGTGGCCGCATATCCGCCGCCTCCAGCGACAGGTCCTCGGGCGTGACGTACTTGCCCTCAGCCATGATTACGGCACCTTTGATCTTGTTTTCCAGTTCCCGCACGTTGCCGGGCCATTCGTACCCCTGAATCGCATTCTGGGCCTCTGTGGTGAACCCCTTGAAACTTCGATTTTGCTTGGCCGCGAATTTCTCCAGCAGCGTTCGAGCGAGTATCAGGCGCCCACCCTTGCGTTCGCGCAACGGCGGTATCGGGATCGTGATTTCACTGACGCGATAATAGAGATCTTCACGGAAGCGCCCCTCGGCAATCGCGGTTTCCAGGTTCTGGTTGGTGGCACACACCACCCGCACATCAACGCTGATCTCCTCGCGCCCGCCCACGCGCTCAATAACACGCTCCTGCAGAAACCGCAGCAGCTTAGCCTGCAGGCCCAGTGGCATATCGCCTAGCTCATCCAAAAACAACGTGCCGCCGTCCGCGACCTCAATTTTACCGAGGGTCTGCTTTACCGCACCGGTGAACGCCCCTTTTTCATGACCGAACAGTTCGCTTTCCAGCAGGTTCTCGGGGATGGCCGCACAGTTGATCGCGACAAAGGGCTTGTCGACGCGGTCACTCATCGAATGCAGTGCTTTAGCCAGCAGTTCCTTGCCGGTGCCGCTTTCGCCGAGCAACAGCGTAGTGGCGGTGGTCGGGCCGACCTTTTCGATCATCCGGCACACCTCAAGCATCTTCGGACTGACTGCCACAATGCCATCGAGCGGCGAGTGGCTCTCCTGCTGCAGCAGCCGGCGATTCTCCTGCTCCAGCTCAGCCATCTGCACGGCTCGCTGCACAATCAACTGCAGCGTTTCGGTTTCAACCGGCTTTTGATAGAAATCGTAGGCGCCGAGACTGACGGCTTTCAGCGCATTTTCCTGGTCACCATGGCCCGTCACCACAATCACTTTGGTGCCGGGAGCCACAGTGAGTGTCTCTTCGAGGGTTGCGAAGCCCTCCGAGACGCCCTCAGCGTCGGGCGGCAAACCCAGATCCTGCAATACGACAGCCGGCTCATGACGGCGCAGTTCAGCCAGCGCGGCTTCGCGATTTTCGGCGACCAGAACTTCGTAATCCTCGAAACACCAGCGCAACTGACTCTGCAATCCGGGGTCGTCCTCGACTACTAAAAGTTTCTGCTTAATCTTGCCGTCACTCAATTTCGTACTCCGTTGCTTCGGCGGCTGCGTCCTGCGACTCACCCACCGGCAATTCTATGCGCACACGCGTTCCCGTGCCGGGTGCCGACTCCACGCTCATCGCGCCCCCTGCACTAATAACATAGGAACGCGCCTGATAGGCGCCGATACCCATGCCCTGACTGCCCTTGGTTGTATCAAACGGGCGAAATAAGCGCGTGCGGATGAAGTCTTCTTCCATACCGCAACCCTCATCGCTAATCACGATGCATGCCCGGTCTCCCACGCGGCTTAACTCAATCCGCACCGCTGCTTCGCCGGGCGTTGCCTCCTGAGCGTTGCGAATCAGGTGGCCCAGAATGCTGGTGAGTCGCTCGGCGTCAACCTTTGCGGTAACCGCCTGCTCAGGCGTGGTGAATTCCGGAACCGGCACACGCCCGACGCATTTACGCAGCGCCTCGTCGACACAACTCGCCAAATTAACGTGGCGGGTCGGGCCGACTGCGTCACCATGCTGCAGCTGTTGCAGCAGTTTGTTCATGCGCGCAACCGAGTTCTCAATCGTGGCCATCGCGTCCTCAAAAAATGCGGGATTGTTTTTGTGACGCGCGGCGTTTTTGACCATGAGCGACTGCTGAGCAATCAGGTTTTTGAGATCGTGCATCACGAATGCAGTCAGACGGTTGAACGCCTCAAACTGTTTCGCCTCTGCCAGTTGCCGGTCGGCGTCATACTGGGCCAGATGGGCCGCGACCTGGCGGCCCGACGTCCGTAACAGGTCGATCTCTTCGAAGGTCAGCTGAAAGGCTGAACTGGACTGATGCAAAATTACGAAGCCGATCAACTCTTCGTTGCTGATCAGCGGCACAATCAACAGCGCGTCCGGCAGACCGGCGAGCCACGCCGGGCGGGTCACACCGGGGTACAGCTCCGGCCTGCGCTGCAACTCCGCGGTATCCAATATCCACTGACGATCGAGCATGAAGGCAATCACCGGATCGTCACCGGCCACCACTTCATCCGCAAGCAGCTTCGCATTCCACGCTTCAATGCAGGCAAAGTGACCGGCCGCGGAGTCGCGCATAAACAGTAAGCCCGCAGGACTCGATACGATCTGCGCCAGACTGCGCACGGCACGCTGCGGCAGCGGCTCCTCCTGACCCGGCGATGCCAGCGTGTCGATCAGCCGCAGCCACTCCTCACGGTAGTCATAGCGAAACGGCAGAAAATGCTTGCTGACAAATACACGCAACTGCGCCCGCAGGCGCTCCGAAAACAACACCAGCGATAACAGCACGCCGATGCCCGCGGTATACAGCGCAACGGTTACATTGGTTGAGGTGGCCGACGTGTCGCTGTCGTACAACGGCACCGCGAGTACGACCAGCAACAGTGCGCCCATGGCGGCGAGCAGCCGCGGTGCATAGACCCGCGCCTGCGGTGACACGAAGATGGCGAGTGACCACTGCGGATTGCTTTGCAGGCACCAGCCAAGCAATGCGAGCGAGCCGAGCACAAACAGGTTGCGTATCAACACTATCCAGTCGGGCAACAGCGGCAACAACACGGCATTGGCGTTCAGGTAGGCCTGCGTGCCGGCAAAAATCGCCGCCGCAAAACAAAAGCCGCGCAACGCAGTGTGCGGCTCCACGGTTGCCTCACCATAGAGCTGCGCAGCCAGCACCATCGCCAGCAGGCACAGCAGCAGCAGCCCGCCGTTCAGCACCGCATCGACATCGATCAACGGGGTGACAGCATCGCCCAGCGCAATGACGGTGATCGCGCCTGCGACCACCAGCAGCCATACCCAGCGCACAGCGCGCCTGATGAGCTCCGGCATTGATTGCAGATACGGCCCGCGTAACATGCGCTCGAGCAATGCGTACCAGGCGAGCAACAGCACCAGCTCCGCGAGAAAACTGCCGCCACGCGCGAGCAAACCGGTATTGGTCGGCACCAGAGAATTCCAGAGCCCCCAGAAAATCGTCGCGAGTGCCACGCCCGCAACCTGAGCGCGCAGAATGGTGCCGGCACCGACAGCTGCGACATAACCCGCCAGCAAGACGCTGACGAAGACAATCGCAAAGTATGTGTAAAGCAGATTCAACCCGTAAATTACCTGCCGCTGTGAGCCCCGCAGTGCCACCACGCGCGCAGGGTAAGTAATCATTTTCCCACACCAGGCCTATTCTTGACAGCCCACAGAGCCTCGCGTAAAGTCGCGCGCCTGACGAGCTTGGGGCTATAGCTCAGCTGGGAGAGCGCTTGCATGGCATGCAAGAGGTCGGCGGTTCGATCCCGCCTAGCTCCACCAAAAACTCCAAACCCGTCCCCATCGTCTAGTGGTTAGGACACCGCCCTTTCACGGCGGTAACAGGGGTTCGAATCCCCTTGGGGACGCCATTATTTAAAAAGCCGGCATCAGCCGGCTTTTTTGTGCCCGCTCTTTCAGGCAATTATCGAGCGCGACTACACCGTGCGCTCGTTGCCACCGTCAATCGTAATTTGCAGACCGGTCGATTGAGCGAAGGTGCTATCTGCGAGCGCGACGACTGCGGCCGCGACATCCGCGGCAGATACTTCGGTCGCCATCAGATTACGCCGCTTGTATTCAGCAACGCTCATCCCGTACTTGTCGGCACGCGCCTGCAACACGTCGTCCGTCCAGATGCCGGTATCGAAGACAGCATCCGGGTGCAGCACATTCACGCGTATACGATCATCCGCCAACTCCAGGGCCGCGACCCGCGCCAGCTGAGTCAGTGCCGCTTTCGCCGCTGAATAGGCCGCGGCACCCGGGCCGGGCGCGGGCACATTTTTCGACGCATTAATGATGACCGACGGCGCGATGCCGACCCGCAGATACGGAATAGCGGCGCGCAGCACTTTGAAGTGTGAATCAACGTTAAGTTCGAGGGCCTGCGACCAGTCGTCATCGCCAGTGCTCTCAATCGGCGCCGACGGTGGGAATGAACCTGCATTGCTAAACAAAATATCGATCCCGCCGAAGTGCAAAACTGCCTCAGCAAGCGCGCCATCCACCGCGGCGGTGTCGGTGAGATCGACGACCCTACCCTTGAACAAGACGGAGTCACTCAACTGAGCCACCGAGGCATCGATATCGAGCCCCACCACACACGCACCCTCGTCAATGAGCCGCAATGCAGTCGCTTTACCAATACCCGAAGCGGCACCTGTCACGAGTGCGACCCGCCCTTCAAACTCGTTACCCGATGCAGGCTTCTTTAACTTAGTCTGCTCAAGCTCCCAGTACTCGAGTTCAAAAATATCTTTTTCGGGCAGCGCCTCCCAGCCACCCAGCTGCTCAGCCCACTGTATGCATTTCACCGTGTGCTCCACGATGTCGTTGCAGATCTGTAAGCGCTTGCCGTTAATGCCAAAGGTTGCATACCCGTTATCAGGATAGACAGCCCACCGCGGCGCCCTGTCGAGACAAATCAGATCATCCGCGGCAAACTCGTCGAAATACCGCTGGTACTCATTGGCAAACGCCTCAACATCCGCGCCAGGGTTGCCGGTCAACAGCATTGGCACCCGTTTGGTGTGCAGCACATGATCCGGTGTCACCGGGCCGCGCCGGGCACAGTCAGACACATTGGGCAGCTGCGCGAAACCGTCGGCTGTATAGCGCGCCACCACCGGGCCGCCGCGCTCGACGCTCACCGCATGGCGTATCCGGGCAAAATCTGCTGCCGGGATTTCAGCGCCGCCGCCCGTCTGCGGGGCTTCGGTACTTGCGGCCAGGTAATCTTCGGCCTGCGAGACAATCCGGATCATCTCTTCGTAGGCTTCCCGCGCATCGTCGGAAAACGTGAACACACCGTGGTGCAGGAGAATAATGCCCCGGTAACGCGACCAGTCGAGATCGCGGGTAGCTTCGTAAACTTGCTTCGCAAGAATGAAGCCGGGCATCACATAGTCAAGTATCAGGATATCGTCGCTGTAGACGTCGCGGATTCGCTCCGCGCCACCGACCGTATTCGACAAAGTCACGACCGCGTCGGTATGTGTGTGGTCTACGTATTTGTGCGGAATGACGGCATGGAGTATCGCCTCTACAGACGGCGCCGGTGCCGACGGGTCGATCATCGAGCATTTCAGCTCACGCATCATGTCGGTGTCGGATAATTCGTCCAGCTCAGCCAGACGCTGCAGATAGCCGAGCCGTGACGGCGCAAAGCCATCCGTCTGAATCGTTTTCAGATCGTGGCCACTGCCTTTAACGAACAGAATCTCTTCCTGCTCGCCGAACAGATTCGTGATCGTGTCCTTGACGGAGGTGTTACCACCACCGTGCAACACCAGATCAGCGCTCTGACCCAGCAATCGTGACGTATAGGCCCGCAACTCCAGCGGCGTCTTGCACGCGGCGGCTGCGCTATCGTCCCAAAGACTTTTCATACCGGCTCCTGCTACGATGTCGGGCGACCTTAGCACTAGTCCGCAGGACCCTCCAATGCGCGTCGGCGATACTCATTACCGCACACTGTGGCCCCGCGAAGAACGCAGCCCGGTGCTGCAAATCATTGATCAGCGGCAGCTGCCGCATCACTTTGTTGTCGCGGACCTGCGTGACATAAGCGATACCGCACGCGCTATCCGTGACATGTATGTGCGCGGCGCGGGGCTGATCGGCGCGACTGCTGCATACGGCATGTATCAGGCGGCCAGCGCCGGCATGGACCTGCAGGAAGCCGGCAATCTGCTCACAGCCACCCGGCCGACGGCCATGAATCTGCAGTGGGCCGTCGCCCGGATGCAGGCGGCCGCGACGGAGGGCAAAGACCTGTACACCGAGGCCATGGCCATCGCCGATGAGGATGCAGACTGGTGCCGGCGCATTGGCGAGCACGGCGCGCCGCTGCTTGAGGCCATCGCGGCCCGTCGGTCCGGCCCGGTCAATATTCTGACCCACTGCAACGCCGGCTGGCTCGCCTTTGTGGATCACGGCTCCGCTACCGCACCGATTTATCGCGCTCACGACGCCGGCATCGACGTGCACGTCTGGGTGGATGAAACGCGGCCGCGCAATCAGGGTGCACAACTCACCATGTGGGAACTGATGGAACACGGCGTGCCCTGCACCTTAATCACTGACAATGCCGGCGGTCACCTCATGCAACATGGTCAGGTGGATATCTGTTTAGTCGGCTCCGACCGCACGACACGCGCGGGTGATGTCGGTAACAAGATTGGCACTTACCTGAAGGCGCTGGCGGCCGGCGATAACGACGTACCGTTCTACGCCGCGATGCCCTCCTCCACCATCGACTGGTCAATCAGCGACGGCGTGGCCGGCATCCCGATCGAGCAACGGGACAACGACGAAGTGTTGCGCGCCCGCGGCCTGCTCGACGATGACATCGTCGAGCCCTTGCTTGCGCCGTCAGGCGCCAAGGCTGCAAATTACGCCTTCGATGTGACGCCGTCACGGCTGGTGACCGGCATCATCACCGAACGCGGCATCAGTGATGCCGGTGAGGACGGATTTGCGGCGCTGTTCCCCGAACGATTTGAAAACTGACCCGCAACTGGACTGACCGACCATTGCGGCCCCGACCTTAGCTCGCCGCCGCGCGCGCCTCCATCATGCCGATGGCTGCCTGCAAGCGCGCCAGCGTGCGCTCCCGGCCCACCAGTTCGAGCGTGACATCAATCGGCGGTGACACAGGGCCACCCGTCACCGCGACGCGCACCGGTTGGCCGATCTTGCCGAACTTGAGCTCATGGGCTGCAGCCGCCTCGTCGACCGCAGCATGCACCGCGGTCGCTTGCCAGTCGGTGACGGCAGATAATTTTTCTGTCAGTGTGCGGAACGGCTCGATCATCACCGGGCGCAGTTGTTTCTTCGCCGCACCCGGATCAACCGACATGTCGTCCTGATAAAGATAGGCAACCGTTTCTGCCAGCTGCCGCAAGGTCTCGGCGCGTTCACGGTAACCGGTGATAACGCGCACCGGGTCCGGCCCGTTGTCCGGGTCCAGATTGGCAGACCGCAGCTGCGCCAGAAACGGTGCAACCAGCGCGTCCGGATCGGCCGCCATGATGTATTGCTGATTCAGCCAGGTGAGTTTTTCGCTGCTGAACCGCGACGCCGAGGCGTTGGCATCACTGATATCAAACAGCGCAATCAACTCGTCCCGGCTGAACACTTCCTGATCACCGTGCGACCAGCCCAGACGCGCGAGGTAATTGATCACCGCATCCGGCAAATAGCCTTCGTCACGATACTCCAGCACGTTCACAGCGCCATGGCGTTTCGACAACTTGGCGCCGTCTTCGCCCATGATCAGCGGCAGATGCGCAAACACGGGGCGGTCGAAGCCCATGCCTTCGATCAGATGCAGATGACGCGCCGTGTTGTTGAGATGGTCATCACCGCGGATGACATGCGTGATCCCCATGTCTGCGTCATCAATGACATTGCAAAAGTGAAAAGTCGGCGAGCCATCCGGCCTGACAATAACCAGATCGTCGAGCATGTCGTTCTCGTAGACGACGGTGCCTCGCACCAGATCTTCAATCACCACCTGACCGGTGTCAGGCGTCCGGAATCGCACGACCGGGTCGACGCCATCACGCGCCTCCTGACGATCGCGGCAACGTCCGTCATAGCGGGGGTTCTCACCGCGCGCCACCTGCGCCTCACGCATCGCGTCGAGTTCGTCTTTGGTGCAATAGCAACGGTAAGCCCTACCCTCGGCCAGCAATTGTTCGGCTTGTTCCGCGTAGCGCTCCGAGCGCTGGCTTTGATAGTGCGGACCCTCGTCCCAGTCCAGCCCGAGCCATTCAAGACCCTCGAGAATGATGTCGATGGATTCCTGTGTGGAGCGCTCACGATCGGTATCTTCAATACGCAGCACAAACTGACCGCCGTGATGACGGGCGTGCAGCCACGAGAACAGTGCCGTGCGCACGCCACCAATGTGCAGATAGCCGGTCGGGCTGGGAGCAAAACGGGTTTTCATACCAATCCGTGCAGTGACCCGACTGCAGCCGGGCCGAAGAAATGGGGCCGCAATTCTAGCAGAGCTGACATTGGCACCGGCGCCTGAATTAGCACTTGGAATGACACTGGGATTCAGCCATAGGATTCGGCACACTCCGTGGATGATGAACAATCGCGAACTGCAACGTCTGATAGCCGGGCTTTTCCCGGACGACGTTGCGGTGGCGGGCTCGGTTACATGCCCCACGGATGCAGCCCTGCTGCCGGAGGAACAACACCAGACCACCGCGATGGTCGCGAAGCGGCTCAGGGAATTCACCCACGGTCGTCACTGTGCGCGGCAAGCCATGCAACAATTGGGGCATGCGCCGGCGCCGGTGCTGAAGCACGAAGACCGCTCGCCTGTCTGGCCTGACCAAATCTGCGGCTCGATCAGCCACACGGGTGACATCGCGGCGGCGGTCGTTGCGCATCGCGATGGCTACCGTTCACTCGGCCTTGATATCGAAACCGCTGAACCGCTCGATGAGAGCACCCATGCACTGATTCTGCGCCCTGACGAACGTTCGGCCGACGGCGCACAGGCGAAACTGATATTCAGCGCCAAAGAAGCGATCTACAAAACACTGTACCCGCTGGTCGGCAGCTACCTCGACTTTCAGGAGATGGTGGTCGAATTTGATAAAGCTGACGGAACGTTTGCAGCGCAGCCGCACACCGACCGGGTTCCACCCCCGCTGGCAGCCGCTTTGCAAGGGCGCTATCAGGTCACTCCGGACTGGGTGGTAGCCGCTACCTGGATCAGGGCAGCGGCCGACTAATCGCCGGACGTTAGTCGCCGGCGCGTCGGTTCAGTTGCCGACGGTCGATTCCGGAACGGCGCTCCGGCCCTGCGTAAGCCGGGTCCTGACGCACGCGCCGTTCAGTACTGCTCAGGCGTCGGTCAATTGAATTGCGGCGGCATATCGAGCGGCGCAGAAAACGCATGACGCGCCAGGCACGACGGACCGTCCAGAAGTACAGACCCCCGCCAATCAGGAAAAAGCCTGCGAGCACAAGGTCGTGCACACCAAAGAACGTGCCGCCCAGACCTATCATCACACCGATAACGGCGATGCCGCTCATCAGCGTGACTGACTCGCCGACAGAAAAGCCCGCCAGCAAGAAGATGTGATGCAAATGCTCGCGGTCCGCCGCAAACGGCGACTGACCCTTAAGAATCCGCCGCAACATCATGCTGACTGCATCGTAGATAGGCAGCATTAAAAACCAGAGTGCTGCAGCCGGGCTGATGACCCGGTCAGAACCCTGCGATAAATCGATACTGAGCCAGCACAGCATCAATCCCAGCAACATGCTGCCCGCATCGCCGAGAAAAACCCAGGCACGGGAGCGCCACAGAGTACGCAGATTGAACATCAAAAAGCCTGCGACACATGCCGACAGCAAGACGATGAGGTACTGATGCGTCGGGTCACCCCACAACGCGTTGGCTGTACCCAAACCGAGTAAGGAAATCAGCGCGAGACTGCCACTCAAACCATCCAGCCCGTCGCACATATTCATCGCATTAATGATGCCGAGGCAGGCGAATACGGTGAACGGTACCGACAGAATACCCAACTCGAGTAGCGAGCCGGTCGGTGACAGATTACCAAGGTCGGTGAGCATCACACCGCCGCCATATACGGTAATCAGCGCGGCAATGACCTGCGCAATCAGGCGACCTTTGGCCGGCAGGTCAGTGAAGTCATCCCAGATGCCGACGATCACGAGCAGTGTCGAGCTAACCGACAACGCCACAAACTGCTCCGGCAACGCGCCGGTCATCACAAATTGCAGGGCTGACACGGATGTCAGCGCCGCAAAAAT
Source organism: Gammaproteobacteria bacterium (assembly GCA_013001905.1). GTDB lineage: Bacteria > Pseudomonadota > Gammaproteobacteria > Steroidobacterales. Next base: position 12,202 of record JABDLC010000057.1, on the reverse strand, counting down.
AGCGATACCGCCGATCAGCGGAACATTGCCTTTATGGCTCTTGCGCGTGGTCGGCACATCCACCAGCCCGACCGACTGCGCCAGGGGACGCAACACCATGATCAACACGGCGGTGACGGCGAATGCGAGGAATGGAAGAAGCAGACTCATGCAATTGGAACGATGTTCAGATCAGCTTTAGGTAACCGGTTCAGGCGGGCCACAGACAGAGGGTTCGGGCCAGTATCATTGATTTCGACGAGGTATTACGTGAAATTTCTCACAGTGCAGCAAATTCAGGGTTGCCGCGGCTCCGACGAGGCACACTACACGAAACCGGCGCCGGAAAACTATCCCCGGGCGTAGGTGTTTGCTGCAACGCAGCTCATAACGGCCCCCTCGGATCCCTTATAGCCCTTGGCAGCTTTGGATCTGCGGTTCCGGTAATATCCGCGCAGAGAACAAAAAAAGGACTGTTTGCTCAGGAACACACGATATGGACAAATCACGACTGCTAGGCGCACTGCTCGCTATCACCGCTTTTTTCAGCCTGCCGGCTGCCGCCCAGAACCCGGCCACCGCCAATGACTACAAGATCAATGCCGGCGATATCCTGTCGATCTCCGTCTGGCGGGAGCCCGATCTGCAGGGTGAGGTGCTGGTGCGCCCTGACGGCAAGTTCTCATTTCCCCTTGCCGGCGACGTGCAAGCCGAAGGCAACAGCGTGGAAGACATTCGCGCCCTGCTGACTGAACGTTTGTCGCGGCTGATACCCGACCTGGTCATCAACGTCTCCGCGGTGCAGATCAACGGTAACAAAGTCTATGTGATCGGCCAGGTCAACCGGCCGGGTGAATTTGTCGCCAACCCGCAGGTCGATGTCCTGCAGGCACTTGCGATCGCCGGCGGCACCACCCCGTTTGCCGAAGTCAACGACATCCGCATCATGCGACGGTCTGATGCGGGGCTGCAATCAATCGAGTTCCGCTATCGGGATATCGAGAAAGGTAAACGGCTGGAGCAGAACATTTTGCTGCAGGCCGGTGACGTCGTTATCGTCCCCTGAGCACCCTGATCATGATGAAAAGTCGCCAACTGCGTATCTGCGTGGCGCTGAGTGCCTGTTCCCTGTGCTCAGGTGCAATGGCTGGTAGCTGGGAAATGTTTCCGACAGTCCAGTCCGGCGTCAGCTACAACGACAACCCGGCACTGGAGCCGGAATCACAAATACGTGGTCAGGACCGTGCCACAACCTATCTGTTTGGACTGGCTGAAGCTGATTTCGTCAAAGCGGAACCCTCGTACACAGTAACGGTATCGCCGCGGGTGCGTCATCTAGAGTACCCGGACAGCGACTTCGAACAACTGAGTCGCACCGACTATTACCTGCGCGGCGATGCCACCAAGGTTGCACCGCTCCACTCGTTGAGCCTGTCCGCGTCGTACGACAGGCTTAACGTATTGTCTGCAGAAGACTACAGCCCCGGCGATGATATTGGCGGCGGCGGATCGGATTTTGAAAACCTTGATGATATCCGTGAACGCTACCGGATCTCGCCCTCATTCAACTGGTCGCTGACCCAGAAAGACAGCGTGTCAGCCGCGGCATCTTTCACCATCACGGACCATAAGCTTGAGGACACGGCACGACCGCGAGCAGATATCGACTCGCTGTCCTGGTCACTCCAGTATCTGCGATCCATAACCCCACGCCAGTCACTCGGTTTTTTTCTGTCGGGTGCGGACTCTGACTCTGAACGTCCCGGCGCGACCGGCACCTGCGCGGATGGCTTCGATCTGGTACCTGACTTTACGATGGATGTGTTTTGCCCTGATGTACCGGCCGGGCTAACGCCCGAAGAGTATGCCGTCATCCGGGCAATTTATCCGTACGGCGTGGCGGACGCCGAGTTTCTAACAGAGAGCGAGACCACAACCTACAATCTGTCGTGGCGGTATCAGTGGTCAGAAAACACGCGGTTGGACCTGAATTTCGGCCAACAGGACACCACCAGTAAAAGCACCACGGTGGCATTTGGCGGCCCCGCTTTCACGCAGGATTTGGGCTTCGACGGCCGCAACTACAGTTTAAACCTGACCAACGCCGGACAACGGTATCGATTTGAACTGAGCGCGAGTCGTGGAGTCACGACGCAAACCGATGGCACACCCTCTGACAATATCGAATTAGGCGGCTTTTTTGTTTATCGCCTGGCGCCCAAACTGTCAATAAGGGTTGAGGGCTCCGGATCCGAGCGCACGTCGAGCAGCACATTCAGAGACACGACGATACTGTTTTACAGAGTTGACACGAGTTTAGGCTGGCGGCTGTCCGAGAAGCTGACCGTTTCCGGCGTCTATATCTACCGCAAACGTGACCCCGAAGAGGTATTGGTAACCGGCGAGGTCAACCGGGTCAATAATTCGATTCGGAAGAGTAATGCGTTTGTCGGCACGATTACGTATCGCTTCTGATTAACCCTCAATCACCATATCGGGCTGCACATACTCTGTGCCCCACTCCAGCTGCGGCTTTATGATCCCGCTGGGCTTGCCTTCCCACCAGCTGCTGGCCGCGCCGCCCTCAGCATCGACAACTGTAAATGCAACCACGTCACGTTCGGTAAAGGGCCGGTGCTTGGCTTGCACGGAGCGCATCACAACACGCAGGTAGTGACTGCCTTCTGCCAGCAGATTGGCGGGCACCCACGCGGTTGACGTATAGCGACCCGGCTTGCGAGCGACTTCGCCTGCCGCCGGGTCCGGGTCTATGGTTGTAAACAGGTCAGTACCGGCGTCGCTGACAACCGTAAAGTAAGGGCTCAGCACATGACCCGGCTCAAGCACGTCATAAGTCATTTGCAATCCTATTGCCTTGTCCGACTCGATTGCACCAATGGGCGCACCACTGTCGGATACCACGCGCACAGCGCGCAGGCGGACCGCATCATCACCCGGGGCCTCATTTATATCCGCCCATTCGCGTTCAGCAACTTCACTACTGCCGTGGGTCAGATGGGCGTGCACCACATCGGCGGCAGAACCATCCATAACCGCCTCACCGTCGCGAATCAGAATGCCGCGCGTGCACAGACGCGTGACTGCAGCCATGTTATGCGACACAAAAAGCACCGTCTTGCCATGCTTGCCGACATCACTCATCGTGTTCAGGCACTTGCGCTGGAATTCCGCGTCACCAACAGCCAGCACTTCATCGACGATTAACAGTTCCGGCTCCAGATGCGCCATCACTGCAAACGCCAGCCGCACATTCATGCCGCTGGAGAAACGCTTGGTCGGCGTATCGATAAACTTGCCGACCCCTGAGAATTCGACAATATCGTCAAATCGGGCATCCACTTCACGCTTACGCATACCGAGAATTGTGCCGTTCATATAAATGTTTTCGCGACCGGTCAGTTCCGGGTGAAAACCGGTACCGACTTCCAGCAGACAACTGACCCGGCCACGCACTGTCACCCGCCCCATTGTCGGCGGCGTGATGCGTGAAATAATCTTAAGCAGAGTTGATTTGCCCGCGCCGTTAGCGCCCACAAGCGCCATGACCTCACCGGGCTCGACACTGAAGGACACGTTGCGCAACGCCCAGAGCACATCATTTGATTCGGCCGTGCCGCTGCGTTCAGCTTCCGTGAACCGGTACAACGAGCGATATTTGCGATAGTTGGTGAGCGGCCGCTGCAGCATGTTCAAAAAACGGTTGGAACCCTGTCGCTCCAGATCGGATGCATTACCGATCCGGTAGAGCTTGCTGACGTCTTCGACCTGCAGTGTCTTGTTAGCCATATCCCTGCCCTGCCCGCCTAGACGACGTCCACGATCACGCGCTCCATGCGCTTGAAGTAGAACAGGCCAGTGAGCAGCAACACCGTACTGATCACCGCCGATGTCAGCAGCGAATCCATATACAGCGGCTTGCCCAGCAGGCAGGCATTGAACCCTTCGATCACACCCACGAAAGGATTCAGAATGTAGAGACTGCGCACTTCATCCGGCACCGTCTCTGTCGGGTACATCACCGGCACGAGATAAATTGCCATGCGCATGAAGTAGCCCATCACGATTTGCACATCACGAAAACGAATAGCCAGCGAGGCCAGCCACAAACCGACTGACAGGGGCGTAATGATCATCAGTAGGAAGAAGACCGGCAGAAACACCATCTGACGCGTGGGCTGCACGTCGTAATAAATCATGACCGCGGCTACGAGTATCAGCGAAATAAAGAAGGTCACCAGGTTGAAGATGACCGGTACCAGCGGATAAATAATCCGCGGGAAATAGATTTTCGACAGCATGCCCGCGTTGCCGACCAGGCTGCTGCTGGCGCTGCTCATCGTGGCAGACATATACGTCCACGGAATCACCGCAACCGTCGAGAACAGGATATAGGGCACACCGCCGTCCGGCTCGACGTTTAGCAGGCCGCCGAAAAACAGTGAGAAGACCAGCACCTGAAAGGCAGGCTGAATCAGTGCCCAGGCAATGCCGCCCACGGTCTGCGCATACGCCACCTTGATGGTTCGCCAAACGAGGAAATACAGCAGGTCAACGTACTGCGCGAGCTCACGCAGATCCTTTAGCCCCCAGCGTGGCTGCGGCTCGATAACAATCTCAAGGACGGGCTTCGTTGTTTGTTCAGACACTGCGCTGTTCTTTGCCAGACCGGGCCTCTCGGGCCAAGGCCGCTCGAAAGTCGGCTAATGTGCCAGACCCGTGCGGGAAATGCATCAAAGCGAGGATTTTGTCAAAAAACGCCCACGGGCGGCGTGACCCCAATCACAGCGATGCGACCGGGCACCCCCATAGACACCGTAGACGGCGCATGTGAGTGGTTAGAGAAACTTCTTTGCCAGACCGGCCACAGCGTCAAGCCCGCCTGAACCACCGCCCAGCAGCGCACCGAGCCCGTCCTCAAGTTTGTCGCCGCCATTGGTTTCTTTGCTGACTGCCCCCATCGCGATCGCAGCCACCATCGGCAGAATCTTTTTGATAGCGCCGGTATCAACACCGGTCTCACCGCTAATCTGCGAGGCCAGCTGACGACTGGCATCTTTGCTGCCCAGCAAGTGCCCGAGTATACCGTTGCCTTCAGCGACCGTGGACGGATCGCTGACCGATGCGGGGTTGTCGACATACTGCTGATGGTTACCGGATTGCAGTGCATTCGCAAGCGCCTTGGCGCCGCCAACCTTTTGCACATTTTTTTGTAAACCGACCGTCAGCGCGGGCAACAACCGACCGATCACCTTCGTCGCTGTGTCACCATCAATACCCACAGATTTACCGACCTCATCAGCTGTCTGTGCGTTTTTAAGAATGGTATTCAGAAAATCCATGACGCTCTCCGCTTGTTCGTATTCTCTATAAGTCAGGTCGTACCCCTGACTGAGCGTCTACTATCGCACAATCACTTGCGGCGCGCGCGCCAGCCCAGACCGGCTATAGCAGAACCGAACAGCCAGAGCGCAGCGGGCACCGGAACGACGGTGAACACTGCGTGCGGCGCTAACCCCTCGTTCGCAACAACACCATTGACGCGGGCAAAACTGGCGGAGCCAGCCGGACCACTCGCGATGCCGCGGCTCGTGTTCTGGAACGGGCCGGCAGACGGTTGTTTGACAACCTCATAGGACGAAAAAGCGGTGCTCGACCCCGCCGCCAGAATTCGTTCCACATGGGTGCTGTGCGTGTTGATCGCCAGATTAATCGCGTCCACGGCGACACTGGCATCGCCCGGCCCGCCATAGGTTGGGTAGAACGGAAAATTATCGCCGACGTTGAGATTGGTGAACGTGTCGTAGACGAAGTTTACGTTGTACGTTGTGCCGTTGATGACCACGCCATCAACGCTGGTCACACAGATGTCCGGCGTATTGACGGGATCCGCGTTACACGCAACCGTATTAACGGTGGCAGCGCTCGCAACCCCGGATGCGAAGCTAAACAATACGGCAAGAAAGACTGTGGTTATTTTCATTAGTTTTCCCCTACTGCCGCAAACGCCAATAATAACATCGCCGCGGGCGCTGCTTCGCATCGAGGCACAGGCGCCCGGCCGTGAACGGCTCAGAAGCGGACTGGCGCCCGCACGGAGTGCGGGAACAGGAGTCTTTTAAACCGGCTTGCGGCGCAACCAGCCGAGGCCGGCCAGCGCAGAACCGAACAGCCAGACGGCTGCAGGAAGGGGCACGACGCTCGCACCGGCCGCCCACTGCAGCGTGCGCTCTGTGATTTGCGTCGCAAGGATCGACTCATCGTCCCAGCCATCCACGTGGCCGTAGAACGGCGTAATCGCCACACGCCAGGTGTTGTGAACAATGAGTGCGGCAGCGTCAGATCCCGTCGCCAGCACAGTCGTGTCGGCACCCGGATTGGGCGAACTCGTCATGTAGGTATAGCCGAGGTCATACTGACCTGTCGCGACGCCGTCAGTAATGTAGTGACCGTTGTCGACAACATTAAACTGGTTCGCATACTGCCAGTTGAATTCACCGCCGCTCATGCCGAGAGCCTGCGCGGTTTCATCTGCACCCCAGCTGCGGAAGAACACAACACCGACATTACCTGCCTGCACCTGCGCAACCAGATGGTTCATGTCAGCTGCATCGGCGGTGGCGTACTGGAACGCCACGACGTCATACGGAGAGTAGTCCCAGTCATCGTGATACCAGGCCGCATTTGCTTTCGTGACGGTATGACCCAATTCAATCAGGCGATCCGTAACATCACGTTCAGAGTTGCCGCCTGAAAGCAGAATCGAAAGTGCGTTCGCATTTAAAGAAAAGCTCGCGAGCAGTGCCAGCACGAAAAGTTTGCGCATCAGAAACATCCTTGTATTTCTTATTATCCGGTTTCCGTTCAGGGCTGCAGCAGCGCGTCTATGCGTGCGCAGCCTTGTTCAGATAGCGCTATTTTAGCAGTGACCACGCGGCCATTTGGTTTTCAGGCGACAAAAGTGAGAAGAAAATCGCAGCTTATGTACAACGAAATCATTCAGCTGAACGATAACCGCGGAGTTATGACTGTTTAGCCCTTACCCACCCCAGCCCAAACAACGCAGACCCAAACAGCCAGACGGCCGCGGGCACAGGAATAACGCTGGCCGTGAAATTATCCACACTCGGAAATGTCCAGAAGCAACCGAACGTGCATATAAAGTCGCCTTCGACGACCACGCTGTGCAATGGACCCCATCTGCCGTCAAGCGCCACGGACTCCCAACCGCTTCCCACCCTCGACACAGTCTGCATACCAAGACTGGTGCTCGCCGCATCGAAACCACTGACCGTGGCGAAGCCTGGCAACCCACCCTCAAAAACGTCAGCCACGAAAACATCGAGCGCCGTCAGGCTGAACGCCTGCCCGGACTGATGCGTAACTGTAATCGCCACGTAGCCATCCGGTGGACCCAATGCCGTTATAAAGTTTCCGTCTGAGGTATTGCTGCTGGTTACATAGACCTCATTGCCATTGTCGGCATTCGTGACCGTAAATACGAAATTTTGTGGCGTCGTTATCGATGCCGGACAGGGGTTCGGAAACGAAACACATGGCGTTGTCGCAGCGACGTCTTCGAAGTCAACCAGAGCTGCCTGTGCAATCCCTCCAAACGCAAGCAACAACAAAGAGCATAGAACGCGCATCATGAACTTCGCCTGAACCACCCCAGCCCGAATAACGCCGAACCGAACAGCCAGACCGCTGCGGGGATGGGGATCACGGACGAACGCACCAAAAAATGGCCTCTCCGGTAGTCAGAAAAGTCAGGATCCTCACTGAAGTCGATGGTTATATAGTCTCGCACGTGCTTGTATAGCCAGAAATAACCAGGGCTTGGATACGGCTGAATCGACATGGCCAGCACTTCACCAAAGTCGTCAAAATAAATACCTCCGGAAACCCGTAACGAACCCCTGATATCAGTCTCGCCAAACAGGTCGACGAAATCGTTCGCCTTCTGTGAAATGATCGGGTCGTTGTTGTACACCCCAAACTCGTCGTAAGGCACATCATCGGGCGCTGTTGGAAACGCTGTTGCGTAAAGCGCATCAATCTCTGTGAAAGTCGCATAACGCCAGTCGCTGTAGAGCGTCGTTGCGTCGTTAATACTAAGACCGTCTGTCACGCTCAGATCAAGCCAGTCGAGACCGCTGCCGGTATCTGTCGTGTAAACACCGTTGTCAACAAGTGCGGCCTGGCCGGCCACACCAAACGCCAGCAAAAGCACTGCGCATAAAAAGTCCTTCATGACGCCCTTCTAAACCAGCCCATGCCAACTAACGCAGACCCAAACAGCCAGACAGCGGCTGGGATGGGAACGATATCAACAACAATATTGTCCAGAGCGACGGCTGCGAGGATATCGGTGGCCCCAAATTCGACGCCGACAAGGCTGTTCCAGCCCGAACCAAACAAGAAAGTTATTGCAGTTAAATCGGCAGGACGTGATCCTGGCGGCACCACCACAGTTTGGGATACCTGCCCACCACCACTGTAAAAGCCCGTCACAGTCAAAGTCGCATCAGTCTCAGGGCCAAAAAAAACCAAACTCGTGAAATCGACACTTTGCAGGCTAAACGGCTGACCGGCTATATTCGTCATCAATCCCAAACAGGTGGGGCAATAGACCGCATATTGGTTGCCCGGATCGTCAACAATCAGCACCGGTAAGGTACTACCCGATAACGCATCCTGCGACGTAAACTCAAAGCCCTGCGTTTGAATAACATCGCCATCCTCAAGGTCGCCGGAAAAGTCGATCGTCACCGGCGCCGCCTGAACGGCCCCACCAAACGCAAGCAAAAGCAGCGCAAAAGGAACGCGCATTAGATATCCCCCAAGATTCCTGTGCAGCCATACTAGCATCGCGTGCCAAGGCCCCACACACACAGGCCTTATGGAAAATCGGCTTCTGCGTGTCACGCTCACGTCACAATGGCCCCGGAAAAGATGCGCCGCCAGAGCGCCCGTGAGCAAAGACTTCCAGCCCCTACCCCACCAGAACCTTTAGTCATATAATTCCGTCTCCGGCCTGTCATGGCCTATGGAAACGGGCGATTAGCTCAGCGGGAGAGCACTGCCTTCACACGGCAGGGGTCGCTGGTTCAATCCCAGCATCGCCCACCATTTTTCAGTCGTCGCACTACCCTGCACGACCGCTGAGCCGATTCACCCGGTGGTCAGAAGGCTCAGCAGATATCCGGCAACGGTAAGTGCGGCAGCAATCACCAGCACGAGCACCAAAATAAAGCCCGCACACAGAGCGACAACGCTCACCATGCTGCGACGCCGGGTCTTGACGGGTTCCGCTGCATACCGCTCCAGTAAGCCGACATTGCGCTGATGCGATTTGAACGCGAAGTCGAACAGATCGCCTAGCACCGGCACAGCACCCACAATGGTGTCCAGCGCCAGATTGCCCATCATGCGAAACAACACGGCTTTAGACGCACCATTGCGCCAGGCGCTGAGCACTATCGGCACACCGAGCACTGCACCGGCGGCATCACCGACACCCGGAAAGAGTCCGAGAATGCTGCCCAGACCGATCCGGTAGCCACCGGGCAGCTCAATCAGGCTGTCCAGCCAGTGCGCGTAGGTGCGCCAGCGCGACGGCACGGCCGCACTGGCCTCCGGCTCAGCCGAGTCAACGTTGCCGATGGAATCTTTCGAGTGAGTACGAATAACCATACCTCCAGTACAAGCAAGTTCTGTGCCACTGACGAGCATACAGAGCGTGGCGGGTGCCAGCGGTCTTCGCTTTTGCAAAAACTACAAATTTGGCGGCATTTTTGGCGCATCTCCTGCCCGAGAGCACGTTCATTGACGGCTCTGACATCCGGCACGGTTATTGCAGCGAATACCGTAGTCGTCGGGCTCAGGTGCACGGCTAATAACGCATTCATGATGATCGGAGTATGAAACGATGCAGGACCTTCTCGGTAAAGTCGATTTGCAGGAACTGATCACCTCGTTCGTTGAACGGCTGATTGAGTTTATCCCCAGTCTGATCGCCGCGATTCTGGTCGTGGTAGCGGCCTACATCCTGTCCCGGGCGGCCCGCGTTGTGCTGCGCAAAGCCTTCCAAAAAGCCGGCTTTGATGAGGTCGTGATCAACCTGCTGGTTGATAACGTGGCTCATTACGCCATCATCATACTCGGCGTCATTATGGCACTGTCGCAGCTGGGCGTTAATGTCGCTGCGGCCCTCGCCGGTGTCGGCGTGGTGGGTATCGCGATTGGTTTTGCCGCGCAGGACTCGGTGGCCAACATTATCGCCGGCATCCTGATTTTCTGGGACAAGCCGTTCGTGGTCGGTGACTGGGTCGAGACCGAAGGCGAGTACGGCAAAGTCACCAATATCACGCTGCGTACTACGCGCATCCGCACGCCGCAGAATACTTACATCGTCGTGCCCAACAAGCGCATCATTGACGAAGTGCTCGAGAACTTCAGCAAACACGGTGAATTGCGAGTCGATGCCGTGATCGGCATTGCCTACAAAGAAGATATTCCGAAAGCGCGCGAAGTGTTGCTGGAAGCCATCCGGGCGGTTGACGGTGTGCTCGAAGACCCTGCGCCTGACGTGGTGGTCAGTGAACTCGCCGGCTCCAGTGTGAATCTGACGATGCGCGCCTGGGTCGATTCCGCAGATGACAAGCGCCGTGTGTTCTTCAAGCTGAATGAAGCCGGCAAAATCGCGCTGGATGATGCGGGCATCGAGATCCCCTTCCCGCACCTGCAGTTGTTTGTGGACAACGTGCAGGACGATGTCTGGAAGGGTCTGTCGCAGGTGGCGGGCGGCCGGTCGCAATAAGCGACCGGTGCGCTACTTGTCTTCCTGGGTGTCGCGCAGGTTGATCACGTTACCTGCCAGCATCAACGCTGCGCCGAGGAAGACCGTCCATTTAAACGGTTCGTTGTAGAGAGCGATCCCCACGATTACGATCAGCGGCAGGCGCAGGAAATCGAGTGCGGCCACGGTGGTGGCCTCAGCGCAGGCCATGGCCCGGGTCATGCAGTAATGCGCGCTCAGTGCCGTCAGCGCGACGACGAACAGCCATAACCATTCAATGCCGACGGGCATCGTCAAGCTGCCGAGGCTGAACCCCAGCGCAATGGGCAGCTGTATGGCACACATATAAAACAGGACCACGGCAGCGCTCTCGCTATCCGACAGCGCCTTGGTTGTGCCATTCGCGATGCCGTAGCACAGTGCCGCGCCGAGCACGATGAGTGCGGCCGGCTCAATCAGTTCGGCCCCCGGCCCGACGATCACGGCAACACCGGCGAGACCCAGCGCCACACAGATGCCCTTCGCCCACGTCAGACGCTCGTCCAGAAACAGCACCGCGATCAGCATGGTCCAGACCGGCACGGTGAACTCGAGCGCAAAGACTTCCGCCAGCGGCAACAGGCCGATGCCGAGAAACCAACCGTACTGCCCGCCGAAATGAAACACGTTGCGTGTCAGGTGGAGCCGCATGTTGCCGTCACGCAATCCATTAAGCTTGCCGGTATACGCGAGCCAGGATGCCATGATCACCAGCCCTATTGCGCTACGGAACAGCAGCGTCTGGAAGATATCAATTTCGTCAGTCAGTTCACGCGCACCGATTGCCATGAGCGTAAACGACAGCAACGTACCGGACATCCAGATCAGCGCAGACATGTGGTGCTCTCCGTATGAGTAGCGTGCGGACGCCGTTATTCGATCACAAGCGGCCCGGGGGACTGACCAAACAGCACGGTCTCGCTCAACCAGTCCACGCTGCGTTGAAACAGGGTCGTACCAGCAGTCGGGCCGTTCGAAGCATTCGTATTAAAGAGATCAACGGTGTGACCGCCACCGGCAATCGGCTGATAGTCCAGCGGCAGGCCCGCGTCGACGGCCGCATCACGCAAAAATGTCGCATTGGTGAAGGGCACGACGCCGTCGTCAGTGCCGTGAATGATCATAAGCACAGGGTCAGCGCCCGTCGGGTCGTCAAACGGTGTGCCTACGGTGGCATCGTCAATGCCGCCGGCAATATCAATCACAGCGGCCGCCCCAACGGACGGAATCCCGAAATCGTCCAGCGAGTAGCCGGTGATCAGTGAAATATAGGCACCCGCCGAGTAGCCCCAGAGCGTGGCCCAGGGCATATACGCGTCCCCGGTCTGCTCCATGTACGCCAGTGCGTTGATCGCATCGTCAACC
>JABDLC010000107.1 GCA_013001905.1 Gammaproteobacteria bacterium | reverse complement strand
CCTCGGCTTCCCACGGTTCGGGTGCATTGGCCGGGTTCCTGTGACGCAGGCTGGTGCGCCGGACTTTCGCCCCGCTCCGGCGCGATAGCTCCGAGGCAATTTGCGGCGCCTTGTCCTTGCAGACGCTAATGGCGTCTACAGGGCCGCCTTCCGTCAATCCGTGCTTGAGCTCGGATTGCAGGGCCGCGCCAAATTCTTTGACCAGCTCCCGACTGTCCAGCAGGAGCGGATCGTTCGCCGTCGCCGAGGCGCAGGCCAGCAGCACGATAGCAAAAACCGCCGGTAAGACCCGATACACACCTGCATTCATCGTTACCTATCTCCCGTCCTTACTCGACGATGCCCGTTTCTTTCAACGCCGCGAGCAGCTGATTCCAGCGCTGCTCCAGGGTGCCCGTGTAGCCGATGCTGACACGCACCAGTCCCGGTGAAATCCCGGCTTCCTGCTTGCCCTCGTCACTCATTTCGCTGGACGTACTTGAGCCCGAACATGACATCAGCGTATCGAAATAACCGAGGCTGACGGCCAGGTAGCCAAAGCGCTGTTCATTCTGCAAACTGGACATCAGCGCATTCGCTGCTTCCTCGTCGCCCAGGTCGAGCGTGAACACACCGCCGTATCCGAAATCAGGACAGCACAGCTCATCGAATAACGCGTGATCGGGGTGTTCAGGCAGTCCCGGGTAGGAGACGGCAAGACCCAACGCCGAAAGACGCCGGCAGATCTCCAGCGCGCGTTCACCGTGCGCGGCCATTCTCAACGGCAGATGCGGGATTCGTAAACTCAGCGCCGAAGCGATGCCCGGATCCATCGTGGGACCAAGCAGCATCAAGGGGCCCGTGTGCAGGTCCATCAGCTCCCCGATGAATGCATCACTCCCGCAGATGGCGCCCGCAATGACATCTGACGCACCGCTGATGAACTTGGTAATACTGTGAACCACAACGTCCGCGCCAAGCACGGCCGGCCTGAGCACAAACGGACTGAAGGTATTGTCGACGACCAGCGACACACCGCGCCGCTGCGCAATATTGGCGAGCTGCGGTATGTTGGCGAGGCGCAGGGTCGGATTCGAAACGCTTTCGGTAATCAGCAGCCTGGTCTTGTCAGTGATTGCATTGGCGACCGCGTCAAGATCGGTAATATCCACGAAACGCGTCCTGATCCTGGTCTTGGCGGGAAGGAAGTCGTGCAGGAACGCAAACGTGCCGCCGTACATGGCATTTGACGCCACGACCTCATCGCCGGCATCGCAGAGGCAAAGCACCGTACCCGAGATCGCCGCCATGCCGCTGGCGGTGCAGTAACCCGCTTCAGTGCTCTCCAGGGCGGCCATCTGCCGGCCAAGATTGAAAACCGTTGGATTGAAGTGCCGACCGTACAGGTAGCAGCCCTTGTCGGGACCTTTACGGCCCTCAAAAAGGTCGGGCATGGTGTGCGGATCGATGACGGTAAACGTCGTGCTTGCCTCGATCGACATATTGACGCCGCCGTGTTCACCGAATTCGTGGCGCAGGTCGGCCAGGTCTTCGATCGGATCTCTCTTGTTCATCGCTTCTCTTTCAGTACCAGTACATTCCCGAGTAATACAAGCGCAGCGCCCAGCACAATAGCCAGATCGAGGCGCAGACCCTCGAACAGCACCGAGAGGATCAGGGCGACGACCGGGAACATCACTGTGGCGTATCCCGCCTTGTGGGCACCGATCCTCCCGAGCAATGTCAGGTACGCGCCAAACGCAATGACTGAGCCAAATACTGCCAAATAAGCCAGTGACGCGATGTACGTAAAAGTCGCGTCAAATATGAATTCGTGCCCGCGGATGAGCGACAGGATGCCCGTTAGAATGGCGCCGTACAGCATGCCCCACGCGTTGGTCTGCACGACCGGCAAATTGCGACTCTGCGCGGCCTGGGACAGCATATTGCCCGTCGATGCCACCAGCGCACCCGACAATGCGAGAATCGAGCCATAGAAGACGCTATCGCTGAAGGAGACTTCTCGAACCTGGGGTGCAAACAAGACGATAATTCCGACAATGCCGAGAAAAGCGCCAAGGAGTACCTGCCGACCGGCTCGTGTGCCGAAAATCAGCCTGGAGAGGATAATGTTGATCCACAGCATCGTGGAAAATGCGATGGCCGCAAGAGCCGACGTGATGTGAACCTGTGCGCGATAGGCGAACACGTAATTCAGGCAAAACAGGGAAGCGCCAAGCAGCACGAACCATCTGTGAGAGTTTAGATTAAATAGTAGTGGTAATCTTTTGTATTTACTATAAATAAATAGAATCAGTGAGGCGGCCGCGTAGCGGTAGACAATGGATACTTCGGGCTCGACGACACCAAGCTGATACTCGATGGCGAGCCAGGTCGAACCCCAGATCAACACGGTGATGAGGTACAGAACGGTGTTGTTCATCCCCATACCGCAGCATTACAGGCAGCGGCGCTCGAATTTGCGCAAGAGTTTGTCTTCGTTCGAAGCGGCCTTGAAGAAGCCCTGCAGAAAAGACGAGCGTGACCGGGTGTCTTTTTCCGAAGACCCGGGCA
>JABDLC010000050.1 GCA_013001905.1 Gammaproteobacteria bacterium | reverse complement strand
GGATAAAGCGGACAGGGATGTTTTTCCTGCTTTGTGCACTGGCAGCCACCAGCGCGCATGCGGAATTGCAGATCGAAATCACCAAAGGGCAGGGCGAAGCTGAGCTGATCGGTGTGGTGCCGTTCGGCTGGACCGGCAGCGGTGACAAGCCATATGCGCTCACCGAAGTCGTTTCTGCCGACCTCGCCCGCACCGGCCGTTATGCACCGATTCCGCCGGCGGAAATGCTGCAGCGGCCGACCGACAGCGCCGACATTGATTTCAGTGACTGGCGCATTCTGGATGCCCGCTACGTTGTCGTTGGCAAACTGCACCCGGATGCGGGCGGCAAGTATCGCGCGGAGTTTCGGGTGTTCGACGTGTTGCGCGGTACGCTGGAGATGGGCTATCGCATGCCCGCGTTTGCGGCCACTGACTTCCGCGCCACCGCGCATGAAATCAGTGATCTGATCTACGAAAAACTGACTGGCGTGCGCGGCGTGGCGTCGACACGTATCGCTTACGTGAGCGTCGTGGGGTCACGTGAGCAACAGCGCTACCGGCTCATCGTTGCGGATGCGGACGGCTACAACGCCAGCGTCAAAATGGAATCCCCCGAACCGATCATGTCGCCGGCCTGGTCGCCGGACGGGCGCAAGCTTGCCTACGTTTCCTTTGAGAACGGTAATTCGCAGATTTTCGTGCAGGACCTGCGCAGCGGCTCAAGGCGCCGGGTGTCGGCGCGGCGCGGCGTCAACAGTGCGCCGGCTTGGTCACCGGACGGCCGGTTTCTGGCACTGACGCTGACCAAAGAAACCGGCAATCTGGATATCTACACACTGCAGCTCTCGAATCAGGTGCTGCGGCGCCTCACGAGCTGGCCGTCGATCGAGACGGAGCCGCACTGGAACGCAGACGGCTCCGAGTTGTATTTCACCTCAGACCGCAGCGGCCAGCCGCAGGTCTACCGTATCCCTGCTTCCGGCGGCCGCGCCACGCGGATTACCTACGAGGGTAACTACAACGCGCGACCGCGCTTGTCGCCGGACGCGAAGTCGCTCGCCGTGGTGCATAACGACCGGGGTAACTATAGAATCGCTGTGGTTGATGTCGAGCGCTCGTATACACAGGTGCTGAGCAACGGTGCGCAGGATGAGTCACCGGCCTTTGCGCCGAACGGCGAGGTTATTATTTATGCCTCGAAAGCCGGCCGGCAGGGTGTGTTGTCGATGGTGTCAGCCGACGGGCGTATACAGCAGCGGATCGCGTCGACAGAGGGTGATGTGCGTGAACCGGCCTGGTCGCCGTTTCCGCTCAATTGATTAATTGTTGTTGTTGAATTTTTCGGGTTTAGTTTTGAATATCAAGGAGACGGGCATGAATAGCTGGAAGCTACTTATACCGGTGTGCGCTCTGGTGGTTACCGGCTGCGCAAACCAGGGGGGCACATCGACCGGAACGGACGGTGGTATGGATGACGGTACCGGCGGAGTGCAGACCTGGCCGGACGATGGCACTGGCGGTGGATCTGCCGTGCCGATCGGCGACGACCGCGCCGCGGTTGTCATGAATGAGCGCGTGATTTATTTCGAGCTCGACTCATCTGACGTCGACGACGCGTCGATCGAAATCTTAAAGCAGCACGGCCGTTACCTGGCCGATAACCCCGCGGAATCGGTGCGTCTGGAAGGGCATGCCGACGAGCGTGGTTCGCGCGAGTACAACATTGGCCTCGGTGAGCGTCGTGCCTTGAGTGTCCGTTCGATACTGCTCGTGCACGGTGCCGGCGAGAACCAGCTGACGACCGTAAGCTACGGCGAAGAGCGCCCGGCGGATACCGGCAGCGGTGAATCTGCCTGGAGCATGAACCGGCGCGTCGAACTGGTTTACGGCCGGTAGTTTGTCGCCGGCGATGACACGTCACCCACTCACAGCGTTACTGGTGCTGTCGGGGCTTATTGCCCTGACAGCGCCGGCGTCTGCGCAGTCGACGCGTGACCGGGTAAGCACGCTCGAGAATAAGGTTTTGACGCTTGAACGCCTGCTCGAGAACAATCAGGCGGTGCAGACTGATTTGCTCCGCCGCATCCAGGCACTGCAAACCGAGAATCAGTCGCTGCGCGAGGACATCGACCGGCTGCAGTTTGATTCGGGGCAGGGTGCTGATCGCCAGCGCCAGCTCTACCTCGATCTCGATGCGCGACTGCAGGCGCTGGAGGCCCGTGGCGGCGGTGCCGCAGTTGCGGGCACAGACGGCGGCGGTGCGGACGCCGCACCGGCGCTTAACGATGCCGACAGCTACCAGGCGGCCTTCGATCAGCTGAAGGCGGGCCGTTACGAAGAGGCACAGCAGGGCTTTCTCAAGTTTCTTACCGACTTTCCTGACAGTACGATGCGCGGCAACGCGCAGTACTGGCTGGCAGAAACCTACTACGTGACCCGCGAGTTCAGGACGGCGCTCGCCAGCTTCCAGAAAGTGATCACCGATTACCCCACCACACGCAAAGTGCCGGACGCATGGCTGAAAGTCGGTTACTGCAATTACGAATTGCAGAACTGGTCGGAGGCGCGCGCGGCACTCAACACGGCCGTGGCGCGTTATCCGGACAGCACGGCCGCGAGGCTCGCCAACGAGCGGCTGGCGCAGATGCGCAGCGAAGGGCGTTAGTCGCACTCGCCATCACTGACGGGTAGCCTGCTGTCATGACCGAAATCGCGACGCGTGACGAGCTCGACGCCGGGCAACGCCTGCGCGTTACCGAGATCTTTTATTCCGTGCAGGGTGAGTCCCGTCCCACCGGTTTACCGACCGTATTCGTGCGCCTGACTGGTTGCCCGTTGCGCTGCGTGTTTTGCGATACCGCGTACGCGTTTCACGGTGGCAGCTGGATGACCGGCGAGGCGATTCTTGAACAGGTACAGAGTTACACGACACCGCAGGTGTGCGTCACTGGCGGCGAGCCACTCGCGCAACCGAATTGCCGCGTCTTGCTGACTCTGCTGGCGGACGCCGGTCTTTCAGTCAGTCTTGAGACCAGCGGGGCGCTCGATATCAGTGAGCTGGACCCGCGCGTCTGTGTGGTCATGGATGTGAAAACCCCGGGCTCCGGTGAAGTCGACAAAAACCGGTTGGAGAATCTGCCGCTATTGCGGCCGGACGATCAGGTGAAGTTCGTCATCTGCGACCGCGCAGACTACGAGTGGAGCAAAGCGTTCTGCGCCGAGCATGCCATGCTCGAGCGCTGCAATATTCTGTTCTCTCCCAGTCAGGGCCAGCTCGAGGCCCGCGAACTGGCCGAGTGGATACTGGAAGACCGCCTGCAGGTGCGTTTCCAGGTGCAGTTGCACAAGTACCTGTGGGGCGAAGAGCCCGGGCATTAGAGGTAAAGAGTTGATGTCACGCAGTGTGGTGCTGTTGTCCGGCGGTATGGATTCCGCCACTGTCCTTGCCATCGCTAAAGCGGCGGGCGAGGAGTGCTATGCGCTCAGTTTTGATTACGGTCAGCGTCATGATGCCGAGCTTGCAGCCGCACGCGCCGTCGCTGCCAGCACGGGTGTCGCCGAGCACAAAACCGTGCGCATCGACATGGGGCAATTTGGTGGCTCTGCACTGACCGATGAAGGGATCGACGTGCCGGAAGCAGGTGGCAGCGGCATACCGGCCACCTACGTGCCTGCACGCAACACCGTGTTCCTGTCGCTCGGTCTGGCCTGGGCAGAGGTCGTCGATGCTGACCGTATCTATTGCGGCGTTAACGCCGTGGATTACTCGGGTTACCCCGATTGCCGGCCGGAATACGTCGAATCGTTTCAGGCGATGGCGAACCTCGCGACCAAACGCGGCGTCGAAGGCAGGCCACTGGAAATCGTCGCGCCGCTGATCGACATGAGCAAAGCCGAAATTGTTGCCCGCGGCACGGAACTCGGTGTGGATTTCAGCCTGACCGTATCGTGTTACAGCGCTGCGGATGACGGCGCCGCCTGTGGCAATTGCGACGCCTGCGAACTGCGCCGGGTCGGCTTTGAGGAGGCCGGTATCGACGACCCCACGCGCTACGCGTAGCACGCCGTCAGGGGTGTTCAGAACCTTGTTATTTAGCGCGTTTGCGGTAATATGCGCGCCGATTGCCACGACTTGGCAATCTCCTCCGTTAATACCGTTCAGGTAACACAACGTGGGCCGTTAGCTCAGTTGGTAGAGCAGGTGGCTTTTAACCACTTGGTCGCAGGTTCAAGTCCTGCACGGCCCACCAATTTTCTATCCCTTGGTAAAACTACCCGTGATCTCAGTCACCAGCGGATATCCTTCGAGCTCGCCGGGCAGTTCCAGAACAGTGCGGGTGTTTTCCTGCACGAGATAGATTTTGATGCAGGGTTCGCCGTCGAGCTGACCTTCCGCCACGCCGGCGACGTCTTCAAGGCCGAAGAGTCGATCAAGATGGATTTCGATAACCTCTGCGATGGTGGGCATCGACGCGGGTAACGGCTTAGTCGCCGTCGATATCGATATTGAGCTCGTTGAGCACGTCGCTGATCGGGTTAGCAACGCTGATCCCCGTGCCCGACGCAAACAACAAGCCGACCGGGCGGCGGTCATGCGGGCCGCCGTCAACGACGATCAGTGCACCGGAATCGCCGGGCAGGCTGAAATCGTTGCCGGTATCAGGCTTGATAATAATCTGGCCAATAAAGCGCGCATCGCCGGCGTCGTAAGTGACGAGCACCGTGACGTTGACGGCATCCACGTAGCCATGTGTCATGACGGTCGTGCGGCCGAATTTCTGCACATCAAGCCCGATGGTCGCGTTGATGGGATTGGTGCGAGGTGTGCCGTAGCCGCCCGGCAGTGTCGACTTGTCGACGGTGTTGGTGCCGACGAGAGCGATCGCCGCATCCACACGGTTATTCGCGAAATTGCCGATAACAATTGGCACTGAATCCGCGAGCGTGCCGATGTTGTCCATCGGCGCGACACCACCGTCGAACGGGCCGGGCTGCACAATGCTGTCACCGCTCTGGCCGGTGTTCTCGTCAGCAAACACGTGGGCGTTACTCAGTGCGTACGTGTGGCAGCCGGCAGTCACGCGGCAGCCGATGGTACCGGCCGTTACGTCCACGTGGCCGGCAGATACGCCAATGGGTACTGGGCGGGGGTGGTATTCGGTGGAGCCGGGGTTGCCCGCGGTTGCGGCAACGGTCGGAATGTCCGGGTCAGGTGTGCGGTTGCAGTTGTCGCTGCGGTCGTCGCACGACACATTCAGTGCATAAAGACGGCCCGTGTACTCGATCTGCACGGGAATGCCGTCGAGACGCTCCGGTATCGCCGTCTGCGAGGACTGCGCGTCAACATAGACTTTAACGACCGGGTTGTCGTTGGCATCCCAGCCGACTCCCGTGCCGCGCACCTGCGCGTCACGCATCAGGGCATCGGTGTGACGTTCCTGAGCTTCAATGGCTGCTTCCAGTCGTTCGGGATTGGCGTAAATCCGGCGGTAACCGGTGCTGGTTGACGGTTGTGCAGTCGCTGCCTGTTCGACTTCATTAACCACCACCCGCGACGGTAATGATCCGCCCGCTGCCAGTAAGACAGTCGGTGCCGTCAGGAGGACGGCCAGCGCCCCCAGCGTTAATCGTTTAAACATGCCCATGTGGTGCTTTGTAGCATTCCGAGTACGACTAGACTATAACATCGGTCACGTTATCCAAACCTTGAGTTATGTCGTATAGGGCGGGGAACTTCATGGCACGAATCTGTTTACTGGCGGGGCTGTTAGCGGCGTCTACCTGGGCATTTGCTGCGGACGGCGGCTACGGGATCGAGTACCGGATGGTGCTGTTCCTGCATCAGGCCTTATTCGTGTTCTGGCTGGGCCCCGACATCGGCGTCTACCTCTGGAGCCGCAAGCTCACCAATACAGAAATCACGCCGGCGCAGCGCGTCGCCGCGGGGCGGATCATGCCGGTCATCAGCGTGATCTCGCTGGCCTGCATGAGCCTGATGCTGACGATCGGCGGCATCCTCACCGAGATACGCGGCATCGAACATGCCTGGTGGCAGATGGCGGGCATCATCGCGCTCGGCCCGGTCTGGCTCGGGCTGACGCTGCTGACCTTTGCCCGTTCCGGTTCTGATGCGGGCGCGCAATTGGCACGCTATGACATCCTGTTTCGCTGGGTGGTAATCGCGGCGGTGCTGGTATCGGTTGGTATCGCCACCGCGCAGGGCCGCCTCGACGAAGTGCCATGGGTCACCGGCAAGCTGCTTCTGTTCGCGTTGCTCGTCTTCTTTGGCATCATGATTCGCCAGCGGCTCAACCCCATGACCGGCGTCATCGACCAGATGGAGTCCGCCGGCCCGTCACCGGAGCTTGATCAGAAGCTGAACAGTGCCGTGGGCGGCGCCAGGGCATTCATGATCGCAAGCTGGGTTGCGCTGGCCATTGCGGCAGGGCTCGGCACCTTTCAGCCCGGTTCGCCGGTGAATACGATGTCACTGGAAAACCGCATGAATGTGCTGCCCGCAGAATAGCGCGGCGATTACCGCTGACTGATAGCTACTAAATTATTTTCGTCGTGGCGATAAAGCCGACAACAAATATAAGAAAATAGGTAAACCAAATCGTGACGGCGGCGCGATTCATAATCGACGTGATGTTGGCTTCGGTCTCCGGCGTTGAGCCTTCCACCGCGAGTTTGCCGAACTCAATACCCATCGGGTCGAAGACATACAGCATTGCGACGATCGCCAGATTAATCAGGCCATAGATACCGACTTTCCACGACAGCCACGTTGCTTCGGCATCGAACGGCCCGTTGCCCAGCAGCGATGTGGCCGCGATCACAATCAACACCGAGCCCACAATGCCGGTGACGATGTTGTTGTACTTGGTCAGCGTGTGACCGACGGGTTTGTCGTACAGCCAGCCTGCAGAAACGCTGAGTGCCCACCAGGCGATGCTGAAGATCCAAATCAGCGCCATGTTCAGCGTGCTGAGTTCGATCAGCTGCATTTCACGTGACAGGGTCATGCCGAGCGGCAGTGCCAGCTTCCACATCGTGCGCGGCAACAATTCGATGCGCAGCGCCATGTGCAGCAGCATAAAGCGTGCATCGATCGGCACCTTCGGGTCGGTGGCCTTCTTGCAGGACAGGAAGACGCCCATGTCCGTGCCCACCCAGAAGACGAACATCAGTATGTGCAGATATTTCCAGCCGAGATACGGTTCCATCACTTTCCCCTGACCAGCCCCGCGGCTCATTTTCGCCGCCGGTGCCGAACTGAATCGATCGCGTCACAACGCGCAAGCATTCGACCGTAAACCCGACGGTGACGGAGTGCAAGAAGCACGTTCAGCCGGTACCGCTCGGTGACTTTATGCCGCTTCTCCGAAACGCACCATACTACGGACAGGCAGCCCACTCAGGCATATAGTAAAGGGGCGTTGCTTTGCTACACTCAGTGGCTTGCGACCACACATGTGATTGTTTAGGAGAGAGCCGGGTGTCAAGCGAACAAGAAGTCGATCTGTCCCAGATCCGGGGCGACTGGGATTTTCATTCACGCTACGTGACGAACGCGATGGAGCAGACGCTCAAGCGACTCAATAAATCGTGGCGCGAGCTGAAGAAGAAATCACGCAAAAAGGGCCAGGTGCCGGTAGACGGCGCGCTGATGGACGAATTCGTTGAAGCCTGCGCGCAGACACGGGCGCTGTGTGACGATTACGACATTCTTGCGCAGACGCAGAACGTCAAGTACGTCGCCAAAAAGAAGTCGAAAAAGAAGGCTAAGAAAAAGGCCTCACGCAAGAAAGCCAGGAAGAAGGCCCGTAAAAAGGCCAAAAAGAAAGCTAAGAAGAAAGCAGGAGGCCGCAAATGAGACCTCATGTTGAACTGATTCAACAGTCTGACCTGTGCTGGCACGCCGCGGAGCTGCCGAAAGGCGGTCTGGGCGCTAAACAACGCAATCTCTCCTACGACGAGGAAGACGGTTCCGCATCGATGCGTGTGCTGTTCGACAAGGCCTGGAGCCGTCCCGGCGGTTATCACGAGGCCGACACCGAGTGGTACGTCGAAGAGGGCCGCATGCGCATCGGCGATCGTTACCTCGAAAAAGGCGGTTACTGGCGCGCACCGGCGGGTCTGGCCGTGCCGAAGATTGAGGTGGAAGCAGGCACCGTCATTCTGATATTCCGCGAGTACGGCGACTGGGGCTTCTCGGTCTCCCGCAAGAACCGCACCAAATATGTGAGCCGCGGCGGCAACACCGCATCCAAGGCGCAGGGCGAACTGACGATAGTCGACACGCACCGCATGGAGTGGATGCCGAATGCCTACGAGGGCGACACGCAGCGCTTTCTCAAGCTCAAACTGCTGTACCTGGATCCCGCATCGCCAGACGACAACAACACCGGCTTTGTGACCATGGTGGCCTGGGCGCCGCCGGGCTGGTCTGACAATCGCCTCGTGCACCATCCGGTGTTTGAAGAAGCCTATAGCCTGGAGGGCGATCTCGATTACAACTTCGGCGCCCTCGATCCGGGTACCTATTTCTTCCGTCCGGCCATGGTCAAGCACGGTCACTTCGTCTCTGGTCAGGAACGCGGCTGGACCGGGTTCTTCCGCCTCGACGGCAGTCTGGTCAACTGGATTACCACGGAGAGTCAGGTGGTCGTGCTCGGCAACGCCATCAACTACGACCCGGAAACACAGGCACCTGTGATTTCGGGTATCCCGGTGCGTTCGAAGACGACCGGGCCGTGGGATCTGGACGGTCAGTAAAGCACGACTGCGGCATGCAGGACCGACGCCGTACCAAGAGCGGGGCTGTGCGGGCCCCGCTTTCTTTTGATGGATTAGAAGTGACAGTGAGACGAACATGGCCGGCGCGATAGATATCGTCTGTAATCTCTATACGCCCGAGACCGTCGCCAACGGTCAGACGGGTCTCGATGATGATTTCAAAGAGCAGGTGCGCATGCCCGACTACATGCGCAATGGCGTCACTGTTGAAGACTACATCGGCAAGATGGACAAAGCCGGCATCGAGCGATCACTGCTGATTGCGGTGCGCGCCGGTGACATCAACAAGAAGGGTGGCTTCGAGATCCCTTATAAGGATGTGTATGACGTCTGCCAGGCACACCCGGACCGCTTCTCCGGGCTGGCCGGTATCGACTGTCACCGTGGCATGCAGGGCCTCTACGATCTCGAAGAGGCCGTCAAAGAATACGGCTTCGTCGGCGCACATCTGTACCCGCACTGGTGCGAATTGCCGCCTGATCATGCGCTGTACTACCCGTACTACGCGAAATGCTGCGAGCTCGACATTCCGATCATGATGCAGGTCGGCCACAACCTGGTGTACTCCCGCAGTCGGCGATTGCCGAGTGTGGCGCGCCCGATACTGCTGGATCAGGTGGCTATCGATTTCCCGGATCTCAAGCTGATCGGTATCCACATCGGTATTCCCTGGACCGACGAGATGATTTCCATGTGCTGGAAACATGAAAACGTGTACACCGCCGGTGATGCGTACGCGCCGAAGTACTGGCCGAAGGAATACGTGCATTACGCGAATTCCTACGGCAAGCACAAAGTCATGTTCGGCACCGACTGGCCGGTGATTGACCCGGAACGCGCAGTGGACGAGGTGAACGAACTGGGCTTTCGCGATGACGCCAAACAGATGCTCATGCGTGACAACGCCATGCGCGTGTTTAATCTTCCCGAATAACCGTTAAACCATGACCACACCGATCGACCTGCCGTTTTCCTTCCGCCACATGTCGCTGCCGGGCGGCGTGCGCGCAGCGATGCTGCGCAACCCCGAAAAAATTGCGATGAAACATCGCGAGCAGGAAGTGACCTACGGCGAGTTCATGGCGCGCGTTGATCAGGTCTGCGCCGGGTTGTTAAACGATTGCGGGCTGCAGCACGGTGATCACGCCGCCATTATCTCCGCAAACTCAATTGAGTACCTTGAAGTCGTGCTGGGCGCGTCACAGGCCGGCATCGGCACCGCCACCATCAATCCGCGCCTGTCGCCGCCCGAACTCGCGGCTATTGCTGATGATGCGCGGGCCCGGGTCTTGTTTGTCGACGCGGCCACTGCGGAAGCGCTGAGCGACACCCGCTTCGCAACGGTCGAGAAGATACTTGTGATCGGCGACGAGTATCGTGATTGGCGCGATGCCCAGGCACCGCTCACGGAACTCCCGGTGGTTGAGGAATGGGACACGTTCACGATTCCCTACACTTCTGGTACCACCGGTAAACCGAAGGGCGTGCTGGTGCCGCATCGTTCGCGGGTGATCAGCCTGTACGCCATGGCCGTCGAGTACGGTTGCTTCGGCCCGGACGACCGCTTTCTGGCTATCGCGCCCATGTGCCACGGTGCCGGGATGATCTTTGCGCTGGCGCCGATTTTCTTCGGCGGTTATGCGGAGATCATGGATAAGTTTGAACCCGAAGGCGTGGTTCGCCGCTTCAAGAGTGAGCGGATCACCGGCTTCTTCGGTGTGCCGACGCATTTTCATGCCATTTTCGGGCTCGAGCAGTCGGTGCTGGACGCACACCGCAGCGACACGCTGCACACGATCATTTCCAACGCGGCGGCGCTGCCGCAGGTCATGAAAGAGAAGATCATTGGTCATTTCGGCCAGATTCTGCACGAGACCTACGGGTCCACCGAGGCCAGCATCGTGTCGAACCTCCGACCGGCCGATCAGCTGCGCAAGACGGCGTGCGTGGGTCAGGCCTTCCCCGGCACCCAGATTGAGATCCGGCGCGATGACGGCAGCCTGTGTGATCCTGAGGAAGTAGGCGAGTTATTCGCAACAAGTAGCTGTTTATTCAACGGTTACTGGATGCGCCCTGACGAGACTGCGGAGGCCTGGCATGACGGCTGGGTGACGGTCGGCGATCTGGCCAAAAAAGACGCCGAAGGGCACCTGTATATCGTCGATCGCAAGAAAGACATGGTGATCTCGGGCGGCATCAATATCTACCCCCGCGAGATCGAGGAAACACTCCTGCAGCACCCGGAGATCGCCGATGTGGCGGTCATCGGCGTGCCCGATGAGAAATGGGGTGAGCGCCTCAAAGCCTTCGTGGTCACCGCATCCGGCAAAGAGCTGGATCCCGACGCGATCATCGAATTCTGCGACGGGCGGATTTCCGGCATGAAAACGCCTAAAGACTATGCGTTTGTCGACGCTTTGCCCCGCAACGCCAACGGCAAAGTGCTGAAGACCGAACTCCGTGCTGCCTGAGGGTCCGGCATGAGTCAGGTCGATTTCTATTACGATTTTTCCTGCCCGTGGAGCTATATCGCGCTGATTCGCCTGCAGGATGTGTGCGAGCGTAATCGCGCCAAACTGGTGTTCAAGCCGGTCGCCGTCGAGCAAATCCTCGCGACCGAGAACCCGGCGCGGCAGAAGGATCGCTTTGCGGCCAACCCGGCCAAAGCATCCTGGGAACGCCGCGACCTGAACGACTGGGCAAATTTCTGGGGCCTGACCATTGACCTGGCCGATGACTGGCCGCGCGACCGCGACACGGCGTCTGCAGCTGCGCTGGCCGCGATCGAGGCAGGTGAGGGCATGGCCTTCAGCCGGGCCTTGTTTCGCGCTGAGTTCCGCGACAATGACGACATCAACGATCCGGCCGCACTGCGCCGGGTCGCCGCCGAGTGCGATCTTGACCCGGAGGCCATTGCCGCTTCGGCGACCGCGGACGCCGCCCTGACACAGGTGCGCAAAAACAGTCTTGAATTGATAGAGCGCGGTGGTTTCGGCACGCCGTCGATGTTTGTGGACGATATACTGTTCTACGGTAACGACCGCATCGCGCTGGTGGAATGGACACTGGGGCCGCTCGGTGACGAGGAATTCGTTATTCCAGGGCAGCACAACGGGTAAGGGTGTAGACATGGCAGTGGTGACAACCAGACGAAACTTTCTGGCCGGCAGCGGCAGTGCACTGGTGGCGCTCAAGTACGGTGCAGCCGTCGCGCAGGATGAGGCGCCGGAATACGGTCGCTGGGAAGACATCATGCGCAACAAGTGGACCTGGGACAGTGTGGCCCGTGGCACCCACGGCACCAACTGCACCGGTAACTGCGCATTCAACGTCTACGTAAAAAACGGCATCGTCTGGCGCGAAGAGCAGCAGGGTGAGTACCAGCCCTCGGTGGCCGGCGTGCCGGATTACGGGCCGCGCGGCTGCAACAAGGGTCTGCGCCATGCCAAGTACATGTACGGCAAGCAGCGTGTGCTCTACCCGATGAAACGCGCGGGCGAGCGCGGTGAGGGCAAATGGGAGCGCATCAGCTGGGAGCAGGCCGCCACCGAAATTGCCGACAAATTCATCGACTACAACATTCAACACGGCCCGCGCTCGATCAGCACGCAGCTGGGTACGCAGATGGTGCTCAAACGCGCATCGTTCGCCGCGTTGGGAAGATTCGCGACCATTGCCGGCACGGAAACGCCTGAGGCCTTTGCCGGTGTCGGTGACTTGCCGACCGGCACCTACATGACGGTCGGTGTGCCGCTGATCAGCGATACGTTTTCCGCCGTGTTCAAGTCTGACTGCTGCCTGATCTGGTACTGCAATCCTGCGGTCACCCGGATCCCCGATGCGCACTTCTTCTGGGAAGCGCGCTACAACGGCACGGAGGTCGTGGCGATCTCTCCCGAGTTTACGCCCACCGCGATGCACGCCAGCAAATGGATCAACCCGAAGCCGGGTACGGATGCTGCGCTGGCCTTAGCGATGGTGCAGGTCATTCTCGAAGACGGCACGCACGACGCCGACTACATCCGCGAGCAGACGGACATGCCGTTTCTCGTGCGTGAGGACAACGGCAAGTTCCTGCGCGAAAGCGACATGCTCGGCACGGACGAGGCCCGCGACAACCTGTTTTATGTGTACGACGAAGCAACCGGCGCTATCGTGCCGGCACCCGGCACGGGTGGCGCCAAACCGCCGCCGGGTTCGCTTGAGCCGGTCCACCCGCACGGCACGCTGGAGCTTGGTGATTTGCGGCCGGCACTGGAAGGGAGCTGGACTGCAGAAACGACGACCGGACCGGTGGCCGTGACCACCGTATTCAGCAAAACCAAGGCGCACGTGCAGCAGTATGCGCCAGAGCTGTCTGCAGACGTGCACGGCGTCAAGCCGAACAATGTCCGCCAGATTGCACGCAAATTTGCAGCGGCCGATCGGGCCATGATCTTCTCTGGCTATCGCGTGTCCAAGTGGCTACACGGCGACCTGATGCAGCGCGCAATGATGCTGCTGCTGTCGGTGACCGGCAACTTCGGCAAAGAGGGCACCGGCTTCCAGATCTGGAACATGCCCAAAGAAGAAGATCAGTTTGCGTTCATGTTTTCCGGCCTGCCGCCAACGCTCCGGGTGGCGACCATGGCCCGGTGGGATTACGCCAAAGCAGACCTGAAATCATTCAACGCAGAGATTTACGGCGAGGATATTGCAGCCGGTATTGATGCCGCCTATCAGGCGTCGATCAAGAATCGCTGGCACCCGGAGTACACGTCAGTGCCCTGGAAGATGGGCTTCTACTTCGGCAGCAATGCGGCCAACTGGCGTTCGTCGGGTCAGCGCTGGCGCGAAGAGGCGTTCAAGAAGCTGGAATCCATCGTCGTGGCAACGCCGGACATGAGCGTCACGGCGATGTATGCCGACTACGTGCTGCCGGTGGCGCATCATTACGAACGCCATGACTTCATGCTGGAGCCGCGCACGCCCTATGCACAGGTGCTGGATGCGGCCGTACCTCCGGTCGGCGAGTCGAAAGACGATTTCGAGATCTTCAAGGTAATTTCTGCCGCGATCAGCCGGCGCGCCGCCGAGCGCAACGCACCACTGATCGAAGACAACTACATGGGCATCATGCCTGTGTCGCGCGATCTGACGAAGTACTACAGCCATTTCACAATGGACGGGCAGATCAACAGCATGAAGGATGTCGCGAACTTCCTGCTGCGCATTAACCACCACATTCCGGTGGATAATTTTGATGATCTGGCTCGTGACGGCATCGTTCGTAACAACGATACCGACAGCACCATTTACGGCGAAGATTCGCCGTACAACTCTGTGATGCTGCAGGCCTGGACCAGGAAGCAGCCGTACCCGACGTTGACCGGCCGACAGCAGTACTACATTGATCATGAGTGGTTTCAGGAGGAGGGTGAGGATCTGCCGTCGTACAAGGCGCCGGTCACTCCCAAAGATGACTACCCGCTCAACATGCTGCAGGGCCATGCCCGCCACGGTATCCACAGCACCTGGCGCGATGACTCATTGCTGCTGAGTCTGCAGCGCGGTGAGCCGGATATCTACGTGAGTGTTGAGGACGCGAAAGAACGGGGCGTCGAGGACGGCGATCTGATCAAGGTCTTTAATTCAGCAGGCTACTTTATCGCCAATGCCCACATCAGTGCCGGCATGGGCCCGGGCGTCACTTTCATGTACCACGGCTGGGATCCGATGATGTTCCGTGACCGGCAGAATTTCGGTGCGGTGGTGACGTCGGCGGGGTTGATCAAGAAGACGTCGCTGGTGAGTGGTTACGGACATATCACGTACCGGCCACTGGCGTTTGAGCCCAACGCGATCTTCAACGACTTTACCTGCGACTTCGAGAAATACGTCGAAGCCTGACGGCAATCTGTCAGCGCAGCGCCGGTATTACGCGCTCGCCGAGCAGCTTGATACTGTGTGCGTAATGCTTCTGCAGCTTGAATGACACCTCGGTAATACCGATCGCTTTAAACTCGAGCAGTTCCTCGATGATGCGGTCAAGGTCGTCGACGCCGCCGGTGAGCGTCAGGTGATCGACGCAGCGATCGAGCAGCTCGTCATCCAGCCCTTCAACACGGTCTGTATTCGCCGGCGCCATCGCGTAAATGGCATCCATGTGATCAAGGATCTGCTGGAATTCATCCTGATTCATGAAGTCGAGCATCATGTAATCGCGGAACAGGGCGCGAAAGCCGATCCAGCGGCGCGCTTCAAAGCGGGCCTCAGCCGGGTCGTCGTAAACGTACCAAGCCAGGAAATTGTTGAAGCGATAGCCGTCGTTGCTGAGGCCCGCATCGCGGCGATAGGAGCGCACGTTCTCGATACGCTCGGTGCACAGGTTCGGCGTGAGATCGCTGAGCAGGATGCCGTCCGCGGTGGTTGCCGCCATTTTGGTCATCATCGGACGATTGGCGCCGGCGAACAGAAACGGCTTGGGCCCGTCTGACACCCACGGCGGGTCGTAATCTCTGATCTTGAACAGACTGCCGTCATAACTGAAAGGACGGTTGTTCATTGCACCGCTCACGAATTCAAGCGCTTCTTTGACATAGCCGACGCGCCGTTCAAACGGAATGTCCAGCGACATCACGGTTTCGCCGCCGCCACCAATCATCGCTTCCACGCGGCCGGGCGCCAGCTCGTTCAGCGTCAGCAGGTTCATCGCAATGCGGAACGGATGCATCTCGTAGGCGTTAATGGCCATCGGCGCCACTTTGATCCGGCTGCTTTCCCGCGCCAGCTGCGCCATGTTGGTGAACGGGTCGCGGCCGATCAGCATGTTGGCATTCCACACGCAGCGGATATCGTATTGCTCGGCGAGCAGGCCGAGCTCGCACAGTTCCTGCGACGAGATCGTCGAGTCGAGGATGATATCGACGTCCATGCTCAGTCCAGCAGCTGCGACGCGAGCAGGGGTTGGTTCTGTTCGTTACTCATGATGGCCTGCTCCCGCGTGAACCGGGTGTAGGCCGACAGTCCGGCCCTGGAGCGCCCCATGCCGGAAAAGCCGAACGAATCATGCTCGAACTCATTGATCACCGCCGTCAGCGCCGCATCGTTAACGCTGACCGCACCCGCATTCAGGCGCGCTGCGAACTCGCGGCCCTCGTCAGTCGTTCCGGCAAATACGGCTGCTGACAACCCGTACAGGCTGTCATTGGCCAGCCGCACGGCTTCTTCAACGCTGTCATAGCTGACGATTGGCACCACCGGCCCGAAGGTTTCTTCCCGCATGATCAGCATGTCATGCGTGACGCCGGTCAGCACGGTGGGGCGCATCCACAAACCACCGTTGTCGATAATTTCGCCACCGCAATGCAGAGTCGCGCCGTTGGCCACCGCGTCCGTAATCTGTTCGAGTACTTTGTGCGCCTGTTGTTCGAAGATGAACGGGCCTATCACCCCGCGGTTGATATCCGGGTAATTCAGTTCGAGCGACTCCGCTGTGGAGATCGCCTGGCGCAAAAACCGATCGAAGTGCTCTGCCGGTACGTAGGCTCGCTCAAGTGACTGGCAGGCCTGTCCGGTGCTCTGTACCGAGCTAAAAGTAATGACTTTGGCTGCATAGTCGATTTCGGCGCTCGGCAATACGACGGCCGGGTCTTTACCGCCAAGTTCCAGCGCTGCGGGAATGAAATGTCGGGCGGCGGCTTCTCCGACCTTGCGGCCGGTCGCGACACTGCCGGTGAACACGACGGCATCGACGAGCCCGGGTATCGCAGCGCCGGTCTCACCGGTGCCGAGGGCAATGTCGAGCACCGCGGCGATGTCGGGGCATTCGGCGATGGCGGCCCGCATCGGTTCGACCCAGCGTGGCGTGATTTCGCTGGGCTTAATAATCACGGCGTTACCGGCAGCCAGGGCCGGGAAGGTGTCGATAAACGACAATATGATCGGGAAATTCCACGGTGAGATGTTGCCGACGAGGCCCAACGGCTTGCGATTGGCTGAGCCATGTATCAGCGGTATCTGCGCCGGCCGGGGCGCTGTGGGTGCCAGCGCTTGGGATGCTTCGCGCTGCGCGCGCTCAATCTGCGCCTGCAAACCGGCGACCTCAATGGCCGGCACCTGCGCGCGTCCGGTATCGAGCGTAAGCGCTGTCGTGAGATCGCCCGCGTGTTTGGCAATCACCTCGCCGAGGTGCTGCAATGCCTCGAGACGGGCCTCAAGAGGTCTGCCTGTCCATTCCAGTTGACCGGTGCGGAGGCGCTCGCAGGTCGCCGCGAGCTGCTGTGGCGTCGGTTCAATGAAGCTGTAATCGAGTTCCCCGGTGTACGGGTTTCTGACGGCGATATCCTGTGACATGGCTCAGACGGCAACCCACCCGTACTGGGTGTTGCTGGGATCCGCACCATTGTCGAGGTAGGTCGACTTCATCGCCGTCAGCGAGTCGGCCGGGATCGCGGTCAACTGAGTATCGACATCGATGCCATAGAGTTTCGCCACATTCTTGCCGAAAATGATGTCCTTGTCTGCCGCGCTGAGTTCGCTGTAGCCGAACTGTTCGCGAAGATTCTCCGGCATCTCAAAGCGGCGGAAGGCCTCGATGAGCCACTGTGGCGAGCCCCACCAGATGCAGTCGGTGCCCCAGATAATTTTTTCGGCGCCGAAACCGTCAACCAGTTGCCCGAGCAGGTGGCCGCAGACTTCCGGGTGCGTCACCACCGAATGGCCGAACACCGCGCCCAGCTCAGGATAAACGTTGGTTACGTCCGGGTTCTCCTTCTGCAGCCGCACCAGATCGGTGGTCCAGGGCAGGTAACCGTCATCACCGATGCCGGATTCCCCGGGCGGCAGCATGGTCATCATGTGCTTCATGCCGGAGTGGTAGATGATGAAATTGATGTCCGGGAAATCTTTGGCGGCCTGCATGATGTCGTCGACCTTGAAGAAAGGCTCGAAGCGGCCAGGCAGGGGTAAACCTTTGTGAATACTGATATTTGTAATCCCAAGCTCAAGTGATTTCTCGAAAAAGGGATAGGCGACTTTCTCATCATCGAGCCGCCAGGCACCGGTGGGGTTACCGGTGTAGCACTTCCAGCCCTCAATGCCGAGCTCATTGACCTGCCAGTCCATGCCCTCGGGCACGAATTTCGGGTCCATCGGGTCGGCGAGACCATGGCTCAGCATGCGGCGGGTGCCGGCGGCCGCGTTGACGCGATCGCGGGTCTCCACCATGTCCGGTGTGGGCAGGGTGTGGGCTTCCGGCGGACCGATCACGGCGCCGGTCATGATCGCCATGACAGTATCGCTGTCGAAAAACACCTCTTTGACGAAATTTGCTCGGTACAGTGTTTCCGGCGTCGGCGCGATGCCCTCGAGGTCCGGATTGAGCCCGGCCTTCGCCGTCATCGTGCGGAACATCGTGGGGCCTTTCATGCCGTCTTTAACGTGATGGGTCTGCGCGTCAAAGATGAACTGGTTCTTGGGCTTACCTTCCAGATAGGCGATGGGGTCGAGCGCTTCGTCTTGCGAAACCCGGTAGCTGCAGCCGTAAATCGCGTTCATGGCAAGAAAACCGGTGGCCATGCCGCCGGTGGTTTTCAGGAACTCGCGCCGGCTGGTGCCGAGTTTGCCGGCGAATTTGTCGGCCAGATCCTTAACCGTCTGCTCGACTGCCTTCTGATCGGCGGTTTGCGGCAGCGGGGGGAACTCTTCATTCGAGACGATTTGTGTCGGGACGGGCGATACGCCGTCTGATTGCTCGTCTTTCTTCGATTTCTTAATCCACATACGTCGGCTCCCGCGCTCGGTTCCTGTTTGAGTAGCCCGACTATAGCAAAGAAGCATGTAGTTACATGTTTCGAGGCGGCCAATGCGGGCGCTGTTCGCCAGAGGGATTTCGCGGTCCTGTGGCCCACAAAAAAGGGCCGGCAAAGCCGACCCTTTTTCTTGTCGTGCTGACGTAGTCGCCTACATGTACTTTTTCCGATACCAGTCGTTGACTTCGTCACCGGTGGTAAGCCAAACGTCCTTATGACTGGCAATGTACTCAAAGGCACGAGCCAGATGCTTGAACTTGTTGGGCTGACCCACGTGGAAAGTATGCAGACAGATCGGCATACACCGCGCGTTGGTCTCACCTTCGTCATACAGCACGTCGAACTGATCGATGATCATGTCGCCGAAGGCTTCCGATGAGACGCCCAGGTTCAGGAACGCGGGAATATCATTCAGTTCCACAGTGTAAGGCACCGAGATGAGATCGTTCTTCGGTGTATTAAAGCGGAACGGATGATCGTCAGCCGTGTAGTCACACAGGTACTCGACACCGTATTCCTCGAGCAGGCGAGGGGTGTTGTTGGTATGGGTGAGGAACGGGCTGAGCCAGCCTTTGGTCTTGCGGCCGAGTGCCTTTTCCATGCCCTTGAGCGTGGCTTCCAGTATTGAGCGTTCCTTCTTCTCGGAAAGCTCCTGCAGCGAGCCGTCGGGCTGCCGCACGTTACCAATGAAGTTTGCCGGCGCGTTATTGACGCCATGGCCGATCCACGCCCAGTTGCGCTTTTCACCTTCTTCAATAATGCGCGGGTACTCGCGGATGATTTCACCGTTGAGGCACACCGTGCCGCGCATACCGCAGTCGTCCATCAGGTCCATCATGCGCCACAGGCCAACCCGGTTGCCGTAGTCACGCCAGCCGTAGTTCAGCGGATCCGGCGAGAACCCGGCTGTACCCGGCACCAGCGGTGTGCCCGGGATCGCGGCCGGGAAATGCTCGATGTTGATGTACGGCATCACCGCGACACGTGCGCCATTCGGGAGTTTGAACGGTGCCCGGTCGATAATCGGCACGTAGTCGTAGTGTTCTGACTGAGTCAGCTCTACACGCGGCGATTTTTTCTTCGCTGCGGCTTTCTTTTTCTTGCGCGCTGACTTTTTCTTCGACTTCTTGCGTGCAGTCTTCTTCGGCGCTGCTCTTTTCTTAGCGACTTTCTTCTTCGCTTTCTTTTTCGCTACTTTTTTCTTTCTTGCTGCCATGTGGTTCTACTCCCCTCGGGATAACGCTGAATTAAATGACTGGGTAATAACCGCCTGGTAATGCCGGCTCAGCCCAGTCCGTTGAGGTATTCCATGCATTCGGCCTTGCTGATTACATCGCCGTATTTGGCGTTGATGTCAAACAGGTTGGCCTCATGGGGATCGGTGTGCCGGTCGCCGATGCATTCGCGAACGCAGATCGGGCGGAAGCCGTTCTGCACGCAATCAACCGCGGTGGCGCGGATGCAACCGGATGTGGTGCAACCGGTGATGATGAGTGTGTCGATGCCTGCGGCTGTCAAGGTCGCGGCAAAGCTGGTGCCGAAAAATACGCTGGCATACTGCTTGGTAATAATGGTCTCACCCTGGCCGGGTAATACGCGCTCATCAAAGTGTGCGAGCGGGTCGCTCTCAACCAGGCACTTCAGGACCGGCGCCTTCTTGATCCAGACGCCGCCGTCGATGAAGTTGTGCTCGTTGTAGCGCACCTGAGTATGGAAAATATCGATGCCGGCTTTGCGGGCTGCGTCAATCAGCTCCGGCGCCTCATTACAGGCGTCGACAACGCCCGGCGCATACAGCGGTGACCCTTCGGTCGTATACCCTTTGAGCAGATCGATCACGACCAGCGCTGATTTCTTACCGAAGCCGAGACGGCCGTCCCAGACACCCGAGTAATTGTCATCGCGTTGTTCAGCCATTGTTATTCTCCTGTAAGCGGCTAATACGTTGCGTTCGGATACTATCGCACGCAGGGGCAACTAACTTACTCTGTTGCCCCCACGCTGTACAGATGTCCACAGCATGGAGTCAGCCGCCGCCGCGCAGGGCATGTAACCTGCCGGTACGACTGACGCGCGGCCTTCGTGCCGCTATTATTGGCATCCAGACTCTAACCACCTGTGCCTCGCGCACTCGCTACCCGGGAAACCTCAATGAGCAACCTCCGTTACTCCGCTGTCGGCGTACAAAACAAGTCGACCATGGCAACCAGTCGCGATGACTACATGAAAGACATCGAGCGCCTGGCAACGACTGTCGGCTTCAGTGTCTGGACCGGCAACCTCGACCTGCCCGTCAAACTGGTCGCTGTTTCCGAGGGCGGCATCGGCGGCTGGGCGCTCGGCGGTGGCGATGAGCATCAGAAGATCTACGACAACATCGTGCCGGAAATCGACGGGCCGGAAATGCGCGCCATCGGCGATATCGCCCGTGCCACCAACAGCTATTTCGTGGCGTCGATGGTCGCCAAAGACCCCGAGTTCATGGAGAACAAGATTTTCAACATCGCCTTCGTCGTGTCACCGGAAGGCGAGTTGATCCATAAGCACTACAAGACGGCTTTTTATCAGTACGAGCCCAACGTGGCGCCGAGCGACATCTGGGACTTTTATCTGGACAAGTACGGCGACGACCCGGTCGAGTTGCACAAAGCACTGTGGCCGGTCGCACGAACCGAGATCGGCAATATCGGCACGCTGATCTGCGCGGAGGGTAGTTTTCCGGAAGCGGCCCGCGGGCTCGCGCTGAACGGCGCGGAAGTGCTCTGGCGCACGCAGTACCCGGAGCCGTGGATGGGCAACGGCATGTCTGAGATGCAGAACAAATCGCACGCCATCTTCAATACCTGCTACGTCGTCGCGCCGAATATCGGGGAGATTTCCCTGCCCGGTATGCCCGATCACGTGCTCTCCTGCGGCAAGAGCCAGATCATCGATTACCGCGGCAACGTGATATCCGAGTACCGCGGCGGCGGGGAGACGATGGTGAGCGGCATTATCGACGTTGAGGCACTGCGAGACTTCCGCTTACGCGGTCAGTGGCAGAACCTGGTGAAAGACATCCGCGCGGAAGAATACAAAGTCATCTACGACGCCATGATGGCGCGCGGGGGTGTCTATCCCCGCAATCTCTGCATGGACGATCCGCCGTTCGATGAGGCCGACCAGAAAGAGCTCGTTAAGCATCAGGTCAATAAAATGGTCGAATGGGGCGTCTACACCGCGTCGCCTGACTGGAAGCCGTACAAGATCTCCGAAACGGTTCAGGCGCGGTTGACGAAAGCTGCGTCGCGAGGCTAGCGCCCGACGAGTCGCTGTCTCTCCCGACGAATTCCCTTTCCCGCTCAGACATCGCTTCGCGAAACTCGCGTGAAAGGGAATCGTCTGCGAGCCAGCTGGCGTGTGAGCCGGATTGCCTTCGACGCGACTTGTGGGTTCGGAGCTAGAAGGCAATGCGGCTCGCGCGACAGTTAGCCTAATCTGATCGCTTCTTATACACGCCGCGCTTCTGCAGCGCCTTGATCGCATCGCGAAACACGATTTCGGCATCTTCATGCTTCATGTTCGGCAGATTCTTCGGCCAGATCGGCTCTTCATACAGGCCTTTGAAAATCTCTGAGCGCAGGTACGGAATCCAGTTCTGGAATTTCGCCTGCTCACGGAAATTGCGCAGGGCATCGATATTGATTTCCGCGGCCACATAGCAATCGTCGACGATCTGATTGTCGGCGAGCACGTGCCCTTTGTAATCAATAATGGACGAGCGCCCGCCGAGGGCACCGCCGATGACGGTCGGCGCCGGGTAGTCCGGATTCGGCATGATGAGTGAGCCGGTGTTCGGTGCGACCATGTACGCCGTGTTGTCCATCGCGCGTGCCCGGTTCTGCACCTCGAAGATTTCCCGCGACACCCACGGTTCGGGCAACGATGCGCGGTAGAAAATCTCCGCGCCGTTCATGGCGAACGCGCGATAGCACTCCGGAAACGACCCTTCGACACCCACGCTGCCCGCGATGTTACCGATTTCAGTTTCGGCCACGGGAAAAAAGGCGTCGAGACCGTCGCCATGCCGTTTCACCCAATCATCGTACACGTCATGCGGTGTCGTTGAATGCTCCACGAACAGCACGATGTTCTTGAAGTGGGTGTAGATCAGCTGACCCGCAGGGTCGATGATGAAGATCGCGTTGAAAAAGCGTTCCGGGTACTCCGGCAACGTCACCTTGAGCTGCCCCATGATGAAGCAACCTTTCTGTTTGGCTTTTTCAGCCAGAAAATCGGTTTCCGGGCCGGGCAGGGTGGTCGCCATCTTGTCCGCGTATTCCGGCGGACTCATGTTGATGATTTCGTCCACGAAGCCCTGAATGGCCCCTTCGCCGAGACAAATCAGTCGCACCGGCAGTTCCAGCGAGCAGATGTGCGTCACCAGATCGATCATGTTGCCGATGTGTTTCAGATTGATTTCCACTTCGTCACGATTAACGACGTGACGTACGGTGGTCTGCAGGGCGACGGCTATATAAGGGTCAATCATGATCAGTCCAAGTCAATACTAGTCCAGATAGTCTTCAAGCCGGATGTCTGCTGCGCCCGGTATCATTGGTCGAACAAGCTTATCAAGCTTGTCCATGTCCATGGTGGCATCGATGCCAACACGCGCTGACGTCTGGTTATCGTCGGTGCAGCGCTCGAGCTCCCAGCTGTGCACGTCAGGATAGGTGCGGATCTTGTCGGCGCGCGACAAACGGGACCACGTTGCCCATTCCACATCATCGAGGTCAAAGACATTGACGTCACTGTCGACCACGACAATGCGCTTGGTCACAACATTGACCGGGAACAGGCCCGCATCAGCGGCAAACGCCGCATCAATCAGCTCAAAGGGCTCCGCATCACTGGTTTTGTCGATAGAGATAAACATGTGCAGCATCGTGCCCAGACGCGGTTCAATGGCCACGTTAATGTCACGAATATTCGGGAACTGAGCACGAAGCGCCTGCTCGACGGCTGCCTGCATGCCATACGCCGAAACCGCGCCGATCGTATTGTGTTCCGGGTTACGGCCTGCCATGAGGCCGTAATACATCGCGTCACTGCGGTGCGTGATTGCGGTGACGGTCGCAATCGGCGCCGTCTCGGGGCCGTACTGATCAGCAAATTCGCCCAGAGTGTTCTCAATGGTATCCGTGGGGTCGACCACTGCCTCAATGACAATTTCAGCCGCAGCCGGCACCAGCAGATCGCTGGTCTCGCATTTCACCAGTTCAACCGGCTGCCCCATCAGTCCGCCGGCGATATCCAGTTCAGTCAACCCCGGCGGGGTCTTACCGGATGCCGCCATCAGCAGAGCAGGGGGCACACCGATGCACAACGCGATCGGCATTTTCTGGCCGGCTTTTTCAGCCGCGGCATAGATACGTCGGAGGTCGCTCATGGAACTGGCATTGGCGAGCAGGCGATCCTTGCCCAATATGAGCCCGCGGTAAAAGCCCATGTTGAGCTTGTCATGCTCACCGTCGAAACTGATGCCGACCGCGCCCGTCATAAAGGGCCCGCTGTCCAGCTCAAAGAAGGTCGGTACCGGCAGTTTCGCGAGGTCGATCTCGTCACCCGTGAGCACGACATCTTTGACCGGGGCGGTATCGACAAGCTTCGGTGCCTGCGGCTTGCCAACTGCTTCGCGATACACCCGCGCGTGATCGCGGTGATCATAGTCACCGCTGACGTCCTGACCGACAGCCAGACCCAAACGCCGTGCATTGCTCAGTAAGCCCCCGGTGAGAGGAAATGCCGCACCGCTAACATTCTCAAAGACGAAAGCCTTGCCGGCCTTCTCCAGCTGCACCATAAGGGCCGGCATTTCAAACTTGGGATTGACTTCGCGACTGATACGCACCAGTTCGCCACGGTCGTCAAGCAATTGCAGGAAAGATCTCAGGTCGCGCAAGTCAGGAGTCTCCGTACCGGATTCAGGATTTCTGGCGGTACAGTAGCAGTAGCTGCAGGAAATCCGGCTCACTGATCACCGGTCCTGTTCGCTCTGTGCCCGCCTGAACGGAGCAGTCCTGTTCCGGCGGCGTCAGCATCGCGTGACCTTCTGACAGTTTTTCAATGCGGTACCACTTGTACCAACGCTCCAGCGGCAACACGTCGCCACCCTGATCGCGGGTATAGCGCTCGTACATATCGAAACGCCTGGACACCGCCTTGACCTCCTGCGGGTCGAGACCGAGTTGTGCGCAGCGCTCGCGCCAGGAGCCGGCGTCGGGGATAAAGTCTTTCTGCATGCGGCGAGAGGCTAACCGCGCGACCGCCTGCCTGCAAGCCGCACGGACCGAAAGATCAGGTTAAAGGCTCAGGCCGGAAGTTTATTGATGACGGTCGGGTCGACGTCGGCGAGATCAGCCTTGTCGATAATGGTGGGATTATCGAACAGATCGCGCAGACGCGTCGGCTCACCAACGTGGTAACCCTGCGCCCAATCCACGCCCAGTTCCTTTACCGTTGTATAGATTGCCTGACTCTGAACGTATTCAGCGACCGTCTCGATACCCATCACGCGCGCAATTTCTGCGATTGCCGAGACCATCGAGCGGGACACTTCGTTCTCGCAGACATCGGTCACGAAACTTCCGTCGATTTTTAGTTTCTGCACCGGGAACATTTTTAGATATGCGAACGAGCTCAGGCCGGTGCCGAAGTCATCCAGCGAAAACTGGCAGCCCAAGGCGCTTAGTTCGTTCATGAACACCTGAGCTTTTTTCAGATTGCTGACGGCGACGGTCTCGGTGATTTCCAGGCAAATCCGACGCGGATCCAGACCGGTGCGCGCAAATTCCTGTTTGATGAAATCCAGAAACTTGTCGGAACCGATACTCTGTCCGGATAGATTGACTGCGAACCGCAACGGCTTACCGTTGAGATCGTTGGGCTCATCGGTCAGTGTTTCGATTGCCTTCGTTACGACCCAGCGGTCTAGCTCCTGCATAAGCTGGTAACGTTCGGCCGCTCCCATAAAATCAGCCGGCGGCACAGGTTCGCCCGTTGTATCCAGCATCCGCACCAGCAATTCGTGGTACGCACCATCCTGTTCGCCATGAGTGCTGTAGATCGGCTGAGCGAACAGCACCAGTCGGCCGCCTTCGATGGCGCTGCGAATAGAGCCCACCTGATTGAGGTCGTCCATGCGCTGCACAATGCTTTTGTCCGCATCAATATACACTTCGATGCGCCCGCGTCCGCGGTCTTTTGCGGCCTGACAGGCAACCTGAGCCTGGACCAGCAGGCTGCCCGCAGCGCCATTGCTTTCATCGAATTCGGCTACGCCGATGCTGACAGACGGCTTGAAGCTTTGTTCTTCGCCATTATCGATCTCTATGGCCTGCACGCGCTTGCAAATTTCCTGACCGTTGGCAATGGCCTCATCCAGCGACGTATTGAGCAGCAATGCCGCGAAGCTGTCACTGGTCACCCGGGTGATCGCCTGCTTGCCGAGCACCTGTCGCAGTATGGCGCCGAATTCACCGAGCAGCTTGTCGCCTGCCTGGCGGCTCAGCGTGTCATTGAGCAGACTCATCCGGTCCATATCGAGGTACATAATGCTGGCGTTAACGGCCTCAGCCTCGCGTGCATTTTCCAGCGCGATTTCGAAATGCGGCCAGGTGCTAAGACCGGTGACAGGATCAAATGCCTTCTCGAGCAGATGTTCAATCGTCGATGCGATGAAACTCGCGGTCTTACAACTTCGTTCACCGAGTGGTTTTTGATCAGCGGCTCGCGCAAGTACGAACGCCCCCGACAAGCTTGTACCGTTAGAGAACACCGGCCAGCAGCGGATACGTTCGCCGGGTTCCAGCGTCCGCCGGCTTTGCAGCGCCTGAGCAGGGTG
>JABDLC010000059.1 GCA_013001905.1 Gammaproteobacteria bacterium | reverse complement strand
GCCTGTGTATCGACATCGAGTGAAATGCCCGGCGGATGGTCACTGAGACCCATCCCGAGCCGGTCGAAGTTAAACACGGCATCACCCGCACGCAGCGCGGTCCGCGCATAGGAGTAGGTATCGGGCTCATGCGGGAAATCCCAGTAGGCCGCACCGTATCCGGCGCCGGAGACGAGCACCTGCAGCGTCTTGTTCTGCAGCTCACCCGTCCAGCACAACTGGCCCACCAGATCATAATTACGGAAGGCATCAGGAAACAGCTGCACCGAAATGCGCTTCTGCTCGCAGCTAACACCGTCCATATCCGCGGCCCAGCTGAATGCAGGGTTGCCACCGAAACCGCGGTCGATGCCGCCGGCGTTCAGCACCACGAGCAGTGCCCAGAGCGCCAACACGCCCAGGAGCGTTGTGAAGAAGTAGAACTTTTTCGAGCGTTTGGCCATGGCAGCAGCTTACCCCGCCGGGACGCCCGCCACA
Source organism: Gammaproteobacteria bacterium (assembly GCA_013001905.1). Taxonomy (GTDB): domain Bacteria; phylum Pseudomonadota; class Gammaproteobacteria; order Steroidobacterales. The sequence continues at coordinate 4,932 of JABDLC010000059.1, read as the reverse complement.
AAAATACGCCAGGTGGCATACATCGCGATGCCTTGAGTAAACAGTTCTGAGAACATCGACGGAATCTGCTTGTGCATGATGTGCAGCGGAATGCTGCTTACAAATACGCCGAAGAACAGCAGCGACCAATATTGATAGTCGCTGCCCCAGCCATCGAGAATCACCGCAATCGCTATCAACAGGCTGGCGGCGAGCAAGACTCGACGCAGTATGAAGATCGTCCGTGTGTAGGAATGATCTTTATTCAGCACGTACTCCACGGCACCTTCGATCTCCACACGTTTGTAGCGCGCAAACAGGAACAGCAAGCCAAAAATGACTGACACGTGGAGCACCGGCAGATAATAGCGGGCCAGCGTGGCGCTGAATCCGTCGGGAACCACCTGCGCCATCACAAACGTGCCGGCATAAGCAGTGAACGGGATGCCGAAACACAGTGCGGCGAAATTAAGGCGCGCGTAATCCTGCAAAAAATGGTCGGCCTCGGGGAAGCGGGCACCGAGCACATGGTTCAGAAAGTCATACGACATACCGAACGTCACCAGCGCAAGCAGCAGCACCGGCACCGCGGACGACTGCCAGTACCAGTAGAAGCAGATGGCCGCCATAGCGAAGCCCAGAGCTGTCAGCAGCTCCACAATTCTTTGATGCATCAGATACTCTCAGTCGGCCCTGCAGGGCCCGGGGCGCGGGGGCTCCGACCTGTGGCCACTAGGCGAAACGACGCAGTGAAACATTGCACGATAGCGCCGCTTAGATGGTCATAATTGAACCATCAAATTGAATATTCACCGCGATTTTACACCTGTTTCGCGCCGGCGACGACGCCTCCGAAGCAGCAAGGGAGAGAAACTTTGAACACGTCATTGATACGCACCGTACTTGTCACCACCCTGTTCGCCGTTGCGAGCACACCGGCCTGGGCCGGCGGCCATCGCGAGGCCATGAAGGACCCCAAAAAAATGGAAGCCTTCATGGAGGCCCGCCTCGATCACACCACGGGGCTGGAAGGTAAAGAAGCAAAGCTGGGTCGGGCGGTTGTTGAGCTAGTGCAGGAAATGGACGGCAAGCTGGACCTGTCCAAGTCGAGTGAAGCCGAGCTCGGCGAGTATATTCTGACCGCTGTCAAAACCATGAACCACAATGGTTCCTACCAGCATGAGTACAACGATGCACTGGTCAAACTGCACCTCACAGCCGTCGCCATGGCGAAAGACAACGATCTTTACGATGAGCTCGTCGCCAACGACGTCAAGACCACAGAGTTCATGATGCGGCGTATGGCCGGGGCCATCAAGATGACCGGTCGCGAAGACTTTGCGCTCAAAGCGATCTTCGAACAAACCACGTGCTTCTTCCAACTGGTCGATACGCTCAACTGGAACAGCGACACGAGCGTGACCTACACCTCGCCGTTCGGCCGGGTCATGGCGGCCAGCCAGAACGTCGGTATTTTCGACACCCTGACCGAAGAAGAAGTGCACAACAAGTACACCATCCCCCGCTACATGGCGTACGCCGACATCATGGGTGTGGAACTGGATGTCTCACCGCTGGGTGAGAACGGCGAAATCACGGTCAGCCTCGTTAACTAATTTGCGCGTTCTGATTGCCGGGCTCGTGGCAACTGCCCTGGGCGGTTGCAGCGCGCTTGACGCGATCAATGTCGCAACCCCCAATGCTGACGTCATTGCACGCGATGTCGAGTATTCGAGCAACAACGATCAGCGGCTTGATGTCTACGGCCCCAAGAACGCAACGCTGACAGCGGATCGAGCCCCGGTCATCGTGTTTTTACACGGCGGCGGATGGCGCTCCGGGTCGCGCCGGGAATACAGGTTCGTAGCCTCCGGCCTCGCGAAGAACGGCTACCTCGTGGTTGTGCCCGATATGCGCAAGCATCCGGAGGTCAGGTTTCCTGATTTCGTTAATGACGCTGCCGATGCGGTGAACTGGAGCTTGCGGAATGCGGAGCGCTTCGGCGGAGACCCTGAACGACTGTTCCTGATGGGGCATTCATCAGGCGCCCACATCGCGGCACTGTTGCACTACGATGCTCGCTATCTTCAGCGGGCTGACGGCACGCCTAATCAAGCCTGCGGATTCATCGGCCTTGCCGGGCCGTATGACTTTTTGCCACTCGTCAGCCCGAGGCTGCAGGATATGTTTCCGGAAGAACTGCGGGATGACAGCCAGCCGGTCAACTTTGTCACCGGCGCGGAGCCCCCGGCGTTACTGATACACGGGCTCAAAGACAAGACCGTAAAACCGCGCAATTCCGCAGAGCTGCAAAAGCGCATAGAAGCGGCAGGCGGCTCGGCGGACCTGCTGATCTACGAAAACAACCGGCACGCGTCGCTGGTGCTCGCACTGTCGCCATCAATGAAATTTCTGGCGCCAGTACTCGACGACGTGCAGGAATTTATTGACGCGCAGAGCTGCGGCGGACTATCACCAACAGCGCGGACGCAAACAACCAGAGGGCAGCGGAACCACCGTCGTCAGAAACACCCCTGACTCGGAACTAAAGGTCGCTCCGGTCGGCAGACCCACAAACTCGAAGGTCGCTGTGTTGGAAAAGTCGGTATTGCCCTGCAGGGTCAGCAACAGGTCAATATCCAGCGTGGGATTGGGCCCGAACAACCGGATCGTGCCCTGCACCAGCCCGAAGTCGTCGTTGTCGAACACGATGTCACCGGAGCGGCTTAGCTCTGTGAAGAAATCAGGGTCTGCCGCCGTCACTGTGCGTAACGGATCACTGGCCGCGATCCGATAACTGCGGGAACTCCCCAGCACGTCGGTTGCAACACCGCCATCGAAGCTGGCCAGTGATACATCAAACACCGCGCTACCTCTGCCGTTGTGTCGTCGACAATGATGTTGTCGCCGCCGTCTGACGCGTTGATGGATGCGGAAACCGCCTGCTCCGTTGAATTTGCGGGGGCCTAGGCCCCGCCGGCGCGTCGCTGTATAGCCTGCTCGCCGCCCGGCTGCAGCGGAATGGTGTCGAGCACCCAGTTCCCGGATTCACGACGCCCCGGTGAGGGAATGGCAAAAGCAACACCCTGACGCTCTGCCGCCAGTCTGGCCGCATCGATACGCCAGCCGTTTGCATCCCATTTGGCCAGCCATTCCCGGTATTTAAGCACCACAGTATCGCCCGGTACCAGAATCTCCTTGGTATTGTTGGGTGGCGTTTTCACAGGCCGAAGGGATTCAAGCACCGCTACATCCTCCTGCACAATATCGAGCGTTGGCTTCTCGATACGCATATCGTATTCGTCTTCAAGCAACCAGTTACGCATATTCAGAAAGAAGATACGGGTGCGGCCTTCGTCTACAGGCGCCTCGAACAGATACTGGTGAAAGGAATTTTCGGCCGAAATATCGATCCATGTAACCAGCTGATTGGGACCCTGAAACCAGGACCCTGCGGAGCCTACCCGCTCGCCGCTCTTCACATCGGTCAGCTTCGTGAGTTGTTCCTTTTTTTGTGGGTAATGCATATAAAACTTGCTGCCCCACGGGATGTCTTCCATCGGCACCGGTGACGCCTGCTGCTCCGGTGATAATGTCGGTGCACCTTGCAAGGGGTGAACGAATTCGTTGTGAATGGGGTCCAGACCATTTTCTACAGAACGCTCGTAGTTGCACGCCGCTTCATAAACATACAGCTGAGATTTCCAGCCCTCTGTGCCGTATTCCTCAACGTCATACAACGGTGGCCGTTCGTTTTCAGGCAGATCGCCAAGAAACGCAAAAACAATGCCGTAGCGCTCCTGTACCGGGTAACTGTCAACCTTGGCACGCGCAGGAATTTTTTTATTCGCCAGCGATGGCACCTTGGTACACACGCCACTACCGTCGTACTCCCAGCCGTGATAAGGACAGACAGCACGACCGCCTTTCACCCATCCCTCGCTGAGTGAACCGCCCCGATGTACGCACGTATCGGCCAGCACATGCGCGCCGCCCGCTTCATCGCGAAACGCGACAAAAAGCATAGTCAGAAGCTCGACTCGCAACGGCTTGTCGGCGGTTATTTCTTCACTGCGAGCAATGGGATACCAGAAATTGATGTACACGTTAGCGGCCTCCTGAAAAGACGGAGAAAAGATCGTCAGGCCCTACTAAGTTTACCGTGATTCCTAAACGTCTACCCGGTCAGGACAAAATTGCGCTGCGCCAGAAAAAGAAAAGCCCCTGAACCTTCCGGGTCAGGGGCTTTTCAGAATAAGTGCCTGGCAGTGTCCTACTCTCACATGGGGAGACCCCACACTACCATCGGCGCTGAGCATTTTCACTTCCGAGTTCGAAATGGGATCGGGTGGTTCCTACTCGCTATTGCCGCCAGGCGATACAGCTGCAATGAAGAAAACTTCACTGCGAAAAAGTTAACCGAAGTTAAAATTAACAATCTGGATTGTTTTGACGTTTCGGATCGAGCGCGTTCGATATTGCTATCGATATTTCAATAATGGCGTGCATTGAACATGAAGCACTCAAGGTGTTTGAGTGTTATATGGTCAAGCCTCACGGGCAATTAGTACTGGTTAGCTTCACACATTACTGCGCTTCCACACCCAGCCTATCAACCTTGTAGTCTTCAAGGGCCCTACAGTGAGCTTAAAGCTCAAGGGAAACCTAATCTTAGGAGGGGCTTCCCGCTTAGATGCTTTCAGCGGTTATCCCGTCCGAACATAGCTACCCGGCAATGCCACTGGCGTGACAACCGGAACACCAGAGGTTCGTCCACTCCGGTCCTCTCGTACTAGGAGCAGCTTCCTTCAAGTTTCCAACGCGCACGGCAGATAGGGACCGAACTGTCTCACGACGTTCTAAACCCAGCTCGCGTACCACTTTAAATGGCGAACAGCCATACCCTTGGGACCTGCTACAGCCCCAGGATGTGATGAGCCGACATCGAGGTGC
>JABDLC010000053.1 GCA_013001905.1 Gammaproteobacteria bacterium | reverse complement strand
GGGGAACGGTGATCATCATGATGCCCTTGGCGGTGCCGGCAGCAATCGCGACATCGGCTGATCTGGCCGTGACGATCGGCGCCGTTCTGTCGGGCGGATTGTTCGGCGATCATTCCTCACCCGTTTCTGAAACCACCATCCTTTCGTCAACCGGCGCCGACACGACGCCGCTCGCGCATTTCAAAACGCAGATGCCGTACGCGATCACCAATGGTTTCATCGCGCTGTTCATTTTTGTCCTGGCCGGCCTGAGGGCCAATCCATGGCTGGCGATTGGCGCAGTGGCGCTGCAACTGGGCGTGATGCTGTTGTTGAAGAAGTCGCGCTCACCGGCACTGGTAAACGCATGAGCCGTCTTTGGGAAAAAGGACTGCCGCTGGAAGCGCGTGTTTTGCAATATACAGCCGGCGAGGACCACGTTCTGGACGCCAGGCTCGTTGCCTATGACGTTCGCGCCAGCATCGCGCATGCCGAAATGCTGTTGCAGCAGGACCTGATCGGCCAATCGGATTGCGCGGCCATTGTCGCAGGGCTTAACGGGTTGCTGGCTGACTTTGAAGCCGGCCAATGGCAGATACAACTTGAGGATGAGGACGTTCACACGGCGCTCGAGACCCGGCTGACGCAGCGCATCGGGGAAGCCGGCGGGCGGGTTCACCTCGGGCGTTCCCGGAATGACCAGGTGTTGACCGCATTGCGCCTGTACCTGCTCGATGCGACAAAAGACGTCTCGGGGAGCGTCAAATCCCTCTGCGGCGCGCTCGATGAGCTTGCACGTCAGGACGGTGAGATCGCGCTGCCAGGGACGACCCACATGCAACATGCCATGCCATCGACGGTGGCGCTTTGGAGCGAGGGTTACAAGGAGGCATTTACGGATGCGATCGATGGGCTGGCGGCGGCACGAAGACGACTGGACAAGAATCCGCTCGGCAGTGCGGCTGGCTATGGGACGCCGGGATTGCCGATCGACAGAGAGGCGACCACGGCAGCACTTGGCTTCAGCGAGACGCAAAACCCGGTGACCGCAGTGCAGCTCTCACGCGGCAAGGCGGAGAGCGGTCTGCTGTTCGAACTCACATTGCTGATGCAGGACCTGGGTCGTCTCGCCACTGACTTGCTGCTGTATTACACGCAGGAATTCAGTTACGTCGAACTGCCAGCGGAATTAACGACCGGGTCGTCGATCATGCCGCAAAAACGAAACCCGGACGTTCTGGAGCTGGTTCGGGCAGCCGCTGGCACCGTGCAGGCTTGTCTCAGTGAGTGCCTGCTACTGACCAGCAAATTGCCGTCCGGCTTTCAACGCGATCTGCAGCGCATGAAGCCACCGGTATTCCGGGCGATAGATCTGAGCATCGAGAGCGTCGAAATCATGGCGTTCCTGATCGGCAAGGTCAGGTTTCTGCCCGACAATATCGTGATGAGTCCCGACCTGACTGCAGCGGAGGAGGCCTACCAGATCGTGCTGGCCGAAGGCATATCGTTCCGCGATGCCTACCGCCGCGTAGCGCAGCGCCTGGCCAGCGCCAACAAGCCAGAACCCCGCTGAACACAAGAACAGGCCGAATGCCGTCTGACGGGCCCTGAAAGCTCTGGAGGGACACACAAAGTGCCTTCCGGGAGGGGAGATGCCCGGATCAGGCCCGCTCAGGTTATATCCATTCCTAATTTAACATAATATACATTATGCGCATAAGACGAGGCAGGTACCGGGTCAACGCAATGGCCCGTCGCCCGTTAAATCCGGTAACTACCCACTGATCAAAGCTGCAAAAGGAAATTGCTATGAAGATCCCGACCCTCACAAGACTGGTCACGATTGCCGCTGTCACACTGCTGTTGAGCGCTTGTGCTACCCGCACGGTTGTCGTACCGAAGCACGGCCATCAGCACGCCGCCGTCAAAACTCACGTGGTGTATCACGCCAGGCCCGCACAGAAACACTGCTGGCGGCACCGCGGACACTGGGACTGCCGGTAGCTCAGACGCGTTTGGTCGTTGCGAGCGGCCGGACAACGCGCTGTTTTCCCGGTTTCAGGCAAGACTGGCGTTGCAGCGCCCGCTCGTGGCTAGATCGTGACCGAGAGAAACAATGCCAGCGTGATGACCGACCAGTACTCGACCGGGATGAAAAACAGCGAGTGTGATGGCGCCTTGCCGACGAGTTCACCGGTCTGTTCATCGACCAGGTACGCACGGCGTACGTGATTCAGGAAATAGCCCAGTGCGCCGACCAGAATGGCGCCGGTTACCGTACCCACGTGTTTCGGCCAGGTATTCGCCTGGTAAAAGCCGTCACCGTAAAGCGCATCGACGGATGCTTGTGACAGCATGAAAGCGCCGATAACGATGACCGGCACCAGCCAGCCGTAGCCTCTCCAGATAATCAACATATCGATAACTCTCAATGACTTAGAGTCATCGATCATGGCATCGACCGGGCCGGAATTCCGTGATCACATGCCCACAAATGTGTCAGCCGGTGCTCCCCGGACGCGCGGGTTTGCCAGGTTGCAGCGGCGATATTGCCCTGTACGGGGCAATTGAAAAACTAATAAAAACAATAATTTATAGTGTTTTATTCGAATACTTCTGAGAGAAATTCCCGGAGCGGGTCGAGCAGTGGCCAGATCCGGTAGAGACCGACCAGCAACAGGAGCCCCAGGATCGCGAGTCCGACGAGATACATGAGTGCGGCGCTGTCGCTGGTGTCACGATTCAGACGGCCGAAAACGATCAGGAACAGCGGGACGCCGACAAGCGCCCAGACGATCAACAGTGACCTGGCCACCGTCTCATCCGCCAGGTAAGCGCTTAACACAATC
>JABDLC010000019.1 GCA_013001905.1 Gammaproteobacteria bacterium | reverse complement strand
TCCATTGCCTGGCAGTGCCCGTACTGCAACGATTATCACGCCAACACGGATGAACTGATTCTTGAAGACAGCCCGCAGGGGTTGCTCGCAACGACGCTGTTTATCGAGTCGCAGCCGTTATTGCGTTACCAGCTGGACGACCGGGTCGCATTTCATGCTGAGGCGCACGATGCAGCGCATGAGTGCCACATTCGCTTGCCCACACTGACAGTGCTCGATGCCCGCCGCGACGACTGGCTGATCGACGGCGCAGGGCGCAAGGTGTCGCCGCTGAGTTTTCAGTTTGAGCGGATTGCCGGGTTGCGCGCCTGGCGCATTCATCAGCTGCGTACTGGTGAGTTGCGGCTGTACGTCGATGCCGAGCAGGCTGCGGACACGCAGCAACAACTAACCGAGCACCTGCAGGCCATCGTGCCCGGTCGTCAAGTCGAGCTTACCCGCGGCATCTGGCAGCTGCGCAATGCCGGTAAGTTCAAGCGTGTTGTTTCTGATTTTACCCGATGACGGCGGTGTTGACGAGCGGTTTCAAAAGTGTGGCGGCGTGTTGCAGTGCGTAGTCTTTATTGCTCGCCGAAGCGCTAAACTAAAGGTGTGGTGACCGTCTAAGCATAAGGAGAACTGTTATGAGTATGGCAATTAACGTTCGTAACTACCTTGATCGCACCGGTATTCATTACAGTGTTGACCGCCACCCTTATACCCAGACCAGTATGCACACGGCTGAGTCTGCGCATGTACCCGGTGACCAGCTGGCGAAAGCTGTCTTACTGAGAGATTCGCACGGCTACTTGCTCGCCGTGATACCGGCCACGCATCGAGTTCTGCTTGGCGCGCTGGCTGAACAATTCGGCCGTAATTTCGAAACCGCGTCGGAAGCAGAATTGGTCCGTGTCTTTTCAGACTGTGAAACGGGCGCGGTCCCCGCGCTGGGGCCGGCGTATGACCTGGAGACGGTCGTCGACCCCGGGTTGTGTGAGCAGACTGATGTGTATTTCGAGAGCGGCGATCACGAAGAGCTCGTGCATTTAGCCGGCGAAGATTTCGCCGAGTTGCTCGAAGACGCCGAGTTTATGGTGTGCAGTATGCGCTGGGTGCACTAAGTGCACCGGGCCCGGCCGCAGCCATCAGATTGTCGGCTGCACCTTTTTGCTGCTCGAGTCGCCTTTGTCGAATGAGCTCACCACGCCCGAGATGCGGGTGATCATGTACAGCAGGATCAGGATGAAAATAATCCAGAATCCTGCCAGCCAGGTGCGGTAACTCGCGGTGTTGTATACGCCGCCCGAACCGATCGACTGTTTGACCATCGGCGTCAGCGGCAATCCGTAGCGACGGGCAATCGTGGCAATGCCCGACAGATTAATAACCGGCACGCTCTCCTGCAGAAAATGGCCCATCACGGATTCCACCGCAAAGGCTTTCGGCTGCGCCGATGTGATCACGCCGCCTTCAAAATACTGATCGATCGATGCCGGCCCGGTGCTGGCACTGCCGCCGCCGATGTTGATGTAGGCCCGGATCGGCTGGTTGTAGGCGTATTGGGTGTAGAGTGCGATGCGTTTCGCGACCGACTCCTCGAGTGTGGCCGACATCAAAAACTGCAGGCCGGAGTTTTTGATGGCGTTCTTAATGATCGTGTGACCGCGCTCAGAGACGCCGATACCGCGATCTTCGGCACCACCCAGCGAGGCGGCGATTTCCCGCGTGGTAATAAGCCCGGCGGCGCGCAGTTCTCGCGACATATCGAGCCAGTTGAGCCCCGGTACATTGGCGCCCCACTGTGACGCTGAACCGGACACAATCACCAGCGGGCGGGCGCCCAATTGCTCCATCGCGGAGTACAGCGCCAGGTTCAGCGCCGGAAACGAACCCGATACCGCCACGGCCACGGTGTCGCCCTGTTTGACGCCGGCATCCCGCAGCATGCGCACCATCACTGCAGCCCAGTTGGGGTTAATAGTCGTTTGTTTCGCCTGCAGGTTACCGCTCAGCGACGTGATCGGGCTGGAGGCGATACCAATCAGTCCGGATTCCTGCGGGTCGACATCCGCATCAACACGACGGATCTGTTTGCGCAGCGAACCAACGTACTCCATCGCCTGCTGGGTTTGTTCGGCTGCGGCCGCCATTTTGCCGAAATCCGCGCTCGAATCCTGACGGCGCATGGTTTCGACCATGAGCAAGCCGCCGAGCGACAGCAGCGCCAAAACCACAATTGCCCCGGTGGGGGCCTGACTGGGCCGCCAGTAAACTCGTGTGTATGCCATTCGTCGTATTCCTTACTGTACTCGTGACGTGCCGTCGCCGCCAAGAAGCTGTGCGAGCAATTCAATAAAAGAGAGTTCGCCCCGGTCGTACGCGATCATGACGTCGGGGATGATCACAATCAGCACCAGCCGCACGAGCACCGAGGTGATCGCCAGCGCTGCCAGCGTCTGCACCACACCCTGCCGGTTAAACCAAAGTGCAATCAGCCCCGGGATGATGTAACCGATCACACCAAGCTCAACAAACACCGGCTCGGCCGTCTGATTGAGGTTGTCGACACTGGTGTCGCCCAGCGCCGCTGCGTTTTCGGGCGTCAGGTTAATGGCCACACCGCCACCAATCGTAATTTCGAGAATTGCACCAATGAGGTAGGCGGTGAGAATAGTCAGGCCTGTCATGCGGCGGCCGTAAATCACCATGAACGAGGAGAGCACCCGCACGATCGCGAAGGTCGCCAGCGCAACAAAGATGGTGATGGCCAGATTGACCGGCTGCATAAGCTTCAGCGCCATGTAGCCGGGCACCACAAGACCGCCTGCGGCGATGCCAAATGCCTCCGTCACCAGCAGTGTCACGAGCAGGCCGACGCCGATAGCGAGTGCCAGCAGGTTTAACGTAATCATAAGGGTTCCAGTGTTTCCGCTCGGTTGCCAAAGTAGCGTGCCAGTTCGTTGCCGCCACCTTTGATGTTTGCCATGCCGACAATCGCTGCGCGCTTGCCGGACAATTCAAGAATACTTTCGATTACTTCGCGCGAGGTCGCGCCTTCTTCCACCGTAATGCGCTCCGGCGGAATGCCTCGTTTCAGCGCCTCGCGCAAAAACAGGATGGTGCCGGAGCCAATCACGACAAAGTGATGCGTTTCGCTCCATTCGGCGGCGGCCACGGCAATCTCGGACGAGCGCTGCGGCCGGTCGGCGCGGCAGTTCACAATCGCGATGCGTTTGTAGCCGTCTTCCGGCGTGTATTTTGCGGCGATGCGTTCCCAGATGCGCCGTGTCGATTCCGGGTCGTTGGCCGCGAAGGCGTTGACGAA
>JABDLC010000137.1 GCA_013001905.1 Gammaproteobacteria bacterium | reverse complement strand
GCCCACTTGGTCACCTGGTCGGCGATCACAACGAGCATCGCAACCGACATCCAGGCAACAAAACGTGTGTTGGATGTTGTTTTGGCTTCAGACATTCACAGTACTCAGTGCGGAACGTGCATTCTCTTCGTCAATCTTCATTTGCGCAACCAAATCATCAACGGAATCGAATCTGGCCTCGTCACGCAGGTGGCGGATGAAATCGACGTGAATATAGTCGCCGTAGATGTCCCGGTCGAAATCAAACAAGTGTACCTCGAGAAGCGGCTTTTCCAGGTCGAATGTCGGCCGGGTGCCAACACTGGCAACACCATCAACTGCGCCTTCGGGTAGTCCATGTATGCGTACCGCGTAGATGCCCTTAACAGCGCTCTGACGCCGCCTCAGATCGACGTTCGCCGTCGCATAGCCCAGGGAGCGCCCGACCTGGCGTCCCCGTACGATACGCCCGGACATGCGGTATGGGCGACCCAGCAATGCCGTGGCCCTATCGAGGTCGCCCGCCTCGAGCGCTTCGCGAATAGCGGTACTGCTGACACGCGTATCACCGACGAGAATACTCGGCACCTGCTCAATGGTCATGCCCAGCGCCGGCGCGACGCGCAGCAAATCATCGATGGACCCTTCGCGACGCCGCGCGAAATGGAAATCGTCGCCGACCACGATGTGCCTTGCATTCAGCCCATGCGCAAGGACGCGTCGGATGAAGTCGTCCGCGGGGATATTGCGCATCGCCTCGCTGAAGCGCGGGCAATAGAATAGCTCGATTTTTCGTTCGTCCAGACCCTCGAGTTTCTCCCGGAAGCGCATCAGCCTTGCCGGCGGGCTGTCACCAGCGAAGAACTCTTTCGGCGTCGGCTCGAAACTCATTACTATCGACGGACGCCCCGTCTGCCGGGCAACCTCGACGACGCGCCGTAACAATTGCCGGTGACCCAGGTGTATACCGTCAAACGCGCCTATCGTAATAACGCTTCCGCCCGACAGTTCATCGAACGGCAAGTCTGTGAGATGACGTACGAGGCGCATGTCAGTCGTGCCTCATGCGGAACTGAGCGGGCCTCAGACCAAGAGTAACCAGCACGATGAAGTAAATGCCGGCACCAGCGGTAACCGACAAGACCAGCCAGGCCACTCGATCCGTCAACGCGGCATCGATCCACCACGCAACCGAACGGCGCAACGTCATCAGCACGGCAATCATCGCGGCATTGGCCAGCACAATGCGAAGCAGCAACACGCCCCAACCCGGGCCATGAGAAATAACCTCGGCTTTGCGCAGTCCGCGGTACAGCAATGCAGCGTTTAGCAGCGCGGCAATCGATGTGGCCGCCGCCAGTCCGGTATGTGGACCGGCGATATTGTTGCTGGAGAGATACCAGGCCGACGAACCGCCGAGCACGAGATTAGCCAATAGTGCGATGACCCCGATTTTTACCGGTGTGCGTGTGTCCTCTCGCGCAAAGAAAGCCGGCGCAAGGACTTTGACAAAAGAGAATCCAACCAGTCCAAGTGCATAGGCCTGCAATGCGAGAACCGTCATAGCGACAGAGCGCTGATTGAATTCACCACCGTAGAACAATGTCGTAACCAGTGGCGCAGCCAGCATCACCAGGCCAACAGCCGCCGGCACGGCAATCAGAACCGCGATCTTCATGGACCATTCCAGTGTCTGTGCGAACTCGCGACGCTCGTCATTAGCCCACAGCCGCGACAGGTAAGGCAACGTGACGGTGGCCAGTGCGATGCCGAACAACCCCAGGGGAAACTCCATGAGGCGGTCCGAGTAGTAGAGGTAACTGATGCTTCCTACGGGCAGCAGCGATGCAATGATGCCGCTAAGCAGTACGTTGATCTGTGCTACCGACGATCCAAATATTGCCGGGATCATGAGCTTGAAGGCCCGCTTGACGCCGGCATGCTGTGGCCGCCATTTTGGGCGCGGTAGCACACGAATCTGCGCCAGGAACGGCAGCTGGAACAGCAGCTGCAGGACACCTGCCACGAATACGGCATACGCGAGCGCCATGATGGGCTGCTCGAGCAGCGGCGCCGCCCATACCGCCGCAGCGATGAGAACCACGTTGAGCAGTACGGGTGTAAAAGCCGGCACGCCAAAACGCCCATAGGTATTAAAGATGCCGCCCGCAAATGCCGTGAGCGACACGAAAAACAGGTACGGGAAGGTGAATCGCAGCATCAACGCCGCAAGGTCAAAGTCACCACCGTCGCTGACGAACCCCGGCGCGACCACCAGAACCAGCAGCGGTGCCCCAATAACGCCGAGCAATGTGACGACGAATAGCACGACGCCGAAGGTACCCGCCATCGCGTCCAGGTACTCGCGCGCCTCATCTTGATCGTGCTGCTCCTTGTAGCGTGCCATCACCGGCACGAAGCCAGCCGAAAACGCCCCTTCGGCGAAGAAACGCCGCAACATATTCGGAATTCGCTGGGCGACCAGGAACGCGTCCATGAGCAGTCCGGCACCGAAAAACCGCGCAAACACGATATCCCGCACGAGGCCCAGAATTCGGGACAGCAGGGTCATCCCGCTGACGATCGATGTCTTCAGCGCTAACTTCACGCCGGATATAGGTTTTTTCGGTTTCATGAGGGGGTGAGTTTAGCCCAAAACGGGGCCGGCGAATGTGATTGACAACAGCCCTCCGGGCGCGAATAATACGCGGCTCTTTGACAGCAGGACACGGTTTAAACCAGTGGCAAACATCAAATCAGCCAGGAAGCGCGCCCGTCAGGCGGAGAAGACT